>CAYWUZ010000007.1:53103-55237 GCA_964461565.1 uncultured Candidatus Izemoplasmatales bacterium | reverse complement strand
CCTCCGTTTTTAAAATAAAAAAAAGCCGTTATATTTAAAAAAATATAACAGCTCTCCATAATGAATATGGCAATATTTAAACTGTTCGCTTAAATACCAAGTTGATAACTCTTAGGTGAGTTAAAACTTTCGGCGTAACACCCCTTCTTTTATAAACCTTAGCCTAAAAGGAAATCTTTATAAAATACCGATGTAACGCACCTCTGTGCTTAAAATTACATTGTCATTATACTGAAATATGAAAGCGTTGTCAATTGAATTTTAAGTTTAAATTAAAATCAAATATATATCTTCGAAACTTTTTATTATGAATCATCTAAAAATGGAAAAATTAAAAATAACAAAGTTCACATTTTTAACTGTTTTTTCATTTTATTATTGACATATGATAATTATTTTTCTAAAATATGTTTGATAAAACAATAACACATGTTATGATATCAATTGAAGAAATATGAAAAGGAGAAATTAATATGTTAAAAAAATTAGCTTTATTATTTTTAGTTTTATTCACTTTAGGATTAACTGCATGTTCATCAGATGATACCAGTGCTCCTACGATTGAATATCCTAAAACATACAACATTGTTGATGTTACAGCCGCTACAGTAACAGATGATGGTGTTGTTATCACTCTAGAAACTGATGGTTTTCGTGGATTAATTGAAGTCGAAGTCACTGTTGAAGACGGTAAAATTGTAAAATACGAAGTGACTGAACATGAAGAATCAGACGGTTATGGTAAAGACATTATTGATGAAGGCAGTTTAGCTCAAGCATTCATTGATGAAACTGATGATTTAGATACTTTTGATCTAGATAGTCATGTTGTGGTTGATACTACTTCTGGTGCAACCGCCGGTATTACTGGAGAAGCGTTATTAGAAATGGCTTTAACTGCTTTAGAACATTACGAAGACGATTACAAGTAAACTTTCTTTCATCCCCTTTTAAAAACATTCTAGAAATAGGATGTTTTTTTTATGAACATTTGTCAAAAATATCTAAATAACGACCGTTATGTTAACTTTTAACAAATAAAAAAAATAATTCAATAACAAATGTTATGTTATTTGATAAAAGTTATTGACTTATGTCATCTATTTCGTTATAATAATGGCGTTCAAAATTTAAAAAAATATAAGGAGAAATTTACAAATGAAGAAATTTTTATCAATTTTTGCAATAGCTTTTATCGCTATTGGTTTAATCGGTTGTAACACTACCGAAGAACAAACAACTGAAGGCCCAATGACAGCACCTGCTGCTGATTCAATTACGATGGCCAATGTCGATGAGTATTTATTTAATGAAGAATTCCAATTCGTTGATTTAAGAAACTTTGATGATCAAATGTCTGATGGTTGGGTTCGTGGATTTGAGTTTATTCCATTTTTCGATTATCTAGAATACACAGAAGTTCTAGTACGTACAGATACAGACTGGTCTTTTGCTGAAGAAGATATCATGGACGAAAGTTCATTAAGAGCCTTATTTGACGAAGACAAATTCATCGTTTTAATGTGTGCTAGTGGTACACGTGCAGGATTCGTTAAAGATGCACTTGACCATTTAGGATATGAACATGTATATAACGCTGGTGGTTTAGGTCAATACACTGGGGATAACAAAGTATTTGGAGATGGCACATTCAACATCGATATGCCTAACCCAGTATTAACAGATCCACTTCCAGAATTAATTAACATGGCTGATGAAAATATTGATTTAATTCTTTCTAGAACAGATGTTCAATTTATTGATTTAAGAAACTTAGAAGATATTATTGTTGACGGATGGCACAATGGTGCTACAGTGATTCCTTTCTTTACATTCTTAGAAGCAAACAACATTCTTGTTCGTACTGATGGAGACTTCATTTTCGCTGAAGAAGACATTATTGACGAAGCAGCTTTAAGAGCTATTTTCTGTGAAGACCAAAACATCATTATTATTTGTAAAAGTGGAACAAGAGCAGGCTATGTTAAAGACGCTTTAGAGTTCTTAGGTTATGAAAATGTATGGAATGCTGGCGGCTACAGTGATTATGCTGGCGCTGATGACACTAATAACGGTGGATGTGAATAATTATGAAAAAATTCTTACTTGTCTTATTCTTATCATTAATGACTTT
>CAYWUZ010000007.1:0-53003 GCA_964461565.1 uncultured Candidatus Izemoplasmatales bacterium | reverse complement strand
CCTCATTTAGATGGACACGGAAGTGAAATCATGAAAGATATGCCAATCTTATTTGAATATGAAATGAGAGAATATGTTAAATACCAAGTATCATTTGTTGCTTGCACATGCCGTGCTCCTAGAGATAACTTTTGGAGTGTAGCTTATTTTGATATACACAAAGAAACAGGAGAAATCCTTTATATGTCTTTTGATGAAGATAGTAGCGGACATTATCAAGCAGGTGTTTGGGGCGATAGTAGTCCTATTCCAGAAACTGACCTTACTTACGAAGATAATTTCAAAGTCGATTTTATTCCTTGGTTAGTCGGAAAAACATTTGATGATTTAGATGGCATTAATATCTTCTACGACATAACACCTGAAGTATACGCTGATTATGCTAATACAAAACTTATTAATGAACCAGAAATGATTGATACTTATGCAGGAAGTAGTGTATCAACAAACAACCTAATTCGTATTACTAAAACTTTACTTGAATATCACCAAGAAAAGTATGTAGACTAGATACTTAGAGGGCGTCTATGACGCCTTCTTTTCAATAAAAACACACATGAGTGAAAGGAGCATAATGAAATGAATTATTCATTTCTAAACTCTATGAAAAAACATATATTACTTACATTTATCATGTTCGTTTCAGTTTCATTACTTATAGGATGTCAAGATAACGAATTACCAGATAAAGATTATAAAGATTTTACTCATATTGATCATTGGGATGAAACCAATAATTTTACTAACGAAGAAACCATCGTTTTTTATTATTCTCCTTATTGTGAAATATGCCAATCAATTCAAGATGAAGCAACTCAATATTTAGTGATTTTAGAAAACAGAAATATGCCAATCTACATGGTTCATGAAGGTATGATATATGAACAAGGCACACCACCGCTTGATATGATAGAAACCCCTTCTATTTTAGTCTATAAAAATGGAGTGTTTGATGAAATCATCTCTGGTTCTAAACCAATCTTGAATTACTTATCAGAAAAAACGGATGATTAATCTATGAAAAACAATTATAAAAAGATCATTCAATTGATACTGTTTTTTTCTATATTATTCTTACCCTTCACTGTCAATGCCCAAACAGAAAAAGAAATCACTATCCATTATTTTATGGAACAATCTTGTCCTAATTGTAAACAAATAACAGAGTACTTTGATCAATACCTAGATGGTAAAGATCATATAAATTTAATCCGTTATGACATACTTTTAGAACCAGGAAGTGAAGAATTATTCCTAGAGACAGTTTCTGTTTTTAAAAGAGATATGGCTACTGTGCCATACGTGATTATTGGCGGAAGAGATTTACAGGGTTTATATGAAATTAAATCAAATCTAGATATCACAGTAAAATACTATGAAGAACAAGAAGATTATGTGGATATCTTAGATAAAATAAAAGATAATCAACTTGTGTTACAAAGTGATTTTTATCAAGAGGATTTTGAAACTAAAACCATTACACTTCCAATCATAGGCGACATAGAATTAGCATCATTTTCTTTATTGCTTGGCGCAATCTTTATCGGTCTTATAGATGGTTTTAATCCATGTGCTATGTGGATCCTCGTCTTCTTAATTACTTTGCTAGTAAACCTTAAAGATAGAAAAAAAATATGGATACTTGGATTAACGTTCATTTTAACAAGTGGTATTATCTACTTTATTATCATGATGTCGTGGTTACAACTTGTTATCAAAGTCGCTATGATTCAAACATTCCAAATCTTTATTGGTATATTAGCACTTATTTTTGCATTCTACAGTATCAAACATTTTTGGAATCAACACCGAAAAGATACTGGTTGTGAAATCACAAACACAAAACAAAAAAGAAAATTAATGGAACGCGCAAAAAAAATAATTAATTCAAACAATCTTTGGCTAGCAATCATCGGCATTATGGGTATGGCTATTTCAGTTAACATTATCGAACTTGCTTGTTCTGCTGGATTACCAGTCATCTATTCTTCAATGTTAGCTTATCATCAAGTATCTACTGGACAATCAGCTATTTACATATTCATATACGTTATCTTTTTCATTCTAGATGATTTACTAGTGTTTACAATAGCTATCATTACATTAAAAGTTACAGGTATCTCAAATAAATATGCCAAATTTTCGAGTTTGCTTGGCGGACTCATTATGTTATTCATAGGAATATCATTAATCTTTTTTCCAAGTATACTTTTATAACCTTCCTTCCATATAAAAGGCGTTCATACCGCCTTTTATATTTTTTTTACTTTCATTTAAATTGGTATATGACCTTGTCAATGATATAATAATAATGATTCTAAATATACAAGAGGAGAATATCTATATGAGAGCATTGATTACTGGCGCATCGAGCGGTATCGGAAGAACACTTGCGATTGAACTCGCTAAAAAGAAATATGATCTAGTCTTAGTCGCAAGAAGAATAGACAGATTAAATGAAATTAAAGATATGTTTAAAGATAATGATATCATCATAAAACAAGTTGATTTAGTCAACCAAGATCAATTGAATCAACTTATGAATGAACTAAAAGCTATCCCGATAGACCTATTAATCAATAATGCAGGTTTCGGTAAAGTTGGTTTTTCAAGTAAAATCAATACCGCTGAAGAAATAACTATGATAGACCTCAATATTCAAAGCTTACATCAATTAACGAAATTCGGTATAGAGCATATGGACCAAGGAAAAATCGTTAATATAAGCTCAATGGCATCATATTTACCAACACCTAATCTAGCAAGCTACGCCGCAACTAAAGCTTATGTAACAAGTTATTCAGAGGCTTTAAACTATGAACTTAAAGTCGAACAAAGAAATATCCAGGTGGTGACTGTATGTCCTGGACCAGTTCATACTGAATTCGGACAAGTTGCTGGATCAACTCAAAAATTAAAAAGCATGCCCGTAGAAAAATGTGTTAAAATAATATTGAACGATTTACAAAAAAATAAAACACTCATTATTCCAGGTTTTAAAATGAAATTATTAAAATTCCTATTAGGTTTAATGCCTAAGAAACTCATTTTGTATGTATCCTATAAAGTTCAAAGCAAAAAATAAATTAAATATCATACCCCTAGCGAGTTCATAACTCGCTAAAAGCACGTGGAGGTTTTTATGGAAAAAATACTTAATCACTTACAGAAGAATCAACTATTAAAAGAAATGATTCAAAAAACTAGCAATAAACAAAACATTTATATCAATAACACTAATGAAGATAATGCTTTATTGGTTCTTTTATCTATGTATAAAAAACTAAATGAAACCTTCTTCATCGTCACCCCAAACCTCTACACCTCACAACTAGTTTACGATAAACTCTGTCGCGTATTAGACAGAGATGAAGTAAACTTTTATCCTCAAGATGAATTTTTAACCAATGAACTATTAGTATCTTCAAATGAATTTCGGCTTGAAAGAATTAACACAATTGATAAACTAATAAATCATAAACCAAGAATTATTGTTGTAAATTTATATGGAATATTAAAACCTCAATTCAATTTATCAAAATGGAAAAAATCTATGATACATATCAAAAAAGGAAACTCTTATGATATTTTATCATTAAAAGAACAACTTATTAATCATGGATATAACCTGCAATATACAGTTGAAAAAATTGGAGATTTCGCTTTAAGAGGCGGTATCCTAGATATATACCCTATGAATACAGATTATCCATATCGTTTAGATTTCTTTGGTGATGAAATAGAGAAGATCAAAACCTTTGACCTAGATACACAAAGATCAATTGACCAGGTTAATGAGTTTAGACTGACACCTATGACAGACTTCTTCTATGATGATGACGAATATGAAACGCTCAAAAACTCTATAGAAAGTCGTCTTGAAGAAATTGACTTAAGTCCTGAATCTAGACAAAAAGTAAAAGATGACTTAGAAAAATTAAGTAACCGCGAAGAGCTTGATCGACTTAGCCGTTACTTACCTTTCATGACAGATAAACATACAACCTTACTTGATCTCGTAGAAAACGCACATACCTTCTACTTAGATTATCATCGTATTATCGACCAAAATAATATCTTAATAGAAGAGATAAAAGAATGGTATGAACAGGCCGGAGATTATCCAAAAATGGCCTTCAACCTCTTATATGATTTCTTAGAAGTAGACCGTTTACCTTTCATTAAAGTGGATTATCTTGATTATTTCTATAAAGAAAAATTCCCTAATACTTACTCTGTTTTTGGAGAATCAGTCACAACTTATAATGAAAACCTAGAATACTTCTTTATCGATTTAGAAAAACATAAAGATAAATTAACTCACATACTAGCCTTTCAAGATGAAAAATACATGAAAGAATTTTCCAAAATCTTAATTAATAAGAATATTCCTTTTGTTTATAATAAAACTATTCAAGCAAATCAAGTCAATTTAATTTTAGACGAGCAAAGTTATAGTTTCCATTCACGTAGTTTTGAAACAAAAGTAATTACTGAGGAAGCTCTTCGAAAAAGAAGTATCCAACGAAAAAGAGGAGACTACATATCTGTATATAAACGTTCAACTAAATTATCAGGTATTAACGATTTAAAACCAGGTGATTATGTTGTTCACTACCACTATGGTATAGGAAAGTTTTTAGAAATAAAAACCATGACTTTTGGCCAACAAGAAACAGACTATATTCATATCGAGTATCAAGATAAAGATAAATTATACATCACATTAGATGCTATTGATCAAATTCATAAATACTCTGGTAGTGAAGGATTCAAACCAAAACTATCTAAAATCGGTGGAAAATCTTGGTCAAAAGCAAAAGAACGTGTGAGACAACAAGTTCAAGACATCGCTGACCAGCTCATAGATTTATACTCTCGAAGAGAAAAAAGTCAAGGCTTTGTCTATGAAAACTTCCCTGACCTAGAAAACGAATTTGCCAATACTTTCGAATACATAGAAACTGCAGATCAAGTAAAAACCATCCAAGACATCTTCAGTGACATGAACAAAACGATGCCAATGGATAGATTGATCTGCGGTGATGTTGGATTTGGAAAAACCGAAGTTGCATTAAGAGCTGCTTTCAAAGCAGTTTTAAATAAAAAACAAGTATCTTACTTAGCACCAACTACTGTTCTTTCGAAACAACACTACGAAACGTTTAAGAAAAGAATGAGTGATTTTGGAGTTAACGTTAAGTTAATTAATCGTTTTATCTCCAGCAAAGAACAAAAACAAATCCTACAAGGCATCAAATCCGGTCATATTGACGTTTTAATCGGAACCCATAGATTACTTAGCAAAGACATCGAATTCAAAGATTTAGGCCTATTAATCATCGATGAGGAACAACGTTTTGGTGTCTTACATAAAGAACGTATCAAAGAAATGAAAGTTAATGTTGATGTTTTATCATTGTCCGCAACACCAATTCCAAGAACATTAAACATGGCAATCATGGGTGTTAAGAACATGAGTTTATTAGAAACAGCACCTGAAAACAGATACCCTGTTCAAACATATGTGCTTGAAAGAAATAAAATCATATTAAGAGATTCTATTGAAAGAGAATTATCAAGAAAAGGTCAAGTCTTCTACTTATTCAACCGAGTCAGTCAAATAGAGTTTATCGCAGATCAAATTCAAGAGATTGTCCCTCAAGCTAGAATCGGTATCGCTCATGGGCAAATGAATAAAGTCCATCTAGAAAACATTATTGAACAATTCATTAATCAAGAAATAGATATTTTAATATCCACAACCATTATTGAAACAGGCATTGATATTCCAAACGCAAACACATTAATTGTTCATGACGCTGATATGCTTGGTTTATCTCAGTTATACCAAATTAGAGGTCGAGTCGGACGTTCTAATAAAATTGCTTATGCATATCTCATGTACGAAAAAAACAAACGATTAACACCAGAAGCTGAAAAAAGATTAAAAGTCATTAAAGAGTTTACAGAACTTGGCAGTGGTTTTAAAATCGCTTTAAGAGATTTATCCATTAGAGGCGCCGGTGATGTGCTTGGTAAAGAACAATCAGGATTCATCGATTCAGTAGGTATTGATATGTATATGAAAATACTTGAAGAAGAAATTCATAAAGTTAAAGGCATCGAAACTGACGTTACTGAAAGCAAAGGTGTTAAAGCAAAAGTATCTAAGTTTATTGATAAAGAATATATTGAAGATGACTATATCAAAATTGAAATGCATAAGAAAATTAAAAATGTAAAATCATTGAATGATGTTTTTGACTTATTACTTGAAATTAAGGATCGCTTTGGGCATCACAGTATTGATTTAGAAATATATATTTATGAACAACTCTTTGAATATTTAACAAAAAAATTAGATATTGAAAAAATCAAAGAAACTAAAACACAAAGAATATTAATCGTATCAAAAGAAGGCACACAAAAAATGGCAGGAGATCAAATATTTAGAAGTGGTTTAGATGTTTCAAAAGACATTAGATTCGCATATAAAAACGAACAAATTCAAATCATTTTAGACACGATCAATTTACGTAAACATTGGTTATTTACAATGGTAGAATTCCTTGATAAAATCATTTCTTAAAAGATACCGAAAAGGTATCTTTTTTTAATCTATTTCGCAAGAGAATTCATTGAAAAAAATGCTAAAATATTATATAATATATATATATAATATAATATAGGTGGTTTCTATGAATGAAATAAAAATACATACAGAATACATCACTTTAGGACAGTTACTCAAACTAACAAGTCTTGTAAGTTCAGGTGGTGAAGTTAAGCATTTTTTAAGTAATAATCTTATCTTCATCAACAACGAAAAAGATGAACGTCGGGGAAGAAAAATCTACCCTAATGACCTAGTAACAGTTTTAAACAAAACTTATAAGATTGTCAAGAATGAAAATTAATCATTTGTCCTTATACAACTATCGTGGTTATCACAAACAAGATATTGCTTTTAGTAAAGGGGTTAATTTATTAATCGGAAATAATGGCAGCGGAAAAACCAATTTACTTGAAGCAATATATTTTTTATCTTTGGCAAAATCATATAAAACTGATGATGTAAATCTCATTAAATTTAACGAAGATTTTTCGAGAATAATTCTTTCTATGACTTCAGAAAAAGGTCAAGAGAACATCAAAGTCATTATTTCTAAAAACAAAAAGAAAATCATCTTAAATGGTCACGATGTTTTAAAGCTTAGTGATTACATCGGACATATTAATGTGGTTTCTTTTTTGCCGGAAGATATGAATTTAATTAAAGGACCACCAAAAGATCGTCGTTATTTCATAGATTCAATCATTGGTCAAATGGACCGAAATTATTTGATTGAACTCACTCAATATAAAAACAATCTTAAACAACGTAATGAATTAATCAAGTCACTATCTGAAGAAAAAAATCCAGATATGACATTACTAGATATCTATACCGAACAATTGGCTGTATCCGCTGAGAAAATTATTCAATACCGTCAAATGTTTATTGATGACATCAACAAACATTTAAATACCATTTATCCATACTTATCCAATAATCAACAACTCTTTAAATTCAAATACAACCCATCATTGAATGGTCGTGTTGAACAAGAATTAAAAGAAAACTATAAAAAAGACCTATTTTATAAAACCACATCATTAGGCCCGCATAGAGATGATTATGGGTTTTATATCAACGAAACAGATGCGATAGATATTGCATCGCAAGGCGAACAAAGAGTGATGATTTTATCCGCAATTCTTTCTGTAACAGAAATTATCTATCAAAAGAAAAAAGAAAGTCCTATTCTTCTCTTAGATGATGTCTTTTCAGAATTAGATGAAATGAGACAAAACAAACTCATTCATTATTTGAATCAGTCTAATTTACAAACAATCATCACAACAACTAGCACCAATCATATCCAAGAAAACATACTTAATGAATCAAAAATATTCTATGTGAAAAATCACTATATTAGGGGGAACAAACATGAATGACAACAAAACTTACACATCCGATAACATTCAAATATTAGAAGGTCTAGAAGCTGTTAAAAAAAGACCTGGTATGTACATCGGTACAACAGGTCCAAGAGGATTACACCATTTAGTATGGGAAATCGTCGATAATGCAGTTGATGAAGCTTTGGCGGGGTATTGTGATACGATCCATGTTAATTTACTACCTGGAGATATTATTCGCGTAGAAGACAATGGTCGTGGTATTCCAATTGATATTCATCCAAAAACAGGAAGACCTTCAGTAGAAACTGTCTATACAACATTACATGCTGGTGGAAAATTCGACCACAATTCATACAAAGTATCAGGCGGACTTCATGGTGTTGGTGCGTCAGTTGTTAATGCATTAAGTATATTTATGACCGTAGAAATCCATAAAGATAATAAAAAATACATGATTGAATTCGAAAATGGTTTTGTTAAAAGAGAATTACAATGCGATGGTGATACTGATCGAACTGGAACCATTGTTACTTTCTTAGCAAACCCAGAAATTTTTGAAGAATCTCATGTTTATGACTTTGAAATTTTAAGAACAAGAATTCAACAACTTGCTTTCTTAAACAAAGGTATCCGCTTCACAATTTCAGACTCTAGAGATGAATTAAAAATCGTTAATAAAGATTACATCTATCAAGGTGGGGTTAAAGAATACGTAGCATTCTTAAACAAAGGCAAAGATGTTTTACATCATGAGATTGCTTCTTTTGAAGGCGAACAAGATAATATCATGGTTGAAATAGCCCTTCAATATAATGATGGATACGCTGATAACATCTATCCATTCACAAACAACATTACCAATCCTGAAGGCGGAACTCATGTTGAAGGATTTAAGTTAACTTTAACTAGAATATTAAACAATTATGGTAAAAGCAGTGGTATTTTTAAAAAAGATGATTCTTTATTGGGTGAAGATACAAGAGAAGGTTTAATCGCAATTATTTCAATTAAACATCCTGATCCTCAATTTGAAGGTCAAACCAAATCAAAACTAGGTTCTAGTGACGCTAGAAAAGCTGTCGCTAATATCATGTCTGAAGGTTTAGAAAGATTCTTACTAGAAAATCCTAATTCTGCTAAAATCATTATTGAAAAAGCGTTAATGGCTCAAAGAGCTCGAATGGCTGCTAAAAAAGCCAGAGAAGCGACTAGAAGAAAATCACCACTAGATGCTTTAGGCTTTGCATCAAAACTCGCTGATTGCCGTAGTAAAGATGCTAAAAAAGCTGAAATATACATCGTTGAGGGAGATTCAGCGGGTGGTTCAGCAAAACAAGGTAGAGATTCTGAATTCCAAGCAATACTTCCATTAAGAGGTAAAGTACTTAACGTTGAAAAAACAAGATTAGATCGTGCTTTACAAAACAAAGAAATTCTTTCAATGATTCAAGCTTTTGGTACAGGTATTGGTGAAGACTTTGATGTTGCTAAATTAAGATACCATAAAGTCATCATCATGACCGATGCTGACGTTGATGGTGCTCATATTAGAACATTGTTATTAACTTTCTTATTTAGATACTTAAAACCACTTGTGGAACAAGGGTATATTTATATCGCTCAACCACCTTTATATAAAGTGCAATATGGTAGAAATATTCAATATGCTTATTCTGATAAAGAACTTGAAACCATCATCAGTCAAAATGATGGAAGACCAAGTTTACAAAGATATAAAGGTCTTGGTGAAATGAACCCTGAACAATTGTGGGAAACTACCATGAATCCAGCTGAAAGAACTTTATTGAAAGTTACTTTAGAAGACACAATTAAAGCCGACCAAGTATTCTCAATGCTTATGGGTGATGATGTTGAAAGTCGTAAAGATTTCATCAATGAAAATGCAGAATACGTTAAGAACTTAGACGTGTAAAAGGAGCTCGATATGGACGATAAAATTATTCTTCCTGAAGAAGAAAAAATAAACGATAAAATTAAAGAGATAAACGTTACAAATGAAATGGAGAACTCATTCCTTTCATACGCTATGAGCGTTATTGTAGCGAGAGCATTACCAGATGTAAGAGATGGATTAAAACCTGTTCATAGACGTATTTTATACGGTATGGATGAATTAGGATTAACGCCAGACAAATCATATAAAAAATCAGCGAGAATCGTTGGGGATGTTATGGGTAAATATCACCCTCATGGTGATTCAGCTATCTATGACGCTATGGTTAGAATGGCTCAAGATTTCTCATACCGTTATCCACTTGTTAATGGTCATGGTAATTTTGGTTCAGTTGATGGTGATCCAGCTGCGGCAATGAGATATACAGAAGCAAAAATGGATAAAATTGCTTCTGAAATACTTAAAGACTTAAAAAAAGATACAGTTGACTTTATTGAAAACTATGATGGAAGTGAATTTGAACCAAAAGTATTACCTTCTAAAATCCCTAACTTGTTAGTTAATGGTTCTACAGGTATCGCAGTTGGTATGGCGACAAATATTCCGCCTCACAACTTAAATGAAGTGATTGATGGCTATATCGCATATATTCATAATAATGACATTGATATCGACGATTTAATGGAATATATTAAAGGACCTGATTTCCCTACTGGTGGTATTATACTTGGTCAATCAGGTATTATATCAGCTTATAAAACAGGTAGAGGTATTATTAGAGTTAAAGCTAAATCAGAGATAAAAGAATTAGCCAACGGTAAAAAACATATTATTATTACTGAAATACCTTACCAAGTCAATAAAACTACCTTAATTGAACGTATTGCATCTCTTGCTAAAGACAAAAAAATAGATGGTATTACTGATTTAAGAGATGAATCAAGCCGTAAAGGTATGAGAGTTATCATTGAATTAAGAAGAGATGTTAATCCTGAAGTCATACTTAATAATTTATATAAAAACTCACAGTTACAAGTCTCATTTGGAGCGAATATGTTAGCTCTTGTTGATGATAAACCAGTTGTATTGAATCTAAAAGATATGATTAAATACTACTACTTACATCAAGTTGAAGTTCTAGTAAGAAAAACAAACTTTGATTTAAACAAAGCAAAAGAAAGATTACATATCCTTGAAGGATATATTATCGCTTTAAATAACATTGATGAAGTTATTAAAATCATTCGTGATTCATATGATGATACTGAAGAGCGTTTAATAGAAGCTTTCCAATTATCTGATAAACAAGTTAAAGAAATTCTTAAAATGCAATTAAGACGTCTTTCTGGATTAGAAAGAAGTAAAATTGAAGATGAAATCAACAGTCTTAACTTAACCATTGAAGACCTACAAGAAACCCTTGCTAGTAAAGAAAAACAAAACCAAATTTTAATCGATGAAGCGACTGATATTAAAACACGTTTTGGCGATGCTAGAAGATCAGAAATCGATATCTTTGGAGACTTTGATATTGATGATGAAGACCTTATTCCTGTAGAAGATGTGATTATAGCTATTACAACTAATGGTTATGTAAAACGTATGAATATAGACGTTTACCGTTCTCAAAACCGTGGTGGTAGAGGTAAAACTGGTATTCAGTTAAATGAAGATGATGTTATTGATTCAATCATATTTACATCAACCCATGATTACCTATTATTCTTTACTACTTTAGGTAGAGTCTATAAAATGAAAGGCTATAAAATACCAAACTTTGGCCGAACTTCAAAAGGGTTACCAATCGTTAATCTTCTTGAATTAAATGAAGGCGAAGAACTTGCGACATGCATGACTCTAAAAGATTTCGAAGAAGGTCATCTATTCTTTACAACCAATAATGGTATTGTAAAACGTACGAGTGCACAAGACTTCAAAAACATCCGTGCTAATGGTATTCGCGCTATCAACTTAAAAGACGAAGACTTCTTACACTCAGTGAAGTTTACTGATGGTAATCGTGATATCATCATTGGTGCTTCTAATGGTAAAGCCATTCGTTTCCATGAAGATCAAGTAAGATGTATGGGAAGAACTGCTTCTGGAGTTAAAGGAATCGATTTAAGTAAAGGAGAAGTTGTTGTCGGTGTTACAGTTGTATCCGAAGAACAAAACCAAGTCCTAGCAATAACAAAACTTGGATATGGAAAACGTACTGAAGTCGATGAATATCGTTCTCAAAACCGTGGTGGTAAAGGTGTTAAAACGATTAACGTCACGGAAAAAAATGGGTATTTAGCTAAGTTAGTGTCTGTAATCGGTGATGAAGATTTATTGGTTGTTTCAAATCAAGGTATGATTATTCGTACACCAATAGATCAAATATCAATTTCAAAAAGAGCCACTCAAGGCGTTAAAATCATTAACTTAATGGGAGACCAATTTGTTAAAACTATCGCTTTAATCGCTAAGGAAGAAATTGAAGAAACTGTTTCTCCTGATACTGAAGAAGTGACTGAAGAAATCACTGAAGTCATCAAATAAAAATATTATACAAAAAAACTTCTGCGGTTTAAATACTTGCAGAAGTTTTTATTTTATCAAAAATACAATCACCCAAACAATAGAGGAAGTCAATGCATATCCAGCACCTAAGCCAGTGATGAGCCGTCTTGTATTATTTGATTGCAATATATTGTAATATTGTAAAACACCATCCAAAATCATTAATGAGAATAAAACAATATTTAAATACATATGATTAAAACCAAATAATAAAACTATTGGTGCAATAACTAATTCACCTATAACAATCCCTGTACATCGAGCACATAAAGGAAATTGATAGTTTTTATAGAAAAAAGAACGACAACTTTTTTGATGACAACCAATACTTCTTCCTATCCGCATCAACCTTAGCCATCTTCTCTCAGAATTCGTGTCCACAATTCCCACACTTTCTAAAAGTCGTGCTTTCTTTTTTACCCGTTAATCCACATAACAAACCTAATGGCCCAAACAAAATTAATCCGCAACAAGCATTTCCCTCATGAAAATCAGTATTTTCTTTTGTTCTAAGGTAAATATTCGTTGAACCACACTCTGGACAATGAATATGTTGGTTATTTTGTTGATAACTACTCTTATCGTCATCCATCACTTCAACTTCAGGTTCATCGCTAAAAGAATTATCATTCAAAGATTCCCCACAATACTTACAATACTTATTTCTAGCATCATTGTCTCTACCACAATACACACATCTCTTCATAATGTATCTCCATCCTCTTTATCCTATATTTTACATTGTATAAGAAAAAAATACAACATGACTTTTTTTTGCATAAAAAAGAAAAAACCCTGTTTCTTCACTTATTAAAGTTCAGAAATAGGGTTTTGAATTAAATCAATTATTTAGGGAAATTTAAATCGTTTCTAAAATCATTAATTACTTCTTCTAATTTTTCATAATCAACAAGATAACCTGACTTTTTATTCTTTTCTTTACTTAAAGTGATAATTCCACTGGTTAAAAACTCATTTATATGATATGAAATTGTTGCACTTGAGACATCCAATTCAGTTGCGATATCTTTTATAGAACTCATACCACTAGCCAATAATTTTAAAGTCTCATATCTCGTTTTATCTCCAAGAGCTTTAAATACTTTAACTCTTTGACTAATTTTATCTTGATTTAATTGATAAAGCATTTTAAATGATGCTTCCATATCCTTGCCCCAGACAATACGGCAATCCTTTTCATCAATAAATCTTAGAGTGTATGGAAATATAGAAGAAACATAGAAATAACAGATATCTTGATCACCGAAATCATATGAAATTGCATCATAAGTAATCTTTTTAAATGTCTCATTTGTATTAACAGATAATCTTTTTGACAAATCTTTTCCTACATTAATGATCTCTTCTTTACTCTCATTATAATGCTCGTAAAATAAAGGTTTTAATTTTTGTAATAATCCGATAAATTTTGTCAAATATTTTTTGGGTTCTTGAATCATCAATAATAAATTCCATTTGTTAGATGAATCTATTTTTAAATCATTGATAAAGCCCATTGCGTTACTCTCGTCAAAATCATCATCAACATCAGATTCTTCATCAATAGTTAATAAAGCTTTGATAATTTTATGTCTAAACTCTAAATCATCTATACTAACTAAATAATCTAAATATACATCCTCATTTTTATAATCATAAACAGGAAAAGCTTGATTTAATATATGAGCATAATCATAAGTAGAATAAATGTCTTTTTGATAATATTTTTTAATATCTTCTATATAAGGTTCAAGTTGTAAATTCATCTTATCAATAAATGATTTATAGTATTTCTTTATCACCTGTTCAAAAATGTCATTTTCCGACTCTTTTTCTTCATCTTTAGTAAAATAAACTCTTGGAAACGTTAAGAAATCTATAACTTTACTCACTTCATAATCAAACTTAAACTTCACTTAACATCACTCTTCTTTCAATTAAATTTTGTTTTACTTCATCTTTATTTTTTTCATCAATATGATGCATTCTTTTATAGAATATAGCTACAGTTAATAAAATAATAAAACCATTTAATATAAATACAAATCCTGGATTAATTATATCATATAAGTAACCAAAAATCATTTGTCCAATTGGAATTGCGATAGCACTAAATAAACCAAGTACAGTGGAAGTTCTACCCATAAACTCTAAAGGTACTATCTTTTGTATTAATGTACCTACTGAAATATTAACTGCAGTCACTAAAATACCAATCACAAAACAAATAACCATAACATATAAATATGAAGCTAAACCATCATTGATACCAATCATTCTAGAGTTAATGCTTAATGAAACAAGCATGATTAAACTACCCATCAGAATAAATCCTTTTATCAACACATCGCCTAAACGCATCGATTTTAGTTTTTTTGTTAATAATAAGGGTGCGGCTATCATCGAAGCTGATAAAACAGTGTGAAGTATACCTAGTCTAATATCTGATTGGACTAAAACTTCCTTTATCAAAAATATTAAACCTACAGAAAAGAATGGAGAAATACTAAAATTAATAATAACCGCCATAGACATAATCGTTCTTATAGGTTTAGATTGTTTAATTAATTTAATACCTTCAGTGAAATCTTTCTTAAATCCTGCAATTGATCTAACATTGTTTTCGCTTTCAGTTTTTTTAACTTTAATAAACATTTCACTAATAGCTGATAAAAAGAAACTAAACGCATTAATTAAAATTGCGATTAATAAACCAAAAGCACCATAAATAATTGCACCAAATATTGGCGCCATTAATTGGCCAAATGATACGAGCATTGTTCTTAATGAATTTGCTTCTAAATATTCTTCTTCATCAACAACACTTGGTAAAACTACAGACATTGATGAATGAAAGAATATCTCTGTTATTTCTAATAAAACAACAAGCACATAGATTAATCCAATTGATAAACTTTCGTTATAAAATAAATAGATAGCAAATCCAAATAGTATAAAAGCATTAATCATATCCAATATAACAATTGATTTCTTTTTATCAAACCAATCACCAAACACACCAGCTATTGGCGATAACAATATTCTTGGAAGAATTGATATCGCCAACATTGATGCGAATAGTGTTGCTGAGCCTGTTAAAGCTAAAACATATAATGATAATACGAACTGTTGAATATTACTACCAATTAAAGAAACGAAATTTCCAATTACTAGCAACATATAGTTTTTATTCTTCAATAGTTTCTTATTCATAAATATTTACCTATTTCTTTTCTTGTTTTTTAAATTGTTCCCAATATGTTAATTGTGATGTATTCAATAAATCAAATGTATACAATTGATTTGTTTGATGATAATTTCTTGTTTTCATAATTATAACCCTCCTTCATAATTACTACTATCTAATATTTTTATTATCTTTGTAATCTTGATGGAATTGATCCCAGTATGAAACTGTGCTGATACCATTAATATAAACGGTTTGTGTTTTAATTTTTTTCATTTTAATTTCCCCCTTAAAATTTATCGATTTATAAGACAATCTTTTTTACAAAATCTTTGCTTAATATAAGCTATTAAATTTATATTTATGTTTTTACTCAATGATGTTTGAAAGTATTCCATGGTGTCATTAGAAATAAATGTTTCATTAACCATATTTATCACCTTCAAAAATTAAAAACTTTCTTTGATTTATTAAGACACCTATATTATAAATCGATATTTATCAAATGTCAAGCAAGAAATTAGATATTTATCTATTTTTTTTAATAAAATTATAGAAACACTAAGATTTAGCTCTTTTAATTAGGTATTTATCTAACTTTTTTTAATAATTAAGTCGTTTCTATTTAAATTTAATCGATATAATAAAAAAAACAACAATATAAATGTTGTTTTTTTAATTGACTTTCAATAGATTTTATATCTATCAAAATATCTTTTTTATTAATTTTTTTATGGCGGAGTAAGAGAGATTCGAACTCTCGCGCCGGTTCCCCGACCTACACCCTTAGCAGGGGCGCCTCTTCAGCCTCTTGAGTATTACTCCAATAACAGTCAGCCATATTATATTACTAGATTTTTGGCTGACTGTCAACTGTTTTTAATTAACTGATATATGTTTCTTCTTGTTTTTCTTCTTCATCTACAGGATGATTTGGTAATTCTTTTTCTTTACCTTGTTCTTCTTTAGGCAAACCTTTTTCATACTTAACTTCAGCTTCTTTTTCTTTTTTAGTGTTTAATGATTGAGAGAACTTACGATACTTACTATAGCCTCCATAACCATCATAACCTAGATAAACTGAACTAACGATTGTTACAAATAAGAATAACCAACCTAAAGTTCCAGCATCAAAGTCTTCCCAAAGAACCAATGCAGCACCTAAAGAAATCGCAACAATGTGGAAAATGAATTTAGGGACTTCTGTTTTTTCTTCAAAGAATGAGGTTGAAACAAAGAAAATAATACCTCTTAAATAGAAGAAAAATGCTAAGAACCATCTAAATAATTTAGACCATGTATCTGCTTGTGCAGATTCCATTCCTTTGATACCTGCATAAACCATAACAGAACCTAATACGATTCCTATTAAAATTTCTATTAGGTTAATTGTTCTTAATACTTCTTTTTCAAGTGTTTTTAATAAAGGATATACTCTAAATAACGAATAAATTACTATTGTAATACCAGTAATTGTATAAACAACTTCATCAGATAGGGCCATATAAATACCTATTCCTAATAAAATTGCCGCAACAATCCATTTAATCAACCATCCGTAGCCATATTTTGCTTTAGCCATCATAAACCTCCTTTAGTTTATATTACTTCTTAAACATATTATATATCAATTATGATTAAATTCAAAGAATATCCAATAATGCTTATTCAGGTTTAATCATTGATAATTGTAATCTTTTTCTGTCTATATCAACTGATAAGACCCATACTTTAACAATATTACCAACACTCACAACATCTAATGGGTGTTTAATGTAATTTTTGCTTAATTTTGAAATATGAACTAATCCGGCTTCTTTAATACCAACATCCACAAAAGCACCGAAATCAACGACATTTCTAACTGTACCTTGCATTTCCATACCAGGTCGTAAATCTTCTAAACTTAGTAAATCATTTTTTAATAAAGGTTGTGGATAATCATCACGAATATCTCTTGTGGGTGAAACAAATGCTTCAAGAATATCTTGAACTAAAATAACATGTTGATTTAATTTAGTAGATAATTCTTTTACATTTACTTTATCTACAGCTTCTTTCATTTGTTCACTACCAATATCTTTTGCGTTTAATCCTAAAATCATTAAAATATCATTTGCTAAATCATAACTTTCAGGATGAATCGGTGTTTTATCTAATGGATTTTTAGAATTAAAAATTCTTAAGAATCCAACAGCTTGTTCAAATGTTTTTTCACCAACATTTTTAACTTTCTTGATTTTCTTACGATCAGTGAACGGACCATTTTCTTCTCTAAACGCTACTATATTTTTAGCCACTTTTTCAGATAAACCTGAAACAAACTGTAATAATGATTGACTTGCGGTATTAACATTAACACCTACTTGGTTCACGGCAGTACTCACAACAAAAGTCAAAGAATCATTAAGTTTATTTTGAGTTACGTCATGTTGGTATTGACCTACACCAATTGATTTAGGGTCAATTTTAACTAATTCTGATAATGGGTCTTGAATTCTTCTAGCAATACTGACCGCTGATCGTTCTTCAACTTGGAAATCAGGAAACTCATCTCTAGCGAGCGGACTCGCAGAGTAAACACTCGCGCCAGCTTCATCAACGATAACATATTTTAAATCTAAGCGGTATTCTCTTAATAACTCCACAATAAACTTTTCAGTTTCTCTGGATGCAGTTCCGTTTCCAATTGCGATGATATTAATTGGAAATTGTTTCAGTAAATCTAATACTTTTGATTTAGATTCGTTTATTTTTTGCGGTGATATTTTAGCGCCTATATAAGATTCATGAGGATAAATAACGTCTTTTGCTAAATACTTTCCGTATTTATCAATTACAGCCATTTTACATCCTGTTCTAAAGGCAGGGTCTATTCCTAAAACCATTTGACCTTTTAAAGGTGGTTGTAATAACAATGACCTTAAATTCTCAGAGAATAAATGAATTGCTTGATCTTCTGCTTTTTCAGATAAATCTGAACGTATCTCTCTTTCAATAGAACCACTGATTAAACGCTTATATCCATCGATATAGGCTTCTTCAATCATCGTATTAAATATTGAATCATGACCTTTAATTACTTGAGAACCTAAATAATTAAATATTTGATCTGTATCTATATTAATTCTAACAGTAACTACTTTTTCTTTTTCTGCACGATTAATCGCTAATATTCTATGTAATTTAATTGTTGATAACTTTTCTTCATAATCATAATAAATTTGATAAGTTTGATAAGCGTCTTCAGCATCTTTTTTCTTAGATGATGCTAAAAACCCATTGTTGAAGGTATATTCACGAATCCATTTCCGATAATCTGCTTGATCAGATATTTTTTCAGCAATAATATACTTAGCCCCTTCATAGGCTTCATCAACAGATAAAACTTCTTCATTTAAAAATGGTTTAGCAATGTCTACTAAATTTCCTTCTTTTGGGAAAGTCATCATAAAATCCGCTAAAGGTTCTAATCCTTTTTTAATTGCTTCTGTTGCTTTTGTTTTCTTCTTTTCTTTAAAAGGACGATATATATCTTCAATATCAACTAGTTTATCCGCAGCTAAAATGTTGTTTCTTAATTCCTCAGTCAACATTCCTTTTTCATCAATTAATCGGATAACATCTTCTTTTCTATCTTGTAAGTTTTTACTGTATTCATATTCTTTTTGAATTGCTCTTATTTCTTCTTCATCAAGTGAACCAGTTTTTTCTTTACGATATCTCGCAATGAATGGAACTGTATTCCCTTCTTCTAATAAAGCTAAAACAGTTTTCACTTGGGAAACTGTAATGTTTTGATTTTGAGCAACTTCTTTAATTAATTTCTCATTTAAATATTCCATAAAATACCTACCTTCTACCACTCTATTTTACCATATTTTGCGGTCTTTGTTAAAAAAAAGAGCTAAAAAATTAGCTCTAATCATTAAATGCTGCGTAAGTATCGTTTTCGATTGCTTGTAAGAATTTGTTAATGTTAACTGTCCCTACAATAACTTCTTCAAGTTGTCCATTAGCCACAACCACTATCATAGGTGCGGTTATTGATTCAACGTCTAAATCCGCTAACAAATCGTCTCTTGAATAAGCATTTTCTTCATCAATAACAGGCTTTTCTTTAAAAGTATCTGTGCTGTTTTCAACTAAGTAAACCATATCATCTTTATTTAAGTCATTAAGTACTTTTAGTACATCTTCTTTAATGTCTAGGCTGATAGTGTTTGTTGAATAGAAATATACGACATAATCTTCTTGATCTTGAGATAAAACTTGGTCGTAAGTATCTAAATGATCATAACTTGTATAATCTTTCCAATCAGTTGATTTATCATAGATGAACGCTGCTAACAAAAGTAAAGCGACTGTTGCGAAAATTCCAATAATAATTTTTAGTAAAGTTAATTGCGGATTTTGTTTTTTGTACCCTTTCGTGTATGTTGCCATTTTATCACCTCAGTATTTTAATTTTACATAATTTAATATAATAATTCAAGTGTTAATTTAATTTTCTATCGACTCGACAATTGCTTGTGCAATTGCGTATTCTTTTTCATGAGAAATACTTATCCAAATCTGCTTATCAATATAGACAGGTTTTTTAACATAAGGTTTATTTAATTCATCATTAAGAATGATGATATCTCTCATTAATATTCTAGTTTCTAATCCGCTTAAAGCTTTAAATATCGCTTCTTTAGCGCTGAATCTACCTGCTAAAAATTCTCTTTTTCTTTCTTCTAGTTTTAATCCTTGATAGACTTCTATTTCTTCATCAGTGAGAATTCTTCTATAAGAATCTAAATGAATTCTGCTAATCTGACAAATATCAATACCAATACCTTTAATCATGATATCCCTCTGATATTTTGATTTGATTCGCTAAATCTTTGATTGCTCTAAATCGATGATTTAAAGCAGATTTAGAAATTTGTTTATCAAAATGTTCTAAAGAAGCATAACTTAACTCTAACAAGCTTGATTCAGTATATTTTTTTCTTAAGAAAATAGCTTCTTTCATTGATTTAGATAACTTCTTTTCAGCATGTTTTTCAACAAATTCAATATGTTTTAATTGTTCAGCCGCTGCGTCCATCGCTTTTTTTTCATTGGCTATATCACAATTAATAACACGATTAATTGAATTTTTAAAATCTCTTTTAATTCTGGTATCTTCAAACAAGAATAATGAATTATTTGCGCCTATAACCCTTAAGAAATCAGCTATTCTTTCAGCTTCTTTCATATAAGTGATATACCCTCTTTTGTTTTTAGATACTTTTGCGTTTAAATTAAACTCATCCGCTAATTCTTTAATAATTAACGCATGCGTCTCTGAATACGATTGTATTTCTAAATGATAGGCACTCGTATTAGGAGAGTTAATTGATCCAGTTGCTAAAAATGCCCCTCTTAAATATGCTCTTTTACAACATTCTTGTTCTATGAGCAATTTGTCAACATCTTGAAAGAATAGAGCGTTTTTATTAATTAAAGATAATTCATTCATTAAAATATCGACAGATTCATTAATCTTGACGATAAACAAATCTTTACTTTTAAATTGATGGACTTTCTTTTGAATTAAAGTAAAGTCATAATCATAAAGTTGTTTATACAAATAAACAAATCTTCTGACAACTGCGTTATTCGTCGTTTGAAAAGCAATACTTATCCCACTACTGTTTTTTTCAATTGAACCATTAATATGTAACATTGCGGATAGTTCTGCTTTATTACAACAGTTTAAATGTTTTAAACTTTGTAGTTCTTTTTTAACTTCTTTGGCAAATGACATGATTTCACCATACTTTCTATGTCATAAAATTAAAAATTAAATGTGTTCTCTGATTTTTCGTAGGTTTCACCTTTTCTTTTTAATCTTACAAAAATAGATAACCCTATACCAGCCATAATCATTATCACAGATGTTACTATAGCTGATTTAAGTGATAATCCAAAAATTTCAAATGTTAACGGATCTGTTCTCATTGTTTCTATAAATATCCTAACGCCACCATACCAGATGAGATAGAACGCTAATATTTCACCAAAATAGACTTTTTTAACGCGTCTTAAAATTAACATGATTGAGAATCCTACTAAATTCAACATTGATTCATAGAAGAATGTTGGATGATGGAAGCCAATATCATCTATAAATTTTCCGCTTGTCATAAACATATTATTAACAATAAATTCTGGTATATGTAATGTATTTCTTAAGAACTCATATTGTTCTTTAATAGATAAATTAGCCACACCGTCGGTCATACCGCCAACCAATCCACCATGAGCTTCTTGGTTAAAGAAATTTCCCCAACGTCCAAATGCTTGTGCAATGATAAAGCCAACTGCAACAACATCTAATAATTTTAATACATCAATTTTTTTCTTTCTTGTATAGAAATAAGCAAGAATGATCGCTGTTACAAAAGCTCCGTGAATCGCTAAGCCTTCTAAACCAAACTCAGCCATATTAAATGTTCCGGAAGAAAATCCGAGGACTCTTAATATGGATGGACCAAAGCTACCATATATAAAATTATCCCACTCAAAGGCAACATACCATAATCTAGCACCTAAGATAGCTAAAGGAACAATCCATAAGAATCCATCCATGAAGTCATCTTTTTCCATACCAATACGCGGCATTTCTCTTAAGGCTAAAGTTAAGCCGACTATAATCCCCATAACGATAAAAAACGAATAAAAAACAACCGTAAATCCACCAATTGAAACAACTCGATTATCTAAATTATAAATAGCCTTAATAACGGTATCTTGATTAATATCATCATAGTCTTCTTCGAAAACTGACCATCTTAAAAATTTACTGTTTTCTTTATTGTTTGGGCTGGATGGTGGTGTAATCTCACAAGGCGCAGCGCTACATTCAATCGTTTTAAGAACGGTGCCATCATAATCCACAAAAGTAACAGTAAATGGTCCGTCTGCTTCTTCAGCATTAACCAATGGTTGTTCAAAATTGAACAAAGCAAAAGTTGTTAAAAAAGTTAATAGTAATAAAGTTAATTTAATTGTCTTTTTCATTTTCTAACTCCTGATTCTTTTTAATTTGTTTATTAAGTAAGTCATTAAAATCTTCAGCTGAATTATAACCCATCTCTTTAGACTTATAATCTAAAGCAGCTGCTTCAACTAATGTCGCAGTATTTCTTGCTTCAGTAATTGGTAAAGATGCATAGGCGACATAGGTATCAAATATTTTTCTTTTATCTGTATTAATCCCTAATCGGTCAGCTTTTGATTCATCAAAACCTTTAACTAGTTCAACAATAATAGAAATTCTTTTTTTCTCTCGGTAAGATCTAACACCAAATAAATATACAACATTAACAACACCGACACCACGAATTTCTAAATATTTCTTTAATACTTCTGGAGCTTCACCTATTAAAACACCTTTTTCAACTTGATAAATTTCAACCATATCATCAGCGACTAAGATATATCCACGGCGAATTAATTCTAAAGCGACTTCACTTTTTCCAATACCACTTTTTCCAGTAATTAAAATACCAACACCATTGATATCCATTAATACACCATGCATAGATGTTCTTTCAGCGAGTTCTGCTTGTAAGAAATCATATATCTCACTAAAAAGCGAAGTTGTTTTATAATAAGATTTTAAAATCGGTATATTATATTTGTTTCCAAGTTCTATAAATAGTTGTGGTACATCAACATTCTTAGTAAAAATGAGTGCAGGTGCATCTTTTTTAAAAATAGCCTCAACACGTTGTCTTTGATCATCTTTATCTAAAGAATGAAAAAAAGCAGCTTCTTTCGAACCAATAATTTGAATTCGATCATTTTCATAAAAGTCTAACATACCAGCCAGTTCTAATCCAGGTTTAGCTAGAGCTGCTATATGGATTTCTTTATTTATCCCTTTTTCGCCAGCCATTAATTTTAAATCTAAACCATCAATGATTTTAGAAACTTTTAATGATGCCATTGAATCACCTTCTATTCCTTCGATTAATGAACACTTCTGTTTTTTTATAGAATAATTTTATAAAATATCTAAAAAATACAAACGTGATAACAAACAATACCGGATGATAAGAACTGATAAACCATCTAAAGCTAAAAAAGACATAATCTATAAGATAGAAATAAAGCACATTCATTAATAAGAATATGGTTCCTACAGAATATATCACAATAGACATATATTTTTTGAAAAGATATTTTTTGTATAGTTCCTCAAAAACACTTAGTCCTAGGATAATCAATATCATATCTAAATCATTGTAACTGCCATCAAAAAATAGATGACCTATAACTTTTGTGATTATAAAAGCGGTTATAAGATTGATTAAAAAACTGATTATAAAATTAACATAAGGAATTCTAGAATAAACAGAAGCTAAATTAATTCTTAAAACTGGTGGTCTTCTTTTTTGTTGCTGCTTCTGTTTATTTTGTTCCTTCACTTTTTCAATCAGTTTCTCTAATTGTTCAATTTCTTTACGAATCTCTTCATTCGTTTTTTTGTCTTTACTTTTATTTTTTTCATCCATTTTATCACACAACTTAATTATCAATATCATACCATAAATCGGTCAAAATTTATAACTTTAACCCTCTAAAACATGTTTTAAATATTGGCCAGTATATGATTCTTTAACTTTTACAATTTCCTCAGGGGTTCCACAAGCAATTAAGTTTCCTCCTCGTTCGCCACCTTCAGGACCTAAATCAATAATATAATCCGCTGTTTTAATCACATCTAAGTTATGTTCGATAATGATAACTGTTGCGCCTTTATCGACGATGTGATTTAAAACCTGCATTAATTTCTTTATATCATGTGTATGTAACCCGGTTGTAGGTTCATCTAGAATATAAATCGATTGATCTGTGATTCTTTTATATAGTTCTGATGACAACTTAACTCTTTGAGCTTCACCACCAGATAAAGTAGTTGAAGATTGACCTAATTTAATATAACCCAATCCAACATTATTAATTGTTTCTAATTTCTTTTGGATTTTAGGTATTTTATCAAAAAATTCTAATGCTTCTTCAACACGTAAGTCTAAGACATCAGATATATTTTTTCCTTTATATTTAACCTGTAAAGTCTCTTTATTATAACGTTTTCCATGACATTCTTCGCATTCAACATAAACATCAGGCATAAAATGCATTTCAATTTTTATGACACCATCACCCTGACAATTTTCGCATCTTCCACCTTTAACATTAAAGGAAAAACGACCTTTATCATAACCTCTTAACTTAGACTCTTTTGTTTGAGCATATAAATCTCTAATATGATCAAATACTCCAGTATATGTTGCTGGATTTGATCTCGGTGTTTTACCTATAGGTGATTGATCTATATCAATAATTCTGTCAAATTGATTGTAATTGAGTAACTCATCAACTAATCCAGCAGTTTCTCTTCTTCTAGTAATTAAATTTGCTAGATTTTTATAAAGCACCTCATTGACTAAAGATGACTTTCCTGAACCAGATACACCCGTCACGACTGTTAAACATCCGATTGGAAAATCAACAGTAAGATTCTTAAGGTTATTTTGCTTAGCACCGACAACTTTTAAATAGCCGTGTTCATGTTTTCTTCTAGTCTTAGGCACATCAATTTTTAATTCTCCACGTAAATACTTTCCAGTGATTGATTGTCCATGTTCCACTAATTCTTTTGGTGTACCAATGAATTCAAGTCTACCGCCATGATCCCCAGCCCCAGGACCGATATCAACAACCAAGTCGCTTTCTAATATCATTTCAGTATCATGTTCTACAATAATCATCGTATTTCCTAAATTCTTCATTTCTTTTAATGAATGAATCAAACGTTGATTATCTCTTTGATGTAAGCCAATTGATGGTTCATCAAGGACATAAAGAACACCTGTTAATCTAGAACCAATTTGTGTAGCCAATCTAATTCTTTGCGCTTCACCACCTGATAAGGTCATTGAAGCTCTTGATAATGTTAAATAATCTAAACCAACATTCACTAAGAAAGATAAACGGTCTTTAACTTCTTTGCATATTGGTTGTGCAATTTCTTCGCTTTGTTTTTCTAATTTTAAATTGTTAAAAAACGCTAATAAATCAACTATACTTAATCTTGAAACATCATCTATATTTAATCCGTTGATATAGACAGATAAAGCTTCAGGATTTAATCTCTTTCCTCCACATGTTTCACATTCAATATCACTCATCATGCCTTCAATCCATCGACGAATCATCTTAGATTTAGTACTAACATAACGACGTTCTAAATTTGTTATAACCCCTTCATAAGGTTTTTTAGATTGGTGAAACATTCTTCCTTCACGAGAAACATACTTAAAATTAATATCTTTTTCTGTTCCATATAACAAGAAATTTTGTTGCTTCTTGGTTAAATCTTCAAAAGGTTTATCTAAAGGAATTTTTAAAGCAATCGCTGTTTGTTCGATTTCGCGATAATAGATAGAATCTGTTTTTGCATATTTTTGAAAAACATTTTCTTGCAAACTTAAACTTGGATCAACGATTAATTCTTTCGGATTAATCGTACGGTTAAAACCTAAACCATTACAAGAGTGACACGCACCATTAGGTGCGTTAAAAGAGAATAATCTTGGTTCTAAATCAGGAATAGTAAAACCACATATAGGACAAGAGAAATGTTCACTAAATAATTTTTCTTCACCATCAATAATAACTTTAACATTACCTTCTCCCAATCTAGCTGCAGTTTCTAAAGAATCATACAATCTAGATGTAGCAGAATCTTTAACGATCACACGATCGATCACAACATCAATATCATAACGTTTATTTTTATCAAGCGAGATATCTTGATCCAATTCAAAATCTTCAGAGTTAATTCTAAGTCTCGTAAAACCCTCTTGACGTAAATGTTTTATGACTTCAGAGTGAGCTCCTTTTTTACTTCGAATAATCGGCGCTAATATAATTAACTTAGCTTGATCATGTTCTAATATTTTACCAGTCATTTCTTGGATAGATTGTGATTTGATTTCTATATGATGTGTAGGACAATAAGGAACACCAACACGTGCATAAAGCAACCGAATATAATCATATATTTCGGTGACCGTTCCAACAGTTGATCTTGGATTATGAGAAGTAGACTTTTGATCAATTGAAATTGATGGAGATAATCCTTCAATCACATCCACATCTGGTTTTTTCATATTACCTAAAAATTGTCTAGCGTAAGCACTCAATGATTCAACATATCTACGACGACCTTCTTCATAAATCGTATCAAATGCTAAACTTGTCTTACCAGATCCAGACAATCCAGTCATAACAATCAATTGATTTTTTTTGAATTCTAAATCAATTGATTTTAAGTTATTCTCTCTTGCACCTTTTATTGTTATATAATCTCTCAAATTAATCACCCAAACTGATCATATCTATAAACTGATCTTCATTTATTATCTTTACATTCAATGAAATAGCTTTATCATATTTCGAACCTGGTGAATCACCAGCTAAAACATAATCTGTATTTTTAGATACAGATGAAGTGACTGAACCACCCATATCTTCAATCACTTTTTGTGCTTCTTTTCTAGTGTATTTTTCTAAACTACCAGTTAAAACAACTGTTTTATTAGTAAAAACAGTTTCTTTATCAAGCGATGAATCTTGATATATAGTGTTAATATCCAATGATTGAATTTCCTTTAATAAAGCCAAATTTGTTTCATTATGGAAATATTCAATAACTGAATTAGCAATCGCTTCTCCAATATCCCTGACATCTGATAATTCTTCTTTTGATGCCATTGACAAGTTATCTAAAGACTTAAAGTTTTTAGCAAGAACATTTGATGCTTTTTGTCCCACGTATCGAATACCTAAACCAAATAACAACTTGTCTAAGTTATTATTTTTACTTTGTTCAATCGCTTTTATTAAGTTATCAACACTTTTTTCACCTAAACGCTCTTTTTGAATCAGTTCTTCACGATAATTCTTTAATTTAAAGATATCTGCAATTGTATCTAAAAACCCATCATTATATAAGTCAGTTATAATTGCCTCACCTAAACCATCGATATTATAAGCTTCTCTTGAAGCAAAATGGATAATTCCCTCTAAATGTTTAGCTTTACAGTGAGGATTAACACAATAATAATCAGCTTCTCCAGATTTTCTGATGATATCACTATCACAAACAGGACATTTATGAATCATTTCAAATGGTTGAGAAGATTCACTTCTCTTTTCTAAAACAACTTGCACTACTTCAGGAATAATTTCTCCTGCTTTTCTTATGATTACATAATCATGTTCTCGAATATCTCTTGATTTAATAAAATCTTCATTATGTAATGTCGCTCTCGATACACTTGAACCAGAGATATCCACAGATTCTAAATTAGCGACAGGTTTTATAACACCAGTACGTCCAACTTGAAAAACAATTTCATTTAAAATTGTTTCTTTTTCTACAGTAGGAAATTTATATGCAATCGCCCATTTAGGAAACTTAGATGTATATCCAATCTTATCATATTGATTTAACTCATTCACTTTTATAACGATTCCATCAATTTCATATGGCAAATCATGTTTAATTTTCTCGATTTCATTAATGTATTCAATCACACAGTCAATATTTTCACAGTTCTTAGTTCTATCATTGACTTTGAAACCTAAATCTTTTAAAAACATTAAAGTTTTATAATGATGATTAAAATCATCATGAAAACCATAATAAATAAAAGCATCTAATGCACGTTTATGGACTATCTTAGAATCAAGTTGTCTAATTGTTCCTGCAGCTGCGTTTCTCGGGTTTTTAAATAACTCTTCATTTTTAGCTAAACGCTCTTGATTTAATTTATTGAATTTATCTTTACTTAAAAATATCTCGCCTCTTACTTCTAATTTATCAAGAAAATCAATCTTTAAAGGTAAAGATTTAATCGTTTTAACATTTTCTGTTATATCTTCACCAATAACAGAATTACCTCTAGTCGCGGCGCGTTTATATAAGCCGTTTTCATATATAATCGACACTGAAAGCCCATCTATTTTAAGTTCTACAGTATAGGTATATTCACTAACGACTTTCTTAATTCTAGCATCAAAACTCCTAAGTTCTCCTTCGTTAAAAACATTACCTAATGATAACATCGGTCTTTCATGTTCTACTTTTTCAAATTTAGAACTGACTTCTCCTCCAACTCTTTGAGATGGAGAATCAATTGTTTTGAATTCAGGAAATTGATTTTCTAATTCAATTAACTCATTCATTAAATGATCATATTCCGCATCAGAAACAGTCGGATTATCTAAGACATAATACTCGTAATTATAATGATTTAATTTATCTTTAATATCATCAATTCTTTTTTTAATATCCATGGTTAATCCTCCACTTTAAAACTAGGATGATCTTTCATTAAGGTTTTAATTCCATGAGGCATAGAAAAAGCGATTTTAACTAAATCTCCTTTTACTTCAACAACAACACCTCTACCAAAAACCTTATGGTTAATTTTATCTGCTACTTTAATTTGTTTTTCATCTTTTTCATAAGCATTATGATTTATTGTTGGTCTTTCTCTTGAAGAGTGAACTCTTTCAAATGAAGCTTTTCTAACGTGATTAGCGCCTCTTTTTTCAATAAAATCTTCATCGATTTCTTCAATGAATTGTGAATCAAGATTATCCATATAACGCCCATACATAAACCTTGTTTTACAGTTTGTTAAAAACACTTGATTTCTAGCCCTGGTTAAACCAACATAGAATAATCGTCTTTCTTCATCAATATTATTCGCTGAATCAAAACCATTTCTAATCGCAGGAAATAAACTTTGTTCTAAACATGTCATAAATACAACATCAAATTCTAAACCTTTAGCTGCGTGAAATGTCATTAAACTAATGGCTTCATGCTCATCACTTTCCTCAGCTTCCACATGTAATACCAAATCATTTAAAAGTGTGGCTAACTTATCATAATTAGAAATATCTCTTTCATAATCACTGACTTTTTCTAATATGATTGTTTTAAATTCATCTAAGTTATCTAACTTACGTTCAGATTGAAATGTTTTATCCGCTGTAGAATCATCTTTCTCTAGCATAGCCTTATATCCACTTTTCTCAAGCAATAAATCATATGTATCTAAGAGTGTTCTTAATTCTAAACCTTGTTTAAGCTCTATGATTAAATCCTTAAACTTAGCCATTTCAGAAGCTGCTTTGCCTGTTAATGGCGTCTCTGATGTTCCTATACAATCAAATAGTTTCAAATGATGTTCTTCAGCGTAATCAACTAAACTAGCAAAAGAAACATTCCCTACACCTCTTTTAGGTGTATTATATACTCTTGAAAAAGAATAGTCATCTCCACTATTAATTAATAAATGTAAGTAAGCAATAATATCTTTTATTTCTTTTCGTTTATAGAAAGATAAGTTACCAACAACTTTATGAGGTAAATTATATTTTAAAAAGATATCTTCAAACCTTCTAGACATTGAATTATTTCTATATAATACAACTATTTCTGATAAAGGCGTGTTTTCTCTTCTTAGTTTTCTGATTTGTTCATAAACATAGTAAGCTTCTTCTTCATCTGTATTCGCTTTATAATGAATCAGTTTTTGACCCTCTCCTAGTTGAGAAAACAAATCTTTAGGTATTCGATCTTTATTGTTTCTTATAACTGAGTTTGCGGCTTTTAAAATCGTATCTTTAGATCTATAATTTTGATTTAAAATAATTTTATTATATTCAGGAAAATCCTTAGTAAACTTCTTTATGTTACCTACATTTGATCCTCTAAATGCATAAATACTTTGATCTTCATCGCCAACGATAAAAATATTACGGTGTGTTTTCGCTAATTCATAAACGATATTGTATTGTAAATTATTCGTATCTTGAAATTCATCAACTAAAATATATTGGAATTTTTCTTGGTAACGTTTAGAAACGCCATGAAAATCTTTTAATATTTTTAAAGTTAAAACTAATAAATCCTCAAAATCAACTAGATTATTATTTTTTAAATAATCATTATATAGAGGATATATTTGTTCTATCATGGAACGAATAGGTTCTTCTATATGATTCATTGATGTTAGTTTTGCTTTTACATTGCCAATTAATTTAGAAGTAATGGTTGGTGAAAATGTATTTAAATCAAAGTTATGTTTTTTCATTAAATTCTTCACAATATTCAAACTATCTTGGTCATCAACTATTTGAAAATTTTTATCATAACCTAAGTTATCTATTTCTCTACGTAAAAAATGAGCACCCATTGAATGAAATGTTGATATCCATATGTTATCCATAGGTAAATCAATAAGACTTTGTACACGCTCTCTCATTTCATTGGCTGCTTTATTTGTAAATGTTATCGCTAAAATATTATAAGGTGAAACACCAGCTTCTTGAATCAAATAAGCAATTCTATTTGTTAAGACACTGGTTTTTCCTGAACCCGCACCAGCAACTGCCATCACTGGTCCTTCGACTATTTTAACTGCTTTTTGTTGTTCGGTATTGAGTTTTTCTAATAATTGATTTTTCAAAATATCACCTTTAAATATTATACCATAATTGGCCTAAAGTATAAACTTATTCAACTGTTAAAACGTTAAAAAAAATGTGGTTTTTATAAATAATTAACACCTTATTTTATTCTAAAAATAAGACATAAATCAAATGCTTGTTTGTGATGTTTACGTGAATAATCATATATTCCCAATAAAACTAAAGATTCTAACGTATATATAGCAAACAAGAGGAGGAATTATATGAAAACAAAATTAAGTAAAGGATTATTGTTAGGAGCATTAGTATTTGTATTTGGATTAACACTTACATTAGCAAGCGTCAGTGCAAGCAGTGTTTATTCAGACATTGATGGACAAAAAGAATTTGCATTCTCAGAGGATATTGAATATAGTTTAGAAGAAATGCTTATTTTCGCAATCCAAGATGAATACATGGCTAAAGCAGAGTATGAAGCAATCATTAATGAATTCGGAGAAGTAAGACCATTTATCAACATTGTATTGGCGGAACAAGAACATATTAACTTATTATTACCATTGTTCGAAAAATACGGTGTAGCATTACCAGAAAATAACGCTGAAGCATCAGTCGTTATTCCTGATTCAATTACAAGTGCCATCGCAACTGGTGTTGAAGCAGAAGAAAAAAACATTGCTATGTACGAATTATTCTTAAATCAAGATAATTTAGAAGATGACGTAAGAGTTGTATTTGAATATTTATTAGCAGCTTCTGAAAATCATTTAAGTGCATTCTCAAAAGATCGTTACCAATACTATGGTCAAGATATGATGAGTCAAGTTAAAAATCAATTTAGAAAAATGTTCCAAAATGAAGAAACACAATCATCAACAAGAGGCAATCGTCAAGGAAATAATGGCGAATGTGTAAATAATCAATAAGAAAAATCAAAATTTAATACAAAAAAGATGATAGTTCAATTTGAACTATCATCTTTTATCATAATTTATAATTTATTTAAATGTCGACTTAAGTTCTACAGTTCTATTGAAGATTAATTGATCATTCGATGAATCATAATCTGTTGAAAAATATCCTAATCTAATAAATTGGAATTTTTCTTCTGGAACAGTATTTTCTAAATCTGTTTCAACAAAACCATGCATAGTTGTCCATGAATTTGGATTTAATCGTTCAATTAAGTCTTTTTTAGAATCTGAATCAATTAATAATGGCTCAAATAAGTTGAATTGTGCTTTTTTTGCTGTAGTTGCTTCAACATAATGAATATTACCATTAGGCTTTCTATCATTAAAGCCCGAACCAGATTTTGTCTCAGGATCATATGTACAAAGAATTTCTATAATCTCTCCTGATTCATCTTTAATGACTTCATTGCATTTAATAAAATATGCTTTCATTAATCTAACTTCAACATCTAAAGCCAAACGTTTCCACTTTTTATTTGGTTTTTCTTCTATAAAATCATCTTTATCAATATATAGATGTTTACCAAAAGCAAGTCTTCTTGAACCTAATGATTCATTATCAGGATTATATGTAATATCATCAATCCATTCAATTTGATCTTCAGGATAATTCGTAATAGTCACTTTTAATGGGTTTATAATAGCGTGTACTCTTTTGACTTTATAGTTAAGATCATTTCTAACTGCATTCTCAAGCATTTCACTTGATACAGTTGAATTAACTCTTGATAGACCTGTACTCAATATAAAATCTCTAATTGCTTCTTTAGTGTATCCGCGTCTTCTTAGTCCAGCTAAGGTTGGCATTCTAGGGTCATCAAAACCGTTAACTTTTCCTGATTCAACCAAAGCCTTTAAATATCTTTTTGACATGATTGTATTGGTAATATTTAAACGACCAAATTCATATTGATGTGGAATATGTTGCATCTCACATTTTTCAACAAACCAATCATATAAAACACGGTGATCATCATATTCTAAAGAACATAGAGAATGGGTTACACCTTCAATAGCATCTTGAATCGGATGAGCAAAATCATACATAGGATATATACACCATTTATCTCCAGTGTTTTGGTGATGGTGATGCATAATTCTATAAACAACTGGATCTCTCATATTCATATTAGGTGAAGACATATCTATTTTAGCTCTTAATGTTTTTTCACCATCTTTATATTTTCCGTTTTTCATTTCTTCAAACAAAAGTAAATTTTCTTCGATTGAACGACTTCTAAATGGTGAGTTTTTACCAGGTTCAGTTAAAGTACCTCGATATTCTCTCATTTGATCCATATTTAAATCACAAACATAAGCTAATCCTTTATTAATTAATTGAATAGCCAGTTCATAATTTATATCAAAATAATCTGAACCATATAGAATTTTATCAGGAACATAACCTAACCAATGAATATCTTTTATGATTGCGTCAACAAAAGACTGATCTTCATTTGAAGGATTCGTATCATCAAATCTTAAATTGGTTTTACCCTTAAAATGGTTAGCAAGTTCAAAATTAGTGATAATCGCTCTTGCATGACCAATATGTAAATATGCACTTGGTTCAGGTGGAAAACGTGTGATAATCTCACTAACTTTTCCAGTCTTTAAATCTTCTTCCATAATTGTTTTAACAAAATTAGATTCCATATCTTAACCTCTTTCTAAATCTAAACGTGAATGACCATTGATGAATAAATCATCAAATTGTCCATGTTTTTTATATTGAAAATATCCTGCAGAAGCTATCATAGCTGCGTTATCAGTACAATAAGCCATCTTAGGAAAATAAACCGCTACATCTGTAATTCTATTTTTCATTTTCTGCCTTAATCCAGAGTTAGCTGCGACGCCACCAGCAACAATCACTTGTTTCACTTTATATTCATCTTTAGCTCTAATTGTTTTTTCAACTAAAACATCAGTCACAGCTTCTTGAAAACTCGCAGCGAAATCCGCATGATTGATTTTTTCATTTCTTTGTTTCATATTATGATGTAAATTAATAACATGAGACTTTAATCCTGAAAAACTAAAATTATAATCATCAGAATGAATCATAGGGCGTGGAAAGTTTAAAATATCTTTTCCCTGTTCAGCTAATTTATCTACAATCGGCCCACCTGGATAACCCAACCCTAAAATACGGGCAACTTTATCGTAAGCTTCACCAACAGCGTCATCTTGTGTTTCACCTAATTTTTCAAATTCAAAATGATCTTTCATTAAAATAAGTTCAGTATGTCCTCCAGAAACAACCAAAGCGAGTAAAGGAAACTCCATACCTTGTTCAATATAGTTTGCATAGATATGCCCACTGATATGATGAACTCCAATAATCGGTATATGGTAATTTAAACTGATGACTTTAGCTGCATTAATTCCTATCAATAAAGATCCAATCAATCCCGGTCCTTTGGTGACCGCTATTAAATCTATTTCCTGATAAGTTATACCTGCTTTTTTTATAGCCTGATCAAAGACATAAGTCACGCCTTTAACATGTTCCCTTGAAGCTATTTCTGGCACAACACCACCATATGATTGATGGATATCTATTTGTGATAAAACAACATTTGATAAAACAATATTTCCGTCTTTAACAACACTAACACTGGTTTCATCACAACTTGTTTCTACGCCTAGTACATACATTGTATCACTTCCTAATTCTTCTTATACATAAATAAAGCATTTTCGTGATTATCATAGTAATCTTTTCTAATTGAAATCGTCTTAAATCCAAATTTATGATATAACTTAATTGCGTTTTGATTTGATTCTCTTACTTCTAAAGTCCATTCAAGAACACCTTGTTTAACCATGGTTTTTTCTAATAAAATAAGCGCTTGAAAAGCATATCCTGAATGTCTAAAATCTTCTTTAATATATAAACTATATATCTGTAATTTGTCTTCATCTAGCCAAATAATCATATAACCTATAAAATCATTATTGAACTCAATCACATAAATATGAATTAAAGGATTTTCAACATATTGACTTATAAATTCAAGTTCATTAATATGGTTAAAATGATTTTCTAAATCAAGAATGATTGGCAAGTCTCGATTCTTAAATAATCTTAAACTAATCATTTTTTAAATTACGTTCAGCTTCTGTGACTTGTAAATAATTAGGTACCAATTCATGAATATCTTCAACCTTCTTTAATAAATCTGATTGTATTATCTTTTGAATATCTGGTTTACCTTCTTTAATGATTTCATAATCTTGATTAATATTTGATTTAAAAACTTCTATGTTTTTTAATACATCTTGATAAAGATATTTTAAAGTTGTTTTATTTTCAAATAAAGCCATAAAAGCATTACCTCTTCTTGCATCAATTAAAGGTAAAACATATGCTTTATTTGAATGGGAAGCCATTAATGCTAATGAAGATATTTCCTTAACAACTATTTGGTTTAAATATCCAATCATCTTAGCGACTGTGACACCGATTCTAACGCCAGTGTAACTTCCTGGTCCAATTCCAACTATAACTTCATTAATATCGGTCAACTCAATATGCTGTTTCTGAAGCATTTCTTCTAATAAAGGCATAATCGTAACTGAATGATTATTATCTCCTACTTGGTAAACTGAATCGACTTCTATATCATCAACAACTAAAGCTAAATAAATATATTTAGTCGCTGTATCAATGACCAATCTTTTGTATGATGGATTCATAAATTTCACTTCCTTCAATTAAAACATCTCTTTTATGTTCATCAACAAAACTAAAAGTTAATGACAAGATATTTTCTGGTAACATTGTTTGAATAAATGGGTACCATTCAATCACTGAAACACCATCTCCATAGATAAAATCATCAAGTTCATAGTCATAACCAATATCCTCTAAACGATAAACGTCCATATGGTATAAATTCAATATGCCTTGATAGGTTTTCAATATATTAAATGTTGGTGAATTTAAATTATCCTTCACACCCATTGCTTTTGATAAATATTTAGTAAATGTCGTTTTCCCAGAGCCTAAATCACCACTTAATCCAATAATCATTCCCGGAAAAATGTCTTTAGCTATCAATTGGGCTAATTGATTAGTATCATTCTCTGTATTTAATCTAATAATCTTTTTCACGATAACCCCTAATTTCTATTAATAATCTATAAAATATTATATCATAAATTGTAATAATTAGTAGTTTTAGAGATATGAAAAGCGAATTTCACCTTTTATCTTAAGAAATCAAAAGTATATGTTATAATATCCATAAGAAAACAATGTTTCTCTAGGAGGGATAAAGATGTTTCTGATCATACATAATCCACTTTCAAGCAATAGAAAATCTCGGAAAAAAACTAAAAAAATCGTCAGATTATTTAAAAAAAGAAACACGCCCTTTATCGTTCGTTCTGGTTTAAAAATTGATGATTTAAATGATTACTTAAATCAACGGCCACAAATCACAGATATATTATTACTCGGTGGCGATGGTTCAATCAATTACTTTATTAATTCAACCGATATCAATCTTATAAAACAAAATATTTATCTAGCTAAAAGCGGTTCAGGTAATGACTTTTTAAGATCTCTTAAACTATTAAAAAAAGCTGATGTTACCATCGGTCAAGCTATGTTAAACAATGATCATCCTGTTCAATTTATTAATGGTTGTGGTTTAGGTTTTGATGGTATGGTATGTCATTATGTCAATAATGATTCAAAGAAAAATAAAATATCATATTTCATTAATGTATTTAGATCAATCATTAAGTATCAAGCTCAAGACATTACAGTTAAAATCGATGGTGAAACTTTCGAGTATAAAAAAGTGTATACAGTCGCCATTCAAAACGGCAAATATTTTGGTGGAGGCATGAAAGCAACTCCTAAAGCAGATATTGAAGATGAATACTTTTATGTTTTAATCGTTCACACATTAAGCAAAGCACTTTTACAATTTTTATTAATGACCATTTATTCTGGACTTCATCAGAAATTCACTAAATATATAACCATAAAAAAAGGTAAACATATAAGTGTTGATTTCAAAAAGCCTAATTTCTTCCAAGCTGATGGTGAAGTTAAAGAGTCCATTTCAAATATAGAAGTAAAAGCGATCAATACAAAAACATTTCATGCCTTTTCAAAAAAAGATTTATAAAAAAATACCTTTAATAATGATTTTCACATTATAAAGGTATTTTTATTTATTTATATACGTTTTTTTAATGCATTTGTTAATTCTTCAAATCCTGGTTTTTCTAATAGAGCAAACATATTCTTTTTATAACTTTCAACACCAGGTTGGTTAAATGGATTGACATCCAATACATAACCACTAATACCACATGCTAATTCAAAGAAATAAACCAAATAACCAAAACTATAAGCATCCACTTTAGGAATAGTTATTAACATATTAGGTGTATTACCATCTAAATGAGCAAGCATTGTACCTTTTAAAGCTTGTTTATTAACATAATCAACTGATTTATTCTCTAGATAATTCAGTTGATCTAAATTCAAATCATCTTTACCGATAAACACATCTTTTTCTGGTGTTTCAACAGAAATCATTGTTTCAAATAACACTTTTTTACCTTCTTGGATAAATTGACCTAAAGAATGTAAATCTGTTGTAAAAGAAGCACTAGAAACAAATAAACCTTTTAAATCTTTTCCTTCAGATTCTCCGAATAACTGTTTCCACCACTCAGAAAAATAATTTAATTTTGGTTCGTTATTAACCAATAACTCTAATGCAAATCCTTGACGATACAATAAATTTCTTAAAGCTACATACATATGAACATCATTTTTATAAACATCTTTTGCTTTATAATTTCTCTTTGCTTGTCTAGCACCTCTTAACATTTGTTTAATGTTAATCCCCGCTGCCGCAATCGGTAATAATCCTACAGGTGTTAAAACAGAAAAACGTCCACCAATATCATCAGGAACGATGTATGTTTTATAACCTTCTTTATCAGCTAAAGTTCTTAAGGCACCAACTGAAGCATCAGTCGTTGCTATAATACGTTCTTTAACTTCATCATTACTATATTTTTCTTCCAATAATTGTTTGATTGCTCTAAAAGCAATAGCAGGTTCAGTTGTTGTTCCTGACTTAGATATGACATTCACAGAAAAATCTTTATTTTTTAAATAATCTAATAACTCATTTAAATATGTTGAAGATAAGTTTTGCCCTGCAAAAATGACTTCTAAAGTTTTTCTTTTTTGAAAATATGGTTTCATATATTCAATTGCTGCTTTAGCACCTAAATACGATCCACCAATACCAATCACAACCAATACTTGTGATTGTTTTTTTATTTTCTTAGCTGTCAATTGAATATCATTGATTAACTCAACATCCATTTGATCTATTAAATCAGTCCAGCCTATATATTCTTTACCAGACCCAGATTTTGAATCTAATGTTATTCTAGCTTGATTAATTTCTTTTTGAATGTCTTTTAAATCCTTTTGTTCGATAAATGGTAGTACATTATTATAATTAAAATTCAAATATTTTTCTTTCATATTTTTCCTCCACTCATAAGATATTAAAAAATTCTCATTTTGTCAAATTAAAAAAACAACGAAATTATTCGTCGTCTTTTTGATACTTGTCAACCCAAGCCTTTAACTCATCTGCTAAAGGTCCGAATCCAGTTATTAACTCTGTAGATTCTCTCTTTTTACGTCTGGTCTTATTTTGACTTTTATAACTGAAACTAATTTTGTCACCTTCTACTTTGATAACTTCAACAGTTATTTCATCTCCTACAGTGAGATAGTCTTCAATATTTCTCACAAAACCATCGCTAACTTCAGATATATGAATTAATCCATCATATTTATCTTCTACTTTAACGAAAGCACCATAAGATTTAATATTAGTAATACGACCTTTGACGATGTCACCTTGTTTCATATTTAACACCCCTCAAAGAAAACTGTAATTATTATAACACAATCTCATTTTTTATCAAGCAAGACAACCCCTAAAAAGGAAAAAAAAGAACAATCTTTCGACTATTCTTTTAAATCTTCAAAATTATGAGCGATTGATGAAGCAGCTGCGGCTGCGATAGCACCAATGATATCATCAAGATATGTATTACATTTATGTGCTAATTTTCCTTCTTCATCAAGTTTACCGATAATACCTGGTTTTAACTTATCAACATAACCAAAATTAGTTAATCCTATTGAACCATAAACATTAACAATTGATAAGACCAAGATTTCATCAATACCATATAAAGGATTGTCACTATCTATTAACGATTGTAAGGGTTCAGATAATTGATGGTTTTCAGCTAATCTATCTAGTTCAATACCAGTTAATATAGCATTTTGAACTTCTCTTTTATCTAATACTCTCTCAATTGCATCAAGACAATCAGGCATTTGCAAGGATGGAATGTATTTGATTTGTAACCAATATACAATTTCCGCAATGTCTTTCATGGTAACTCCACGTTCAATTAATAAGTCTTTTGCAATTTGTTTCATTTTTTTATTTGATTGAGTCACTTCTTTTGTCATACGACTAATTCAACTCCAATCACGCCTGGTACTCTTTCTAGTAAAGTATCCTCTACTAAATCATTCATTGTAGAATCCATCGCAGCACAGCCAACGCATGCACCTGACAATCTTACAAAAACAATACCATCTTCAAATTTTACAAATTCTATATCTCCACCATCACGGTTAATATATGGTCTAATTAATTCGATAACTTCTTTTATTTCTTCGATAATTTGTTCGTAATTCATTCTATTCACTCCTTACTTCTTTTTTTGGTTCGTTATTTTTGACTATGTAATATGCACAATTTGGCGCACATGACTCTACTATATAATCCGGTATAGTTTCATAATTAGTTTCATTGAAACCTTTTAATCTTAGTTTACCAGCTGCATAATCACCAACTATATACATATATTTATCAAAATAATCCACGTAAAGTTGATTAAAATCATCGAGTACAAATGCTTCTCGATAATTTTTAATCATTTCAAACATACCGTGTTCAGTCTCTACCATAACATCACTTCCTTAGCATAACTATTCTATCACAAGACTTAAAAGAATGAAAAGAAAATTACCTTTCTATTAATCATAAATGAAATCAGAACGCTCAAGTAAAACAAATGCTTCACAGAGTATTCCTTTTTCTTCTCCAATAAACCCTAATCCTTCAAATGTTGTTGCTTTAACAGATACATTTTTAATATCACATTTAAGAATATCAGAAATCACTTTTCTCATATCACTAATATATGGTCTAAGCTTTGGTTTTTCTAATGAAACCATGCAATCTAAATTGATAACTTCATAGCCTTTCCCAGAAACATAATCATATACTTCTTTTAAAATAAGGCTAGAGTCATAACCCTTATATTTTGGGTTATCATCAGGAAAAAATTTTCCTAAATCACCAAGAGCTAATGCCCCTAGCATCGATTCAGCAACAGCGTGCAATAAACAATCACCGTCAGAATATCCTACACTCCCCTTATAATGATCAATCTCAACACCACCAATTAAAAGTTTTTTCCCTTCAACAAGTGGGTGTACATCTTTAGAAAAACCTATTCTAATCATAATAATTCCTCCATTATTTTAATATCAAATTTAGTGGTTAATTTTATATTGGTCTCATCATCTTCAATAAGAGCAACTTGTAAAGCTAATTCACTCATTAATAAAGATGCATCATCTTTATAATGCGTATGATTTAATTTAGCTTGTTCATATGCATTCATTATATGAACATAACTAAACGCTTGAGGTGTTTTAACCATACCTACTTTGTCTCTATCAATATAAGAATCAATTAATATATTATTTTTATAAATCAAAGAATCTTTTGAAGCAGTATAAAGAATAACAGGACCATACACAACTGATTCCTTGAGTTTTTTAATACTCTCTAGTGAAGGGTTAGGTCGTGCCCCATCATGAATCATAACATATTTTGATTCTTTTAGCTCAGATAAACCAATATAAACACTTTCTTGTCTTGTGTTTCCACCTTTAATTACCCGAACTTTAGGATTATTAAACAAAAGTTTTGCTTGGTCATAATCATCTCTATTCATTACTATTAAAACTTCAGTAAAGTCATGATCTTCTATAAACTTTTTTGCGGCGTATTCGATGACGGTTACGCCTTTAAATTTATAAAGAACTTTATTATAGCCTAGTCCCATTCTTTCACCTGACCCACCGCCAAGTATAATCGCAGAGAACATTATGAACCTCCGAAAATAGAATAATTATTTTTATTGTCTGAAATCGCTTCTTCTAGCGCTTTATTACTTAAACTAATAAAATCATTTATGTTAATTTTACTCCAAGGATCATGTTTAATAATTCCTAAATTAGGATAGATGATTTGTTGAATACCACCTATACTTAATTTTAAATTAATTAAATCTCCACCGCTTGTTAAAGCTCTATGTAAATTTTGATATTTCAAATCTTCTTTTATTATAATAGCGAACTGAATACCAGTAATTCTAAATATAGTATTTTTTTCTCTAGCAAAGTGATATCTCATATTCTTAACATATTCCGCAATCATTAAATTACCAACATCTCTACCAAACCTTTTATTAACATCAGGGATATTGGTTAAATGAAGCATCACTAAATAAAACGTTTCTTTATCTTTTCTTAACACCGATAATGTTTTTGTTAAATCATCTTCGTTAGGTAATGAATCTAGTTCTTCAATTAATGTATCTGGGAATAATTTTAAATTGACTGGTTTAAATGTTGAAATAATATGGTCAGCTTTATTATGTTTAAACAACCTACCTTTTTCAATCACCCAAGCATAATTATCATTAGATTGAATTCGATATTTCAATTCGTACGAAGGTATTTTATCGTTTAATTTTTTTATGGTTTGTAAATACATCTTTTTATCTTCTTCGTATATTAAATTCAAATAATCTTCCATTAATATCTGGTTTTGATCAATATTAATTAAGGTTTTAATTTGATCAGTAATATATAAACCAGAATAATCTGTTTCATAAAATATTAAACCTTCATTTAATAATTCAATTGAGTTGATGAATCTTTTTCTTAACAACTCTGAAGAATTACTCACATGTTCTAATTTTTTTTCTAACTCAAAAAAATCATGATCTGTTAGATTCTTTGTAACTTTGATTTTACTTCTAAAAGTCATCGAGTAAACCAATAAAATCATTAATAAGAATAAAGCATAAACTTCTTCAATATATTCAAATGATTGAAGTGGATTCATTTCAGGAAAAAATTCCCAAATAATCACAATAAAAGTTGTAAATATAATTAACATTAACTTCCATATGTTAAGTCTTTTATAAACCAATATTCCTAAGAGATAAATTGATAATATCAAGAACAAAACTATGTAATATGTATAATCATTCATTTTGCACCTCTAACGTTTCTTAATACTTGTATTCACGTAAATTGAAGGATAGTAGTGTGTTAAGAATAAACCAACAAAAACTAAATTATATAAGACGGAAACATGTCTTTCTCCAGAAAAAAACGGTCCAAATATAATAATTAAGAAAATAAATCCCCAAATAAAAGTTAAGCCATTTGTTATTGATAGAAATAATTTTGTATGAATAAACTCTTTAGAATAATCAAATATCAAGGAATCTCTAACAAAAGGTTTATTAATGATAACGGATATAAACAAAAATATCATAAATGGCGCTAATAAAATATGGTCTTTTCCAAAATAATTAATTCTATCAATCCAAATAGATGAAAAAGCCAATCCAAGTATAATAAATAAAATTAATTCTTCAAACACGTTTGTTTTTTTAACTTGAACTCGTTTATATATGATTAATGATAATAAAATAACAAACAATGGAAAATAAATATATATACCTTGAACAAAATGAAGTAAAAACGCTGATAAGGCAATCATAAACATAAATGTATTGATATAAGCAATACCAAAATATTTAAAAGGTGTATTATTAACTTCATTCATTTCATAAGCATATCGATCATCCAGATTAAATGATTTTAAAAAAGCTTTCATGGTTAAAGTATCACCAATCCATCTAAAAAAATCAGATTGGATAATTTCATTGTATGGTTTACGTTTATATATCAAATCTGTTAATCTATCATTTGACGTATATATTGATAAATCAGGATTTGAATATCGTCCTCTATGAACAACAATATTTTTTCCTTTGATTCTGAAAAAATACATAGATTTCCCTATATGAAAATTAACATGAACTTCTCTCTTGCCAAAATATGTATCATCATAATTTTGTCTAAGCATCATCATAACTTCTTCATTTGAATAATAAAACTCTTCAGCTTCATCTTTAAAATATAGTCCATCTTCAATTTTATCAGCAGTAACTATTGCTTGATGTATTTTTCCATAATAACTTGATTCTGGCCTAATAAAAGCACCGCCTATATATAAGTTATCATAGACATTTACATGGTTCAGAGACTCATAATCTATCAAATCAGATATCGATAACTTTCTTAATTTCTTTTCCCGTAACATCGCTAAATAAGGCGTTTCTTCACCATATGAAATAGCCATGTCTAACCACTTTAATTTAGGAAAAGCTAAGAATAGTTTGTCTAATATATTATCTTCATTAAATCCTTTTCTTTTATCATAAGTGAAATCAACACAAACTTTTCCTACTTGAGTATCTGTTTTTTCAGTCATTGAATAATTGAATATCTTAATTATTTTTTCACTGTCCAAATCATTATCTTGATAATAATAAATTAATTGATTAATATCCATGTCTTTAGGTTTTGGATCAAAAACAAGATACATAGTTCTTTTCACTATAGGATCTTCTAAATATGGGTAGTATTGTTTCAACTTTTTTACATGATGATTTAAATCTGAAAAATAATCGTTATAAAATTCAACAGGATGATCGCTAACAAAATAATATTTACCTAAATATTTATTACCTTGATTATCTTCTATATATTGAACTCTATGACCATTCTTAACAATATTAGTAATTTCAGCATCTATAATTGAGTGCTTTGTTGAAGATTTTATTTTCTTCAGAATGATTTCTCTTAAAGATTCAATAGGTGTCTTAATATAGTAAAACCCAGATTTTAAACCTGTAAAGTAATTAGCAAAGAAATTATAGGCACTAACTTTATTTAAATCTAACCCGTTGATAAAACCATTTGTTTTAAACTCATTAATGATTGTTGGATCACTAAAGTAACTCATCAATAATTCAATAAGACTATAATCTCCCCATTCAACCATTAATGATGTTAATGTATAATCATTATTATGTAATAAATTCAAATACTGTTCTAAATAGTTATTATAATGTCTTTCTAAATCATCGAAAAACACTTTAATCTCATCTATTTGCTTTGGATAATACCTCATTAAATATATTTTAAACTCTTTGAACTGATTAGACTTAATCTTTTGTTCTCCAAGTTTTGTTACTATGTAATCTGCGTCCAATTTTTCATATTCTAAATCATTTAATAAATCTAGATCATCTAAAAATGCTTCGGTTAAACCTGATGCATCAAGACCAGTTAATATCGATTCGGAACTATAATTAAATAGGTAATTTGATTTGTTATAAGGCACTGATACTCTTTCTGTTTTTTGTTTATATGGAGAAGGTTTGTTAATTAAAAGAATATCCCTCATTTTCCTTGTCAAAAAGAGCGCGATAATTAGCGCGTAAATGTCATCACCTATAATAATACAATCATAGTTTTTCATTGATGATTCTCCTTTTATTTTCAAGAAAATTATAACATAAAGTTTTATTAAATTCTATCAAATGAAAAAAAGCGCTAAGCGCTTTAATTTATTTTTAATACATTTTCTAAATACAGATTAAGTGCTTCTTTTGTGACATTATACTCCATTTTTCCATCCATTGTAATACTGACACGACCTGTCTCTTCAGATATAACAATGGTAAACGCATCACTATGCTCACTGATACCTATCGCAGCTCGGTGTCTTGTTCCATAGTTCATAGGCAAATCAGTGCGTTGAGAAGCAGGGAAATATGCTTTCGCGCATAATATCTTATTATTTCTAATAATCACTGCGCCATCATGTAATGGCGTAGAAGGCATAAAAATTGATGTTAATAATTCTTTTGAAACATCAGCGTTTAAAGTCAATGCATTTTCAATAATGTTCGTTAAGTGAACATTTCTCTCAACAGTAATAAGCGCCCCAATTTTTCTTTTTGATAAATAATCTACTGATTGAATTAAGGCCACAGCTAAATCATTATCTATCATCCTTGGAGAAGCATCTTGTTTATTATTATTGATTTTTTTAAACATCCCTTTAATTTCATTAATATATGTTGAGAAAAAGAACACAAACAACATAATCAAAGCAATAATTTCAATATATAATTCCCATCCACTAACTGTAGAAGCAAACTTAAAAAATGTGATAATAGAAAAACCAGTTAAAACTAATAAAAGTATTTTCAAATACCTAATTTGTTTAATTTCTAGTTTCATTCTAAGATTTATTAAAAAGATACTATATAGATAAGCAATCATTACTGTTAAAAAAAATTCATTCACTATCATCACATCCTTTGATTGTTTTGATTTTCTTTGATGTCACTTGTTCTTTTAAAGACAACATTTAATGCTAAATACGCTATAGGAATTAATAAGGCAGATGCTAAGAATGGTGCTATATATGTCGCTATTGGATAAACATCATAATTAACATTAAACCAATTAATGACCATAAAATCAAATCCGTATGCTAAAACACTACTTACTAATAATCTAGTTAAAAACACTAAAATAACTGCAGAGAACTGCATTGTTGTTTTATGTTTCGGTTTAAATGTTAAATAGGCATTAGCAAAATATGAAAAAACAGATGCAACTATAAAAGCGGTCATATTAGATAAAAAAGCGCCTGCTTCAAATCTATTATAAAACACACCATAAACTACCATATGAATCATCGTATTAATAACGCCAATAACGCCAAAAGTAATAAACTTTCGAGTTAAAAAATGTAATTTAATAAAATTCCAAATTTTATTCAATCTGCAGATCCTCCGAAGCCTCTTCTACCAAGTAAACCGGTCTTTGCAAGACTTGTTTACGATTTTGATAAAGTAAATATATAATAATATAACTAAAAATACTAAGTGCTAATGTAATAAAACCTAAATGTAAAGTAATAATAAATGTTGAAAAATTATAAATATCCATAATATATAAAACAACATCCGCAGTCAATATCATGAATCCTAAAACAAAACTCAATACTGGCAACACCAATAATATGGTAGAAAATTGGTTCATTCCATTAAACGCGTATTTTAGTAATGAATAAAAACTCCATGAAGTTTTACCATGTTTTCTCGGTATGAAATCAAACTCTAATGCTTTTCTCTTAAAACCAACCCAAGAAAAGATACCTTTTATAAATCGATTATTATCTTTTATTTTGATAAAAGCATCAACTACCTGTTTATCCATCAATTGATAGTCTTTAGCACCATTAATTAAAGGTCTTTCAGTGTAAATATTATAAATCTTATAGAACATATTTGCGAAAAATCTTCTTAACCTTGGTTCTCCATCTCTTGATTTTGATTTTGTATAGATAATTTTATAACCTTCTCTATAATATTCAATCATTTCAGGAATTAATGAAGGTGGTTGTTGTAGATCACAGTCTATAATGATGATGAAATCTTTATCTTGAGAATTTACTAAGCCAGCATGCATAGCTGGTTCTTTACCAAAATTTCTTGATAATGAAATATATTTTATAGGTATATTTAAAACTTTAATATTTTTAATTGCTTCTAAAGTATTATCTTTGGATCCATCATTAACAAATAAAATATCAAATTCTATATCATCATAAACTAGATACTTAATTGCTTCTTCATAAAATAAAGCAACATTTTCTTCTTCGTTATATGCTGGTACTATCAATCGTGCTTTCATCATTTTTACCGCTCCGTTTTACTTTTTTTAATATCATTGGATATCCTAATAAACCAAGATATGCAAACGATCCTAATAAAGTTAATTTTAATCCATTATCTATATTTTTTGGAACAAATTTTAAACTAATACTTATCTCTTCAGATCCTTCAGGTATTATAACTCCTAAAAATCCGCCACTAACACTTATTTTATCATATTTAACATCAGATGTGAATTCCCAATCATCAGAATATGTGACAGGTATTGTAACAATATGGTCACTGATAGATGGAGATTGATAATTGAAACTTAAATCAATTTTACCGTTTTTAATAATTAATGATTTATTTTCAACAATAACACTATTTGTTTCAACTGCATCATAAGCACTATATTTTAAGAACAAAACAGATAAATCATCATGCCCATATAGTTCAGTAGTTTTATAAACATAAATTTTTGACATGTCATTTGAATAAAAATATAGTCCATTAACAGAACTGATTCGTTCACCTAATTCATTTTCAATAAATGTTTTACTTAAATCGTAATTCGCAAATGAAAAATTCAATATCTTACCAGTTAAGTCTTTATTAATGTTATTTAAATCATATACTAAATAAGACAATCCGCTAACAGCTCTTTCTAATCTTGTAATATAAGAAGGCGCTGCACTTAAATCATCGGTTTTTTCAATATATATTTTCTTAATCGGACTGAAAAACTGACCACATGCCACTGTTGTTTTTTGATTATCACTGGCTAATGGTTTAATCTTACATACAGCTTCTCTATCTATTTCATCAACAAAGAATGCTTCTCCATAATGCGTTGAAGGATGATTATTGTCTTTTAATACAATTTCACCACTTTGATAATCTATTTCAAAATCATCATAAACATAATATGTTGCTAACTCATCAGAATCAAACTTCGTACGTTCTACAGTTTCTGTAACCTTCAATGTATCATAAGGTCTTATATTTCCTTCTACTTCAAAAAACTGCATATCTTCTTCTAAAACTTCCTCGAGAAAAAAGTTTTCAAAATCATATTGATCTTGGTATCTCTCAACATCAATAATGGCTGTTGATAAAAATAATCTCTCAGCAGAAATCTGTGAGTAATTTCTAGCAAAATCTTTAAAATCAGTATAGGAAATATATTGGTCATATACATAGAAACTATCAACAGTATTTATTTTATATAAAGAAAATTGATCATTACTATCTACTAACACAAAATCATCAGACCCAGCAAAAGATTGTTCAGTTGCTTCAGTTAAAATATATTTATAACCTAAAAATGAACTTAAGTAATAACTGTAATAATTCATTTTTATTTTACTTTGTCTTTCTTCGTTAATTCCCATCTTCGGAAACATCAAGAAAGCTAACTGATCAGTCTCAGCATCAGACCATGAATGGAATATTCTAGTATTTGTAGGAAAAGAAGTCATTTGATTATAATTATGATGCACAATATTGAAATCATCCATGTTAACAAACACTCTAGTGAACTGTTCATCATCGATATTGTCTTTCATAAATTCATTAATTTCTTTCATCTCATTAAATTGTTCTATTCTATTTAAAGATCCAAAACCACCGGAAAACATGTAACCAACGGCAATAACTACTTCACCAAGAATTAATACCTTTACCCACTGTACTCTTTTAAAAACAACTAATAATATGCCAGCCGATAAAATACCTAGAGATACTATCATAAATATTCTGTCATAAGTTAAAGTTTCAACAACAAAATTACTTAAATTCTCATCAGCAGCAATATTGGTTTTATAATAATTAACTAAATATACCCCTATAGCAATCATCAAAGATCCTGTTATTAAAACAAAAAATCTTTTCCTAGATTTATATTCATAATTCTCCATCACATGTGCTATAACCAAGACCTGTAATATCGGAAACATATTTAACCATCTATTATATGGATATGCTTCTTGATCTCCATTTGAAAACATCTCCATAATAAAAGTACCAGATAAAATACTTGAGAATATTGGTAATATGCTGAAAACCAAAACAAAACCAAACATGATTTTATAAACAGTCGCTATTTTACCTTTCATAAAGATAACCATGACCATTAACATAAAACCAATGATTGATACATAATTTGAAACATGTTCTAACTTATAATCATTTAAAAATCCTCTAAAACTAACAGGTCTTTGTGGTGAAAACATTTTAGCAAAATACCTGATATATACCTCAGGTTGATATAATTTTAATTCAAATATCTTTAAATCTAATATCCATGGTTTAAAGGTAACTGAAGTCCTTATTGTTTCTTCTGAAATAAAAGTAATTGCAGGTAATAGAACAATGGAAGACATAAGAACACCTAGTAACAACAAAGAAAGAAAGCCAATTCCATTTAATAGAAAATCAACTATTTTAAATTTATGATATTTAAAATATTCAATTAAGAAAGCAAAAGAAATAAAAGCCAACAACATATAAGCTAAATAAAAATTGTAAAAAATAATAATGACCGCGAACAACGGAACAACCCAATACTTCTTCTTAAAGAAATAATGAATCACAATTAAAGATAAAGGTAAATAAACTGTCATTGTTAAGAAGGCGGGGAAATTCATAAAACTAACTGTACCACCATTGATAAAATACAGTAATCCTACCCAAAAAATAGTTGAATTTTTATATTTTTTTAAAGCTAAATAAATCCCTAATAACGCAACCCCAACAACAATTTTAATCATTTCAGTTGTCGAAACAGCCACAACAGTAGGCATTACAAAGCTTAACAATAATGTAACTAATGTAAATATATCTAAAGGCACATAATATAAATTAGAAAAAAGAGAAGCACCAAAATAATTATTCAAATCAAAGAATGATAAAGTTCCTTCTCTAATAGATCTGATAAATCCTTCCATAATCACATAATATTGGAGGATGTCATCGGAGTGATTATTATAAACACTATTATTTTGAATAACAATATATAGTTGAATTCCTATCAGAATAATAAAAACAAATAAAGAAGTAAATATGATCGTATTTTTAGGTTTATTTAAAATTTTATTATTAAAAAAAGATTTAATTTTTAAATAAATTCTTTTAAAAAACAAATATATATAATTATAAAGAAAAACCTTAATTTTATTATATAACAATTTAATTTTCAACGCTTACCACCTCGCATAACTGTAACAATTATTATATCATAAATCAATCATCTCATCATTAGAAATTTCTAACAATCTATCGATATAAAACATTTTAAATTATCTAAAATAGGTTTATAATGTAGATGAGGTGTTTTATGGAAAAAGGAATCATTGTAGGATTAAACGTAGATAGCAACAAAGACTTTATAGAATCAATGAAAGAACTAAAAAATTTAGCTGGTGCTTGTCATATTGATATTATTGAAGAATTAATACAAAATAAAAGTGCACCATCTATTAAATTTTATATCGGAAAAGGTAAAGTTCAAGAACTAAAAGAACTCATTGAAGAACTTGAACCAGACCTCGTTATTTTTGATAATGAGTTAAGTCCCAGTCAAATAAGAAACTTAGAAAAAGAACTTGAGATCAAAGTTATTGATCGTACAGTTCTAATTTTAGACATATTTGCTAGACGAGCTCATTCGACAGAAGCAAAACTACAAGTCGAACTTGCTCAATCAGCTTATATGTTACCAAGAGTTATTGGTATGTATAAATCATTATCAAGACAAAAATCAGGAACAGGTTCTAAAGGCCCTGGTGAACAAAAACTTGAATTAGATAGACGATTATTAAGAAACAAAGTAAATAAACTAAAAAAAGACTTACAAGTCATTGTTGAAAACCGAAGAACACAAAGGAAAAATCGTAAAGCTAGCCATATACCTGTTGTTGCACTAACAGGATATACTAACTCTGGTAAGTCAACTCTAATGAACGCATTGATTGATGAATCAATCAATACAAGCAAAAATCATGTATTTAAAAAAGATATGCTTTTCGCAACTTTAGAAACCAAAACAACGAATATTACTTTAAGTGATTCAAAAAACTTTCTACTCACTGACACTGTTGGTTTTATAAAAAAACTACCACATCATTTAGTTGAGGCATTTAAATCAACGCTTGAAGAAATTACTGAAGCAGAATTATTATTGCATGTAATTGATGTATCAAACGAAAACTACTTATCTCAAATTCAAGCTGTTAATCAAGTATTGAAAGAAATAAACGCAGATAATATTCCAACTATTTATGTATATAACAAAGTAGACTTAATTCAAGAGATACCTTTAGTAGATACAGAAAATTCAGTTTTTATTTCAGCTGAGAATCATACAAACATAAATAAACTATTACATATCATTAATGTCGAGCTCGAAAAGAACACAACCCTAGTTGAACTATTATTGCCATATCAAAAAGGAGAGCTGTTTGCTTTCTTTAAAAAAAATAAAAGCATTATTTCTACGACATATGAAACTAATGGGATATTAATAACACTTAAACTTAACCAACAAGAAATAGAAAAGTATAAACAATACATAAAATCATAATTCTAAAAACAAATTAAAAAAAATAGCCGTTCGTCATGAACGGCTTAAATTTTTAGTTTTATAGTTTTTAAAGAGTTTTACAACATCTAACTCACTTAAAAGTATACCAATAAAAACAAATAGTATGCCTAACAATAATTTATAACTGAATAATTCATTATAAAAAATAATTGAAAAGATTGGGCCAAAAACACTCTCTGTAGATATCAAAACAGCCGCCTCAGAAGCATGCGTATATCTTTGTCCAATACTTTGGAAAACAAAACCAATGAAACTAGCAAAGAATCCAATAGCTACTGCAGATAATAACACTTTTAAACTATCCCAGTCATTAATATCAATACTAGGGGTCCCAGCTTTTATCATCATTGCAATATAAGATAAAACACTGACCATAAGCAGTTGAAAGGCCATTAATGTAATTGGATCTTTCTTTTTCGCAGTGCGTCCTAGTAAATATAAATGAATACCCCAAAATATTGCGCCAATAAAAGTTAGTATGTCTCCAATATTTAAACTTTGATCAATTTGATTAAAATTGACTGTAATCACCACAATACCTAAAAAAGTAATAAAACCAGCAATATATGATTTAGTACCTACAAACTTCTTTTCAAAAACATATACTATAATCGGCAAGACTATAATATAACCTGCAGTAATTAAAGCGTTCTTTGAAGCAGTTGTTTCCTCTAAACCCCAAGTTTGAAAAAAGAAACCTAAAAATAAAAAGAAACCTAAAAATAATCCTTTTTTTAAAGTATCTTTATCTGAATGAATAATACGTTTAAAGAAAATAAGAAATATTGATATTGTCGCAGAAAAAAACCTCACAAATAAAAGTTGGGAATCATCCCAACCATTATCTAGTATAAATTTATTTGCAACGAAACCAAACCCCCATATAACCCCTGCGATTAACAAGATGATTCGGGCATAATTTCTATTCATATTCCAGCTCCTTATGCCTATGCTAATGTTGAACATTCTTATTATAACATAAACCCTAAAAATCGATTCAAAAATGAAACGATAGACATAAAGAAATCAATATTAGTATACTCAATAAAGCAGCAATTTATCTGCTGCTTTAAGAATCATAATTTATCAAAAAAGTGTGAGTTTTCTAGAGATAAAAATTATAATGTATATGAGCTAGTCATATCAATTTAGAGAAATGACTATTATTTTGTATTTTTTAAGTTTATTATGCTTGTATGTGAGTTATGTAGTATAATAAACATAAAGTGAAACTAAGGAAACTAAAATATCTTAATTATTTGATTA
>CAYWUZ010000006.1:0-55431 GCA_964461565.1 uncultured Candidatus Izemoplasmatales bacterium | reverse complement strand
AGGTTAAAATAATGATTAATCAAATTAAAGATAATATTAAACAAGAACTCGAATTGTTTTTATATAATACTTACAATCAAAAAATAGAACTAACAGTGGAAAAACCCAAAAATACAAGCTTAGGTGATATTTCTGTTCCTATTTTTTCAGTTGTGAAGATATTAAGAAAACCACTTCCTGAAATACTCAAAATACTTAATGAGCAATTAGTGAACTCTAGTATGAAAGAATATTTTGAAAGTGTACACGCTGTATCTGGTTTTATAAATATTAGATTGAATCAAAAAGCTTACGCTGAAAGTGTGATTAGTGAGTATCAATCTGCACAGAATTATGGTGAGAGTTCAATAGGTGACGGGAAAACGATTGTCATAGATTATTCATCACCAAACATTGCTAAACCTTTTTCAGTAGGGCATTTAAGATCAACTGTTATCGGTCATGCAATAGGAAATATATTGGAAAAATTACATTATAAAGTCGTTCGAATAAACCATCTAGGAGATTTTGGAACCCAGTTTGGAAAAATTATCTATGCTTATCTTAATTATGGAGACAAAGCTAAAGTTGAAGAAAACCCTATAGAAGAGTTAATGAAACTTTATGTAGATTTTCATGAGTTAGCAAAAGAGAATCCGGAAATAGATGATTACGCAAGAGAAATCTTTAAAGAACTAGAACAAAATAATCCTAAATATGTTTCACTATGGGAACACTTTAGAAAAGTATCTTTGGAAGAATATATGAAAGTATATAAAGTGCTTGGTGTTGAATTTGATTCTTATAATGGGGAAGCTTTTTATAATGATAAAATGCAAGTCATTGTAGATGAATTGAAAGAAAAAAAATTACTGGTTAAAGATGAAGGCGCTATGATTGTTGCCTTAGAAAATGATTTGCCACCTGCATTAATTCAAAAAAGTGATGGATCAACTTTATATATAACGCGTGATTTAGCTGCATTATTTTATCGGAAAAACACGTATCATTTTGATGAAGTTTTATATGTTGTTGGAAATGAACAAAAACTTCATTTTGTTCAACTACAAGAAGTTGTTAAAAAAATGGGATATAATTATTACAACGACATACATCATATTAACTTTGGACTTGTTATGCAAGACGGTAAAAAAATGTCTACTCGGAAAGGCAAGATTGTTAAGTTGATTGATGTTTTAGATGAAGCAACTAAGTTGTCATTAGAATACATTAATGAAAAGAATCCAGACTTAGATAATAAAGAAGAAATAGCGCAAGCTGTAGGTGTAAGTGCGATTATATTCAATGATTTAAAGAATTATCGTGCAAATGATATTGAATTTAATTTAGAAGATATGGTTAATTTTGTAGGTCAAACAGGACCTTATTTACAATATACCTCAGTTAGAATCTCATCAATATTGGATGAAAACCATATTGATACAAGTAAAATTAACTATGATTTATATGCTAATGAAGCAAGTTTTGAACTTATTAAGACCATTGATGAATATCAAGATACGCTTATTAAGGCAAAAGAAGATTACTCACCATCTGTTTTAGCAAAATACCTTTTATCTTTAGCAAGTTATTTTAATAGTTATTATGCAAAAGAAAAAGTGATGGTTGATGATTTTGAAGAAAGAAATACAAAGTTATATCTTATAAGTATAGTACGCCATATTTTAAATGATGGTATGAACTTATTAGGTATGAAAGTCATTAAAAAAATGTAATTATCTATTTTAAAAATAGTCATATTGTTTAGGAGGACAAACAATGGAAGAATCAATCAAAAAGCCTAAACGACAAATCTTTAAATATATTAAACTAATGGGTAAATGGATGGGGAAATATGGGTATTTATTAGTACCTATATTCATCATATTATTTCTTGAATCGTATTTAAGAACGATTGTACCTCTTTTTGGACAACATATTATCGATGTTGTTTTAGATGGGGGTGAGAATCCATCCCAATTACCTGTTATTTTAGCCAATTTATTGATTGCGGACACAGTTATGAAACAGTTATTATTGGCTGCTGGATTAATTGTATTTACGGCATTAATTAGAAGTGTTTTTATTTTCTCAAGAAGATATATCACAGGTTTTTTCTCGGAAAGAACCGCTTATAATTTAAGAAACAATCTCTACAAAAAATTACAAGATGCTGATTATAGTTTTTATTCTCATGCTGAAACTGGTGATTTAATTCAAAGATGTACGACAGATGTTGAAATGTATAAACGTTTTATATCTGAACAAGTGATTGAAATTGGGAGATTAGGATTTTTAGTAGGATTTTCAATTTGGCAGATGTCACGAATGAATATTAATATGACTTTAATTTCATTAGCGATCGCTCCAGTTTTATTTATTATCGCAATTTTTTATTTTAGAAAAGTTGAAAAGATGTTTCACAAGATTGAAGACAATGAAGCTAAAATGACGACTCATGTTCAGGAAAATGTTTCTGGTGCGAGGGTTGTTAAAGCCTTTGCTAATGAGAGTTATGAAGTAAATAAATTTGACAACTTAAGTCGTAAATTTACTGATTCAGATTATGAGTTAGTAAAAAAAATGTCTGTTTTTTGGTCTGTAACAGATTTATTATCGTTTATTCAATTTTTCATGATTGCAATTGTTGGAGTTATTTATGCATCAAGAACAACTATCACTTTAGGAATGTATACTGCCTTTTTAGCCTATGCTGGAAATATTATTTGGCCGATGAGACAACTTGGACGTTTGGTTGGAGATTTCTCTAAAGCAATTGTTAGTGTGTCACGTTTAGATAAAATTATCGCTAATCCTGGAGAATATGAAGGTGAAGAGGATAAAGTTAAACCAGAAATCAAAGGGGATATTCATTTCGATCATGTATCATTTAAATTTGATGATGGACAAAACGATCAAATAGTTGATATTGATTTTAAAGTTAATAAAGGTGAAACTGTCGCAATCATCGGTAAGACAGGTTCAGGTAAATCAACTTTAATTAATTTATTGGTTCGATTATTAGATTATCAAAAAGGTCATATATATATAGACGGGACTGAAGTGACTGACATTGAAAAACACCATTTAAGAAAAAATATTGGTTTTATTTTACAAGAACCATTCTTGTTTTCACGCTCAGTAGAAGAAAATATCAAAATAGCTGATAAAACATCTACACCTGATCGAGTACAAAGCGTCGCTCAAATTGCTCAAGTTCACGAGGATATTGTTAATTTTGAACAAGGATACAGCACTTTAGTAGGTGAAAGAGGCGTTACGTTATCGGGCGGACAAAAACAAAGAGTTGCGATTGCTAGAATGTTAATTAAGCCAAAACCAATTTTAGTCTTTGATGATAGCTTGTCTGCGGTTGATACGGTCACTGATATTCAAATTAGAAGAGCTTTGAAGAAAGAATGGATAGATTCGACTGTATTCATTATTACTCATAGAATTACAACTGCATCAGAAGCAGATAAAATTATTGTGATTGAAGATGGAAAAATAATAGAATCAGGAACACATCAAGAACTGATCAAAATAGAAGGTTCATACAAAAGAATATGGGAAATTCAATCTAAGATTGATTTTCGCTTGAAATAGAGGGGGTGGAACCATGGATGATCAATTACGAGATGAAGAGCATTTCTCCTCAAAAAAAATAGATTGGGATGTATGGAAAAAAATATTTTCATTAATGAAACCATTGAAAAAATATGTGATTTTAGCATTAGTTACTGTGGCATTACTAGCGACTGCAGATGTGGTTTATCCATATATTACAAAATTTGCGATTGATGATTTAATTAAACCAAACATTGATGCTGTTGAAGCAGGTGGTGTCGCTGATTTATCTAAACTTAATATTTTGATTATTTTCTTTATTGGGTTTATGATTCTTCAAGCAATATCGGTTTACTTATTTATTATTTTCGCAGGTAAAATTCAAACCGAACTAGCTTTTAATATTAGAAAGAGAGCTTTTCGTCATTTACAAGAATTACCTTTTTCATATTATGACCGAACAAGAGTCGGATGGATCATGGCGAGAATGACTTCAGATTCGAGAAACTTAAGTGAAATTCTATCTTGGGGATTTATCGATTTAGCATGGGGTTTGTTTTTAATCATTATCTTAACTGTATTTATGTTTATCATTAATGTTAAGTTAGCCTTAACCGTATTAGCAGTTTTACCTATTTTAGTTTTAGTTTCAGTATTCTTTAGAAAGTATATTTTGAAAGCTTATCGTTCGATAAGAAAAGTAAACTCAAAAATTACTGGAGCTTTTAATGAAGGTATTACTGGTGCCATTACAACTAAAACACTCGTTTTAGAATCTGAAAACTTTGATGAGTTCGATCAGTTAACCATTGATATGCGTCAACAATCAATCAAAGCGCATATTTTGCAAGGACTATATTTTCCTTCAATGTTATTTGTTATTTCGATTGGTGTTTCACTAGTTTATTTGGTTGGTGGAAATATGGTGAACTCAGGGACAGCTTTACAGATAGGTACCTTGTATTTATTTACAAACTATGTTTGGCAGTTTTTTGAGCCGGTTAACAACGTTGCGAATATATATGCTAGATTCCAACAAGCACAAGCTTCTGCAGAAAGAATTGTATCATTAATTGAAACAGATTTAGATATTAAAGACACTGATGAAGTGATAGAAAAATATGGAACAATTTTTAATTATAAATTAGAAAATTGGGAACCATTGATTGGTGATGTTGAATTTAGAGATGTTGATTTTAAGTATAATGTAGGTGAAAAAGTCTTAAATCAATTTAATTTAGATGTAAAAGCTGGGCAATCCATTGCATTGGTAGGACATACAGGCGCTGGTAAGACAACGATTATAAATCTAATTTCTAGATTTTATGAGCCTACATCTGGTAAAATATTAATTGATGGAAAAGATTATAAAGAAAGAAGCCTTGGTTGGTTACATTCTAATTTAGGTTATGTTTTACAAACACCTCATTTATTTAGTGGTTCTGTAATGGAAAACATTAGATATGGAAAATTAGATGCAACTGATGAAGAAGTCATTGGCGCAGCTAAAGCTGTTGAAGCCCATGAGTTTATTATGAAATTTGAAAAAGGGTATGATACAGAATGTGGCGAAGGCGGATCTAGATTATCTGTTGGACAAAAACAATTAGTTTCTTTCGCAAGAGCGATATTATCAGACCCAAAAATATTAATTTTAGACGAAGCAACATCTTCAGTGGATACTGAGACAGAACAAGCGATTCAAATCGCAATTAATAAATTACTTAAAGGTCGAACTTCATTTATAGTGGCTCATAGACTATCTACCATTGTTCAAAGTGATCGTATTTTGGTTCTAGAAAATGGAGAGGTTATTGAACAAGGGTCTCACCAAGATTTAATCGATCAAAAGGGATATTATTATAAATTATATACAAATCAATATTCAGAAGACATGTATAGTCATGTACAAAAATAGCCTATAATTTATTATAGGCTTCTCTTATAGGAGGGTTATATGAGATTACCAGGTTTTATAGATTCACATCTACACGTTTTAGGGATAGGTTATTATCAGTCTATTGTAGATTTATCATCCGCAAAATCAGTAAGGGACGTTATTGATATACTAAATAATCACAAAAATCAATCAATGATCATTGGTAGAGGTTGGAATCAAGATCAATTCAAAGAAGAAAGAATGCTTCACAAAGATGATTTAAATGAAGTATCGAGTGAGATACCCATTATACTAACACGCGTATGTGGACATGTGCTTGTCGTTAATGATAAAATGCTAGAAATCGCAAATATCCATCAAGATACACCTCAAGTTTTTGGTGGCTCATTTGATTATCAAACAGGTGTTTTTTCTGAGAATGCTTTATCTTTGATTCATAAAAATATGCCAAAACTTGATAGAGATACATTAAGAAACTATTTCTTAAAAGCAAATGAATCATTACTTCAAAATGGAATTACATCAGTTGCGAGTGATGATTTCTGTGTTTTTGAAAATGATTATGAAGAAATCATTGACGTTTTAAAAGAACTTTATGATGAAGGATTAATGAAAGTTAAAATTACTGAACAAGTAAATTTACCAATGCATAAGTTAAAAGACTTTTTATCAAAAGGTTACGCTAATAAAAGTATTCATCCAAGTTTTAAAATGGGACCATTAAAAATCTTAGCTGATGGGTCACTAGGCGGAAGAACTGCGGCCATGTTAGAGCCTTATAATGATGATCCTAATCAAACAGGTATTTTATCTTTTACTGATGAAGAATTATTTGATTTAATTCATTTAGCAGATCAACACAAGATGGATTCAGTGATACACGCTATTGGTGATAAAACGAGTCTACAAGCAATCAATGCGATTGAAAAATCAATATCAATAACAAAAAGATATCAACATGCTCACGCCATTATTCATGCACAATTAACGCCAAGAGATCAGGTAGAACGCATGAAAAAGTTTAATATCGGAGCGATTGTTCAACCTATATTTATAAATACAGATATTTTGATAGTTGAAAAGAGAATCGGTCAGAGAAAAGACAATGTCTATCTATTCCACACCATGTATAAAAATATACCGTTTGGATTTAGTACCGATGCACCCATAGAACCAATTAATCCTTTTTATAATATATTTTCTGCAATGACCTACAAAAGTATGAAGTATCCCTTGCTTCCTAGTTTTAATAAAAATGAATGCTTTACTTTAGAAGAAGCAATGAAATCTTATACAATCAATAATTTGCCTTTTATCTATGAAAAAACATTAAATGAAGCTGATTATATTATAGTTGATAAAGATATATATACCTTAGAATCAGAAGAAATTAAAGATGTAAAAGTACTTAAAACATTTGTAAATGGAGAAGAAGTTTTTTCTTTAAAAACTGATAAATAATACTTTTATATTTAACAATTATATTGTATAATGTTATTTGACGTGCCGATATGGTGGAATTGGTAGACACGATGGACTCAAAATCCATTGCCCTTAAAAGCGTGTCGGTTCGAGTCCGACTATCGGTACCAAATAATAAAATAAATCTCTTAGACTAATTCTAAGAGATTTTTGTTTTATATAGGTCGATTTGATTTTTAACAATAGGAATTGATTCTCTTGCTTTGTCTATGTCTTTTAAATCTATATCAGAAATGATATGACCTTCATTTTCATTTAACTCATTAATAATTTCTCCTAAAGGGTTAACAATTAATGAATGCCCAAAAGGTTCATAATTACCAATTGAATTTCTAGATGGACTTGAGCCAATCATAAAAAGCTGATTGTCGATAGCTCTTGCCTTAAAAGTTGTATGCCAGTGCATTGGGCCAGTAAATGTATTGAAAGCAGCTGGAACAAAGATGGCTTTAACACCTTGTTTTTGTAACAAGTGTGCTAAAACAGGAAATCTTATATCGAAGCATATCATTATACCCATTTTTCCAAACTCTGTATCGAAGGATATAATCTCATTACCTGGTGTCAATACATCACTTTCTTTAAAAACTTCTCCATTTGGATAAGTAACTGAAAATAAATGGATTTTACGATACTGAGTTATCATTTCACCTGAACGATTTAGAATAAAAGAAGTGTTGTATATTTTATTGTTATCAAGTTCAGGCACTGTTCCACCGATAACATAGGATTTAAACTTGATTGCTATTTCTTTTAAAAATTTGAGCACTTGTCCATTTTTTCCTTCTGCATTTTTCTTAAAATATTGTAATTCATAAGGTGTTGTAAACATTTCTGGCAAAATAATAAAATCAAAGTTTTGATGAGAAATCGTCGAAAAAAGATTATTTAAATGAGTTAAATTATCTTCAATACCTTCCATCACTTGATTTTGAATGACTAGTAATTTCATAGACACCTCCTAATTATATTTTAACATATCAAAGATATAAGGAAAGATATTTCAAAAAACCCTGTATATACTATATAATATAAGTATGAAAAAAAATTGTGCGAATTGTATTTATGGTAGTTTAAGTAGTGAAAGAATCTTATTGAGTGATAAGGCTATATTATTTTTAGAAGGCGAACCAATGAAACAGATATATTCAATTGACCATGGATTCATTAAGATGAGTAAGTTCTTAGAAAATGGTGATGAGTATATTATTGGTGTTTTAGGACCTGGTGACTATATAGCTCTTTTAGCTTTATTACAAGGAAAAGAAACATATATTGCTTCAGCAACATGTTTATCAGATGTTGAATTAAGGGTTTTAGAGAAAGAAGAAGTTCTTAAAGCCTATCAATCAAATCCCCTGTTCAAAGATATGTGTTTAAACTGTGCAATCACAAGAACTAATTTATTTCATAATCAGATGCTTGTTTCAGCTAATACAGATATCAAAGAAAAAATCATTATGATTCTAAAAAATTTATCAATAAAGTTTGGATATGTTGATCATAAAAGAATGATTATTGATTTGCCTTTTTCTAAATCAGTTTTAGCAAATATCATTAATGTTAGAAGAGAAACCTTATCTAGATATCTTTCAATTCTCCAAAAAGAAAACATTATCTTAGTTGATAAAAATAAATATATTATAAATTATGTGATTTGAATCACATAATTTTTTTTTGTTATTTTATATAATTTAGATAGAGGTGAGTTAAATGAGTGAATTTATAGATAATTACACATTAGAAAGACAATCAAAATTGAAAGATTTGATTAAAAAAATACATGGTGGAATGCCTTTAGATGAAGCTAAAAAACTATTTAAGAAAGATTTTCAAGAAATATCAACAGATGAAATCGTGAAACTTGAACAAGCACTTATGGATGAGGGGATGAGCATGGATGAAGTTCAAAGTTTATGCGATGTTCACGCAGCTGTGTTTGATGGTTCTATTACAGATATTCACAAACCACAATCAATGATGAAAATTCCTGGACATCCTGCAAAAGTATTTTCTGATGAAAATAATCGATTATTAAAGTTAATAGACGAAGAGATTATACCTTTTATAGGAAAAACTGATCCTAATTCATATCTAATGTTAAGAATTGGTATGGAAAGATTAATGGAAGTTTCAAAACATTATGAAAGAAAAGAAAATTTATTCTTTCCTAGTTTAGAGAAAAAAGGTATTACATCTATTCCAAAAGTCATGTGGGGTGTAGATGATGAAATTAGACAAGATTTAAAAACAGTAAAAAAACTACTAGATGATAAAGAATCTGATTATCAAGTTATTATTTCTCACATAGAAGCAGTTTTGGAGAGAGTAAAAGATATGGTAATGAAAGAAGAGAATATTTTGTTACCAAAATTAAGTGATGTTATGACATTTTATGATTGGATTATGGCCGATAAAGCAAGCGGCGACATAGGCTATTTTTTAGAAGCACCTAGTGAAACTTGGGCAGTGAAAGAAGAAGAAACTAATGAAGATGATACTATAATAGGGGATATTAAGTTTGATGCTGGTAGTTTGTCTAGAATAGAAGTTAATTCTATTTTGAATACATTACCTTTAGATATGACTTTTGTTGATAAAGAGGGGCATGTTAAATATTTCACTCAAGGCAAAGAAAGAATTTTTAATCGCCCTATAACAATTATTGGACGTCACGTCTCATTATGTCATCCACCTAAGTCTGTTCATGTTGTTGAAGATATCATCGATAGTTTTAAATCAGGTAAAAAAGACTTTGAAGACTTTTATATTCAAATCAAAGAAATGTTTGTATACATACGATATTTCGCTGTTAGAGATAAAGATAATCAGTATCTAGGTACACTTGAAATCACTCAGGATATAAAACCGATTAGAGATTTACAAGGTGAAAAAAGGTTGGTCAATTAATATTGAAAGCCCTATATCTTTTTTTAGGTAGCATTTCTTTAGGGTTTGGTACAATTGGCATATTTTTGCCTATTTTACCAACAGTACCATTTTTATTGTTAACATCATATTTTTACTCTAAATCATCAACTAGATTTCATTATTGGTTTATCAATACGAGATTATATCAAATGGTCTTGGAAGATTTTGTTAAAGATAGAAGTATGACTCGCAAAAGAAAATGGTCTTTACTTATTTCTGTAGATATCATGTTACTGATATCGTTTATGATGATTGATTATTTACCAGCAAAAATATTGATTGTTCTAATATTTATATTTAAACATTATTATTTTTACCGTTATATAAGGGTGATTTAAACCATAGTTTACTATGGTTTTTTCTTTGTTATTGAAGAATATTTATTCTGTGTTACAATAGTAATGGAAACTTGTGAGGTGAACAAATGGAAAATATACTTGATGTAATCATTATCGGTGCAGGTCCTGCTGGACTCAGTGCTGCTATCTATGCAAAGCGTGCAATGCTTAACTTTATTGTGTTAGAGAAATTTCTTCCAGGCGGGGGAATAGCAAACACCTTTGAGTTAGAAAATTACCTTGGTGTTGGAAAAGTTACTGGTATGGAAATGGCTGACATGATGATGAAACATGTTCAGGATTTAGGTATAGAAATACAAACTGATGAAGTACGTTCAGTAGAGTTAACGAATGATATTAAAACGGTTGTGACTGGTAAACATACGTATAAAACAAAAAAAATAGTTATCGCTACAGGCGCTTCACCAAGAAAATTAAATTGTAAGGGCGAAGATAGATTATATGGCCGAGGTGTATCAAATTGTGCAACATGCGATGGGTTTATTTATAAAAATAAAACAGTTATGGTTGTCGGTGGTGGAGATGTTGCGGTTGAAGATGCAATCTATTTATCAAGAATTGCAAAAAAAGTGTATTTGGTGCATAGACGAAACGAACTTAGAGCTGTAAAGTCTCTTCAAGATCGTTTATTTAAATTAGAAAATGTTGAAATACTTTGGCATCATGAATTACAAGAAATTACTGGCAAAGATTTTGTTGAAGGGGCAGTGGTTTTACAAAACCAATTAAACCAAGAAAGCAAAATTGAAGTAGATGGTATATTTATCGCAGTTGGTTATAATCCAAATATTGAGTTTCTAGGAGAAACACTAGCATATACAAGCAATGGTTGGATAAAAACAAATCAATATTGCCAAACGAATATTCCAGGAGTTTATGCTGTTGGTGATATAAGAGATACGATTTTAAGACAAGTTGTGACTGCTGTTAGTGATGGTGCTATCGCCATATCTGAATTAAGCAAAACATTATAGTTTAGGTGTCTTATGGTTTGGTATATTATCAAAAGGTTATTACTTTTTATCATTTCACTATTCATCATAATGTCCATAGTGTTTATACTAACAAGAGTTTCTATGTTACAAATATGGAGTTTACCTCATCCTGTAAGCGAAGATTTTAGAGTAGCTTGGGAAGAATATCAGATCTATTTAGAAAATATCTTTCTTAGATGGGACTGGGGCGTCGATAAGTATTATGTTCCTATTTGGGATGTTGTTTTAGAGAAAATGGTTGTTTCATTAAAATATAACTTTATTGCTTTTGTTATTTATTTTACAGGAGGAGTAACACTTGGCGTTGTTGCTGCTTATTACAAAAATAAATCAATAGATTACATCATCTCATTATTTTCAATGTTATTTAACTCAATCCCTGGTTTTGTATTAATATTTTTCTTAATCTTATTTTTTGGATATTACCTTAAATGGTTTCCACCACAAGAGCCATTTCAAAACGCTGATACAATGAGAAAAATCAGTGGATATTTTATTCCTGTTCTAGCACTTGCATTAGGACCAATGGGAAAAATCGCTCAAACTGTTAGAGGTGAAATTCTTGATTCTATGGAATCACCACAGTATTTATTATTAAGAGCAAAAGGATTAACAAAAAAACAAGCCTTTATTCGTCATGGTATTAAAGATAGTATGGTTGTGATGATGCCTGAAACTGTACCTTTGTTTGTCTATGTTATTAATATGTCCTTTGTTATTGAATATACTTACAATATCGATGGAATCGCAAAACTATTTTTCAGAGCACTAATTAGTTTCGGTGGGGAAAACAACGCTATTTATGTGAACACGCAAATAGCTGTACCAATAACAGTTTTATTGGTAGGAATTATCATGATTTTTTCATTGATTTCAGATGTTACTTTAGCATTTATTGATCCAAGAATCAGAATCAGATCAAAAAAATCTAATTAATTAATAGGAAGGAAAATATCCTTCCTTTCTTTATCTTATTGTATAGAAAAAACGTAAGTGTTATAATATGTGAGAGGTGAATGATATGATAGATTATTTGGTTAAGAAACAAAAAGAATTTTATAAGAGTCATGTTACTCAAGAATATAATTTTAGGATGACTGCTTTAAAACTGCTTTATGAAGGTGTCTTAAATTATGAAAACGAAATTAAAGAAGCCTTGTTTTTAGATTTAAATAAAAGTTCTGGAGAAGCCTATTTAACAGAAATAGGCGTAACCTTAAAAGAAATTAAGTTTCTTATGAAAAACTTAAAAAAATTAATGAAGCAAAAGAAAAGAAAAACAGAAATCACTAATTTTCCAGCCAAAAGTTTTATTTCACCACATCCTTATGGTGTGACTTTAATTATGAGTCCTTGGAATTATCCTATATACTTAACTTTAGCACCTTTGGCAGGAGCGATTTCTGCCGGTAACACAGTTGTTATTAAGCCTAGTAATTATAGTTCTCACACTTCTGACGTTATAGAAAAAATGATAAAATCAGTCTTTAATGAAGAGTACATAGCTGTTGTTAAAGGCGGTAGAGAAGAAAACCAGGATTTGTTAAACCAAAAATTTGATTATATCTTTTTCACAGGATCTACTTCAGTTGGAAAGATTGTTATGGAAAAAGCCGCTAAGAATTTGACGCCAATAAGTTTAGAATTAGGTGGTAAAAGTCCTACTATCGTGACAAAAGATGCCGATATTGATTTATCAGCTAAGAGAATAGTATTTGGTAAGTTAATCAATGTTGGACAAACCTGTGTGGCACCAGATTACGTTTTAATTGATGAAACTGTTAAAGATAAGTTTATCGAAAAATTAAAAAAATACATTGAAGTATTCTATGGAGATGATCCAATAACGCGTTCTGATTACGGGAAAATTATTAATGAAAAACATTTTAAACGTTTATTAGGATTGATTAAGGGAGAAAAGATTGTTTATGGTGGCAAATCTGATATTCAAAGTTTAAAGATTTCTCCAACGATTCTAGATAATGTTCAATTTGACGCTAATGTAATGCAAGAAGAAATTTTTGGACCAATCCTACCAATAATAACATACAAGAATATTGATGAAGTTATCGATTATGTTCAATCTCAACCTCATCCATTAGCCCTATATTTATTTACTAAATCAAAGGATGTTATCAAACAAGTTCTTGATCAAGTACAATTTGGTGGAGGCTGTATCAATGATACAATTATGCAAGTCGCAAGTGATTATTTACCTTTTGGTGGTGTCGGGGATAGTGGTATGGGACAATATCACGGAAAAGCAAGTTTTGAAACCTTCTCACATAATCGAAGTATCATTAAAAAATCGATTTTTATCGATATCCCTTTAAGATATTTTCCAGTTTCAGATAAAAAAGAAAAATTAATAAAAAAGGTTCTTAAATAGTATGACGAGATTTCAAGTTCACCAAGCAAGCAAAGTGCTGATTATCATCAGTAGTGGCTTAGGCGTCTTATTAGCCTTGTTATATGATGGTTTTTCATTGACCCCTTTAGCATACTTTACAAATCAATCAAATTTATTAGTGTTTCTTACTTACTTTATATACCTAATTTATTATAAAAAATATAAAGAAACATTTATTACTATTCTATATCAAGTTGTATTAGCTATTGTTTTAACAAGCATTGTATATCACTTGATGTTAAGACCATACATTGATCCATCAACTTTTCAAATTAACACATTAACTGATTTATTGGTTCATACTATAACGCCTTTACTAGTAATTGGAGAAAGAATTGTCTTCGGAAAAAAAGGAATTTTACAAAGAAAGCAACCATGGATTTGGTTATCTTTTCCTTTGTTTTATTATGTCTTTGTATTCACTTATGGACTTTTTGGAGGACGCTTTAATTTAGGAACTAGTTATGAATCAAAATATCCTTATTTCTTTTTAAACCTAAAAGAAGAAGGTGTTGGATATTTTATGTTTATTATAGCTTTAATATTATTTATAGGGTACATAATGGTATTTATGAATCGAATTGTTTTGAACCGAAAGCGAGAAAAAAATGGAATTATTTAAGTTTAATCAACAAAAAATAAATCATATTGACGCTTTTATGAAGCAACTCTTAGAATCAGAAACAACAGCCGAAAAGGTTGAAATTTTTAGAAAATATGAGAAGGATATAGAACAAATAACGCCTTTAGATATGTTTTATTTATTTAACTATAGCAATGAAACAGAATTGTCTATCGAAGAAATAAAGAAAACTGCAAATAAATTTATCAATGTTTTTCACAAGGGACTTGAAAAATATTCTGAACAATTTCATCATCCTTTATTAAAAGAACTTAATAAAGAAAGTTCTCAAATGGAAAACCTTCTTATAGGACTTAAAGACTACTATAAAAGTAAAGAAATTAAAAAATATAAGACTGAATTATTGAATGCTTTTAATAAATGTTTAGAGTTTGAAACTAAATTCATTAAATTTGAAAACATCATTTTTCCTCAGTTAGAAAGCAGATGTCCTTCAACAAAACCATTTGAAGTTTTGTGGAGTTTACATGATGATGCAAGACAAGAAGTAAAGTTAATTATAAAATTGTTGGAAAGTGATAAACTTGATGAGCAAAAAATAATAGAAAGAATTGGTGCTTATTATTATCTAATATTTGGGATAAATCAAAAAGAAAAATTGATCATTTTACCGCTTTTAGAAGAGTTGTTAACTGAAGAAAAGTTAAATCTATTATTTAATGAAAGTCTAAACTATGGATTTGTATTTATGGAAACACCTAAACCAATTGATATTAAGGATAAGATTGAAGTCAAAGAAGATATCTATTCAACTATATCAGGTTCACTTTCTTTTCAGCAATTATCATTAATTTTAAACAAAATTCCTATTGATATTACTTTTGTAGATAAAGATGATAGGGTACTCTATTATAACGATCGAATGGAAAGACATTTCCCAAGAAATCCATCTGTTATTGGTAGATTGGTTAAACATTGTCATCCACCTAAATCAGTTCATGTAGTTGAAGATATAATTAACGATTTTAAAGAAAAGAAAAGAGATACAGCTGAGTTTTGGATTGATATAAAAGGTGTTTTTTTATATATTACATATTACGCTATAAGAGATAAATTAGGAGAATATCAAGGTGTTTTAGAAGTGTCGCAAGATGTGACTAGAATTAGAAGTCTTCAAGGAGAAAAACGGCTTTTATAGTCGACCCACTTAAAAAAAGAGTGATTTTATGATATAATAAAATGATGGCTTATTGTCATCATTTTTATTTTGGAGGTAAAAAATCATGAAAAAAAGTGGGAAAACACCCTTGCTAAGAGCTAGGAATATTGAAAATAAACTAGGAATCAAACGTATATATATTAAATTAGAAGGTACAAATCCAAGTGGATCAAAGCATGATAGATTTGTAGAAAGAATTGTCTTTTCAGCGATTGCTCAAAATAAACAAGTCATGATTGCAAATGGATCAAAACCTTATTTAAAAGCTTTAAAATATTTTTGTGACATATACAAAATTGAGTTAAAAGTTTTTCAATTCAAAAATCAAAAATGGAAGGAAAAATTAGGAGATAATATTGCACTTTTAGATTATAAAGATAAAGTTCAACCAATCAATTATAAAATTTACGAACAATATCCGTTAGATTCTTTAAGTTATCGTGCTATTGAAGGTTTAGACCATTTAGGTTTGGCTGAAACTGCATATATGGAGATTGCTGAAGAAATTATAAAAAAAATGAAACATCCAACAGATACGGTATTTTATACGCATTCAGTTGATTATCAAAGTAGTATTTATAACGGCTATCTATTAAACTACATGTCTACACGTCATTTGATGCCAACCATTTATCCTGTAAGTTATGACGATTATGATGATAGTGAAATTAAAACCGATTTATTAGATAAAGCTTATAACTTACTGACAAAATTAGAACATTTAAAATTAAAGAAAAAAGAAGCACTCCCATTCGCTTTATTTCTATCTAAATTAGATAAACAATTAATTGATAAAGGACATCATGTTATCATCATTGATCAAGCTAAAACCAGAGTCAATATAAAACGTTTAGAGAGTTTTGATGATATATCAAAATCGGATATTTTATCATATGTTGATCATTATCTTGATAGATACTCCGATCCTCTAGAAGATGCAAGTGATGCTCTAGATAATGCGATGGAAAAAGGATTTATATTGTACGCAGCTAGAGATGAATTAATTGATGGTGTTTGTGTCGTTGTCAATATGGGTTTTGAGAAGTTTATTCCGACTTATCATTTAGCTTATATAGGAACAAATTCTAACAGTAAAGGTAGAGGTTTGGGAACTGAATTAATTGAATATGCAGTAGATTTGACTGACGGTCGTATATCTTTACATGTTGATTTAGACAATTATCGAGCAAAAAAACTATATGAAAAAATGGGATTTAAACATGTATATAATCGAATGATTTTTCAGAGAGAAGAATAAATTTATATTATAAAACAAAGACATTTTCGCTATTGTTCAGTGAAAATGTTTTTTTTCTTATAAATATGTTAAAATATGATAAAATATCTAATGTAGAAAGAGATATTATATGACTAAAAATAAATTTTTTAATAGTTTTGCTTACTTTTTTATGATAAGTGGTATAACTTTATATGTTTGGATGAATCAGTTAGACTTTATTGGCATGGGCTTGTTTGTACTTGTCAGTTTTTTTGTATTGATATTTGTTAAAAATACAATTCATGCGTTTCCATATTTTTTTAATATGCTTTTCATGATTAGTCGGACTGAATGGAGTTTAGAAACGATTCCATTATTTTTATATTTTTTACCGATCATTATGGCTATTGGTTTTTTTATTCATTACTTTAAATATAGGGATGAATGGGTAAAAGGTGCTTTATTAAAACCGCTATTACTAATGTATGTAGCTGTTATTTTATCTGCACTTAATTCAGAAATATTAGATTCTAATTTTATCTTTTATCTAGTTATCGGATCTTTCTATCTCTTGGTTTATATATTCTTTATTCAAACCATTAAAGGTGAAAACTTATCTTATATGATTAAGTTATTTGTGGTTTTAGGTATCTTGATATCTGTTCAAATTTTAATATATTATATCCGCTCAGGAGATATAGCTGTAGCATTAACATCAGATCGAGTGAACTTAGGTTGGGGAATATCAAATTTTGCGGCAACTTATTTAATTATGTTTATTTCAGCCACCTTGTATTTTGTGAAAACTAAACCTTGGTTATTGTTTTCTGTACTGATTATTGCTTTTGAAATTATGATGCTTATTTTTACTTTATCTAGAGGTGGCGTTTTAGCGTTTATAGCAACACTTCCTTTTTTGATTATCTATTTATATCATGGTCAAAAAAACAAACGGATAATTACCTTATACATTATTTTAGTTTTAATTCTTTTAATTACTGTTTTTTCGATACGTACTGATTTCTTTATGCCTTTGTTTGATAGGTTCAAAGACTTAGACTTTAAAGATGGTAGTGGTCGTGTTGAACTGTGGATACAAGCATATCATAAGTTTAGAGAGTATCCTTTATTTGGAGCAGGATTATTTGCAAGGGTAGAAGGAGATTATTTTGGTTTTTATCATAATACGTTTTTACATACTTTAGCATCTCTAGGTATGGTAGGATTCGTATCTTTAATTTGGCAAATGGTAGTCATTTTGAAAGTTTTTTTGAAAAACATGACACTAAAAAAATCTATTTTATTAATAGCGCTTTTAGGAGCGAATATACACGGATTGGTTGATAATGTATATTTCATGCCTCAATTTATGATTATATTTTTTGCGATAATCGCAAGTGTTGAAATAAGTGATCAAAACAAAATTAATCAACCATATATATGGAGGAATCCAAATGTCAGAACATAAAGTTATTAAATCTGAAAAAAGAATGTTTGTTTCTTTTGTTTTGAATTTTGTATTTACGATTTTTGAATTTTTTGGTGGGATTATTACTGGTTCCATTGCCTTAATGAGTGATGCAGTTCATGATTTAGGAGATTCAATATCTATTGGTGTCGCAATTTTCTTAGAAAAGAAATCTAAACAAAAACCTGATTATAAATATACATATGGTTATTATCGGTTTTCTTTATTAGGTGGTTTAATTTCGTCGATTATTTTAATCATAGGTTCGACACTCATTATTTATAAAGCTATTGAGAGATTATTTAATCCTGAACCATTAATCAATCCAGAATTACTTATTGTTTTCGCAATTTTTGGAGTGGTTGTTAATGGACTGGCTGCTTTCAACGTTTCAAAAGGCCATTCAATCAACGAAAAAGTTATTTCTTTACATTTATTGGAAGATGTCTTTGGCTGGATTGCTTTATTAATAGCGGCAGTATTAATCAATGTTTTTGATATTCCTATCATAGATACATTGTTATCCTTGTTATTTAGTATTTATATAGTCTTTCATGTTGCTAGAAACCTAAAAAGTATTATGGAAGTATTTTTAGAAAAAGCTCCAAAAGAACCTAGATTAAGTCAAATAAAACAGACACTCACTGAAATTGAAGAAGTTTTAGATGTGCATCATATACATTATTGGACACTTGAAGGTTCAATTCCAATTATTACTTTACATACAACAATTAAGAATAATTTAAGTGTGATAACGATTCATGAAATTCAAGAAGAAATGCATAAGCGATTAAGTGTTTTGGGGATTGATCACGCGACAATTCAAATCGAGTTTGATGGATTGGATTGCATTGGAGAAGAGTGTTCAAATATAGAAATAGAAAGTAAAAACCATCATCACCATTAAGGAGGCAACTATGAATACTTATTTAGAACAATTAAAAGAAAGATTAGTTGATCATGAAATTGACCAAAGACTTTTAAATAGAATTCTAAATAATTATAAGAATAAACTTGAAGCTCATCCAGAGAAATTAAAAGATGTCGCTGAAGAAGTTGAGGATGTTATTAAAAAATATGATTTAAGGCTTGTTGAAAATCATAAAAGAGAAATTTCTTCTGTGATTGCTTTAGCACCATTTATAAGTTTTATCTTATATTTGATTTTAAGTTTTGGTTTTGATTTATGGCATCCTGGTTGGCTTGTATTTATAGCTGTTCCTCTAGTTATTTTAGTTTTCGATGTATTTGAAGATGATATTGTTTTAGGTTTTTTAGCCCTAATACCATTTTTAATTATAGGTAGTTATCTTTTTGTAGGTTTTTATTTTGGTTTATGGCATCCAACTTGGTTGGTATTTATGTTGTTACCTGTTATAGGCGTATTTTCAAGGTACAAAAAACGTAGTATTAAATTTATGTTGTATACATTAAGTCCTTTTGTGACATTATCTGCTTATATTATTTTAGGAAGCATATTTCATTTATGGTCGAGTTTATGGGTTGTTTTTTTATTGGTCCCAATGTTAGCTTGTCTAGAGGAAGAAAATAAAAAAAGACTTATTATTTGTGAGACTACACTACTTATATCGATGATTATTGGTATTGTCGTACCCCTTATTACCTCATCTTGGAGTTTGTCGTTTCTAGGCTTGTTATTACCTATTTTTGCAATGATGAGTATGGGAGAAGAAAGTATTATCAGATTTAACAAAGACACACTCCTAGATATTTTACTTTTTCTATCTTTGGCAATCATTTATGTGACACTTGGTGTTTTATTTAATGCATGGGCTTATGCGTGGATGATTCTTATGATTGTTCCTGCTTATGAAATTGTCCATCAATCACCAAATCATTTTAAGTTTTACTATATCATGCCTTTTATTTCTATAGCAATTTTCTTTTCATTGGGATTTTTCTTTAGTTTATGGGCATATTCTTGGTTGGCATTTTTATTAATTCCAATACTTATTTTAATAGAAAGAGATTAATACTATGACTGAAAATAATACTAAAAGAAGAATTTGGGAATTAGATTTTTTAAGAGGATTAGCGATTTTAATGATGGTTTTTGATCATTTTATGTATGACTTAGCATACTTGCCAGGTTATTTTTCCAATTTTTATGAAGTCAATCATCCTGTATTTAATTGGCTTAATGATATTGCAAGATGGTATTGGGGATCAACCTTAAGATTTTTTGGAAGAGAATTTTTCGTCTTGTTGTTTCTCCTTATTTCTGGAATCAGTTTCACTTTTAGCAAAGATAATTTTAAACGTGGAGGGAAAATGGTTGTTGTCGCCATCATCATTACTCTAGTGACGTTTATTATAGATTTGACACTTGGTTTTGGTGTATTAATTGTTTTTGGAGTTATCCATATGTTTGCGATAAATACGCTTATTACTGCATTGATTCGAAAGTTTATTAAAAGTGAAATCATTATTCTATTTATCGGTATGATGATATTAACTTTTTCATTTATTTATGGATTGTTTTCACCTAGTTATTTAAGTTTATCTTTTGAAAACCTACCAAAAATCATATTAGGGTTCGGAGCATATGGCGCAGACCACTTTGGGATAATCCCTTACTTAGGTATTATCCTTATAGGAACAGTCATCGGGAAATTATTTTATAGTCATAAAATGTCTCTGATACCACAAGTAAAAATGTCGGAAAAGAATGTTTTTATGATTAGTGGTCGATATTCCTTATATGTTTATGTTTTACATCAACCATTGGTTTTAGTCATTGTCTCAATAATAGCTTATATCTTTGGTTATAGATTTTAAGAAGGAGAATTACGAAATATGAAAGTAGACTCAACCTTATATCAATCACTTACTAAATCCGCATCAAAATACGGTCATAGACATGCGCTTTTATTCAAAGGCAAATATCTAAATTATGATGAATTGGTTTCTAAAATCGATTTTTTAGCGACAGGATTAAGTCAATATGGCCTTGAAAAAGGTGATTCAATAACATTTGCTATGCCGAATGTTTTTGAAGCTGTTTTTGGTTTTTATGCTAGTTCTAAGTTAGGTTTAAAATGTCATATGGTTCATCCAATTACACCGGTTAAACAAATGAAAAAATATATGGAAGAAACTAAAAGTAATACTTTAGTTATTTTAGATACATTCTTTGATCATTACAAAGAACTATTAAATGATGAAAATGTTACATTCTTTTTAGTCAATCCTGTGGACCAGTTTAGTATGATAATGAAGGTATTGTATAAATTCGTTAATAGAAAGAAAATGAAGTCTATTCAATATAATCATAAAGTAAGACACTTTTCAGAATTATATATTAAGCAAGTTATAAATGTGACTAATATTAATCCTAAATCAACAGCTGTTTATCTACACAGTGGAGGCACCTCGGGTCAACCAAAAACAATTGAGTTATCACATAGTGCAATCAACTCACTTGCTTCTCAAGCTGGATATATTATGGGTGTCGATAATTTTGAAAACAAACATATGCTTGCAGTTTTACCTATGTTTCATGGGTTTGGATTATGTATGGGAATTCATGCAATGTTAGTGGATGGTGGCGTTAATACACTTATGCCAAAGTTTAACCCTAAAGAAGCAGTTAAGTTGATATCAAAGAATCGAATCAACTATATTATTGGTGTACCATCACTATATGAAAGTTTATTAAAACAGCCTGGTTTTGATTCGGAAGCTATGAAACATATTGATCAAGCCTTTATTGGTGGGGATTATGTTAGCATGGATTTAAAAAAACGTTTCGATGAACAAATGATAAAAAATCAATCGCCTGCTCGATTATTAGAAGGTTATGGATTGACAGAAGCTGTAACTGTATGTTGTGTCAACACGCTTAAACAACATAATCCAGAATCGGTTGGGAAACCAATACCCGGAATTGACATAAAAATTAAAGACTTAAATTCTGATGAATTATTGTCATTGAATCAAGCCGGAGAAATAATAGTTTCTGGTCCAACAATAATGAATGGGTACTTAAACGATGAAGAAGCTACAAAAAGAACTTTTTTTAAGTATCAAGACAAAACTTGGGTTAGAACAGGAGATCTTGGAAGAATTGATAATGATGGATATATTCATTTTAAACAACGATTAAAAAGAATTATTAAAGTTCTTGGTATTCCTGTATTACCAGCTGAAATTGAAAATTTGTTGATGGACTATCAACAAATTGCAGAAGTTTGTGCTGTATCAATGCCGGATGAAGAAAAAGGTAACGTTGTTAAACTGTTTATAGTTTGGAATGATCCTAAATCGACAATTGATTTCAATGAAATTAAATCAATCATTAAAGAAAATATAAGTTCATATGCAGTACCAAAAGAAATAGTGGTTTTAGATGAATTGCCTAAAACGGTTATTGGAAAAACAGATGTCATTGCATTAGAAAAATTATAAATAAAAAAAACTCTCTATCAAAATTAAATTGATTAGAGAGTTTTTGTTTAGAAATTATTTAAACATTCTTTGATCTAAATTCTTGAAATAGAACATGATTAATTCAGTAAGAAGAATTCTGATTTTTTGTTCGTTTTCAATATTGGTTTTAAAAATATAGAAAACTGCTTCAACAAAACTTTTTGAAATAACTTCTAAGAAACTACGTGTGAATTGGCCAGGATAATATTCGCTGACATTTGAAATGATCAAGGTTTCTAATTGAGTTTTAAGTTTTTGATAATGAGTTCCAGTTGAATTGAAAATCATGATGAATATTTCCTTGATGAAAGGATTCGCTATTCGCATAACGTATTGAATAATTTTATCTAAATCCTCTTTTGTCTGGATTTTCTTTGCGTTAGTATTTTTATCAAAATCCGCCAATAGATTAATCGCTTCTTGAGCAGGAATAAGTATGGCATTAAATAATTCTTGTTTGTTAGGATAATATCTATAAATATTACCCACAGTAATATTAGCGCTTTTAGCAATATCTCTCATATTCGCTGATTGATAATCTTTTTCGTAAAACTCTGAGATGGCGCTTTGAATAATAGCTTCTCTGACACTTTCTTTTAAAACTTGCACGATAAACCTCCTTTATCATGAAGATATGATAATTCTAATTCATTTTAACTACCTTTATTATACAAAAATAATCAATGATATGCAATTATTTTACTTTGATATCAGCTCCTAGATTCATAATAATGATAAATTTAACAAAAACAGTGTCTATTATTGACACGGCCTTATTTTAGTTATATAATTTTAATATATATTGAGAGGTGGGTTTATGAAGAAATTTTTGGGAAATATCTATATCTTTTTTGCATTATTGCTGATTTCTTTGGTAGCTGTTCCATGGAATGATTTTTCAGTTTGGGGAGTTGAGATTGAATTTTTATCAATTTTAACCGATAACGAGTTTTATATTAAATTTGGTATTTTAGGTTTTATCTTTATTATTGGCTTAATTTATTTGTTAATTGCCAATAAAGAATTTAAAAAAGATAAAAAAGTTTCTAGAATTTCAACCATTGCAGTTATGGTACCTTTCTTTGCTTATGCAGTTGCATTTTTGATTCATTTAACCTATGTGATTTACTCTAATACTAATTTAGCACTTGGTATAGGCATGAGTAACCTTAATTCAGTATTGTTAATTGCTGGTGGAGGTTTTATATTATTAACATTAATTTTCGCACATATATTTATTAAGTCGTTTAAAAAAGTTGGTAAAAAAGGAAGGATTACATATTTTATTATATTCTTCATCTACGCAGCTATTTCAGCTGGCGCAGCTTACTACTTTAGATTCTATGAAGCGACTAGATATGAAACTATAAGTGCAAAATATGTGATTTTAATTGTTCCGTTATTTCTTGTTTTATATATTATCCATCTTATAATTGTATCTAAAAAAGCAACGATAAGTGCTATGGATCAATATACTGAAGAAGAACAACTAGATGAAATTATTTTAACTGAGAATGCTGAAATAGTTGCTAAAACTAATAAAGCTAATCTTAATGAAGAATTATATCAAGAAGTAAAAGTAGATCCAGAGTTTTCAAAACAAAATAAACAAAGAAGCAAACCTAATTCAATTGAATATTATATTGAAAAACCAAAGATGTTTAAACCACTTAATCCTACATTTGATAAGTTGGTTTCTCATGTTAGAGAGTTTCCAGATGTAATAAGCAAATTAGAAGAAGATAAAATCACATTCTATGTTGCTAGAAGACCTTTCTTGGTTTTAATGAATTATGGGGATTATTACAGATTAGCCTTTAGATATGAATTAGAAGAAGGCATAAGATTAATTATTAAATATCCAACAATTTCGAAAAATAAATCAACAAGAGAAGAACTTTGGTTCAAAGCTAATAATTATGGAGACCTTCCTAAAGAAGTGATTTATAAAATAGTTAAGAACGCTTATGATGTTGTTGCTAATTAAATAGAAATATGGTCGATAAGAACTTTTCTTATCGACTTTTTTTTAAAAAATTCTTTCTAAATATTAAAATTTTATATGGTATGAGATTCTTATTTATGGTATAATAACTGTTACATAATTTATTAAAATCCTATTTTTTAGAAGGTTTTTATGACGGACGGAATTATTCTTGCAGGTGGTTTTTCTAAACGACTCGGACAAAACAAAATGAATATCATGTTTAAAAACAAGCCAGTCATTATACATACAATTGAGCACATGAAATCAGTGTGTGATAATATTTATGTTGTGACAGGTTTTTACCATGAAGAAATTCGAAATATTATTTCTAACATTGAGGATGTTCATGTGATTTTTAATGAAGATTATGCAAGAGGTATGTTTACATCAATTAAGAAAGGTGTGGCATGCGTTGAAAATGATTTTTTTATTATTCCTGGGGATTACCCATTGGTTGATTCAGAAATTTATAATGCAATTAAGCTAGGCAAACACGGGATACGTGTGCCTAGCTTTTCTTTTAAATTAGGGCATCCTATCTATTTTAATATTGAATATAAAAATAAAATACTACAAACGAGATTAACGGATTTAAAGTCATTTAGAAATCAATATGATTTTGAAATTATAAATGTTGAAAATGGAAGTATATTGTTTGACTTAGATACATTAGAAGATATTAAAGAATTGAAAAAGAAGGAGTGATATTTTTGAACGTAAATAAATATGTTGTAGTTGATTCACTAGAACAAGCTTATCAAATTTTGAATGAAGACAGGAAAAACAAAATTTTAGCAGGCGGTGCTTGGATTAAAATTTCTGTAAAAGACATCAATCATCTGATATCTTTAGACAATTTATCTTTAGATTATATCAAGGAAGAGGATGGGTTTGTAGAAATAGGTGCTATGACACCACTAAGAGATATTGAAACGAATTCAGTTATCAATGACATTGATGAGGGTGTTCTAGCGGTAGCTATTTCTAAAATCATGGGAATTAATATTAGAAATTTAGCGACTATAGGTGGAAGTATTATGGGGAAATTTTCTTTTTCTGATATTTTACCTGTATTATTAACATTGGATTGTACTTTTAATTTTTATAAAGCGGGAGAGGTGAGTGTTGAAGAATTTGTTGAAGGTAAAAAATTGACAAATGATATACTAACTCACATCAAAATTAAAAAAACAAATAACAAATCTTTCTTTAAAAAAGTGTCTAATACGCCATTAGATTTTTCTTGGATTAATATTTCAATCACTAAAGGTGATCGTTTTCATATCGCTGTAGGTTCTAGACCCGGCATTGCGAAACTCGCTAAAAATGCAATGGCGTTAATTAACTCTGCGAAAGTGATAGATGATGAATTGATTTTAAAAGTTGTTGATAGAGCTATTGAAGAATTAGAATTAGGAGACAACATCAGAGCAAGCAAAGAATATAGAGAAGTTTTGGTTAAAACTTATTTAAAACGTGGATTGAAGCAGGTGATAAAATGAAAATTAAATTAAATATTAACCAGCAAGTAAAAACATTTAATGTAGAAGCTAATGAGTTTTTACTTGATGTATTAAGAAGATACAATTATACAAGTGTTAGAAGAGGTTGTGATAACACCAGTTGTGGTGTGTGCACTGTTTTGTTAGATGGTAAACCTGTTCCTTCATGTTCTTTATTAGCTGTTAAAGCTAATGGACATAAAATCACTACGGTTGAAGGTATTCAAGAAGAAGCTGAAAAACTTGGACATTATTTTGGCGATGAAGGCGCAGACCAATGTGGTTTCTGTAATCCTTCAATGGCATTGACTGTTTATGCTTTAAAACAAGAAAATAAAGATGCAACAGATCAAGAAATAAAAGAATATTTAGTTGGAAATTTATGCAGATGTACAGGTTATGTTGCTCAACATGATGCAATTAAAAAATATTTAGGTGATCAATCATGAAAATAGTAAACCATAAAACGCCATCGATTGATGGATTAGGTATTATGAAGGGTAGAAAAGGCTATACAGATGATTTTGCTGAAAGAGATTCTTTAATTGTTAAAGTATTAAGATCGCCTCATGCTTTTGCAAAAATTATTCATATTGATGATTCTAAAGCAAAAGCACTTGATGGAATTGAAATGATTTTAACACATCATGATTTTAAAAGAATACCTTTTACGAGAGCGGGGCAAGGTTATCCAGAACCATCACCGCATGATAAATTTGTTTTAGATGAGTATGTCCGTTATGTTGGCGATGAAGTATTAGCTGTTGTTGGAATAAATGACGAAGTTTGTGAACAAGCCTTAAAACTAATTCAGGTTGATTATGAAGTTTTAGAACCTGTCTTAGATTTTGAAAAAGCTAAAGATAATCCAATTATTATTCATCCGGAAGAAGAGATTCATGAGATGTTTGATATTGGCTTTAAACCAAAAAGAAATATAGCTGCGAGTTATCATATGGAGATTGGTGATGTTGAAAAAACATTATCTGAATGTGAATACACAATTCATGAAATATTTTATACTCAAGCTCAAGCACATGTGATGTTAGAACCTCATACTGTCAATGCAAGAATGGACTATCAAGAACGTTTAGTTATTTACAGTGCAACACAAACACCTTTCCATATTCGAAGAATTATGTCTCAAGCTTTAGAAATTCCTATTTCTAAAATTAGAGTTATTAAACCAAGAGTTGGTGGCGGGTTTGGAGGAAAACAAGCAATTCATGGTGAAATGCTTGTCGCATATGTCACTTATAAGACAGGGAAACCTGCAAAAATGATTTACACAAGAAAAGAAGTTTTTGAATCATCTTATACACGTCATCCGATGAGATTAGAAATGCGTTTAGGCGCAGATAAAGATAAGAAACTCAGAGTCATCGATTGTCATGTATTATCTGATACTGGCGCTTATGGAGAACACGCTTTAACCGTTTATATGGTTGCGGGTTCTAAAGTGCTACCGCTATATAATAAAGTCGATTCTGTAAGATTTTATGGTGATGTCGTTTATACAAACCATACATCTGCAGGTGCTTTTAGAGGATATGGAGCAATTCAAGGTAATTTTGCTTTAGAATCAGCGGTTGATATGCTTTGTAAAAAAATGGATATGGATCCTATTGAATTTAGACAAATCAATATGATGAAAGAAAATGAAACATCTCCAATATTTGCGATTATGGGTGAAGGTACTGAAGGTACGGCTATGATGATGGAAACATGTAAACTTGAAGAATGTGTTTCTAGAGGAAAAGACCTCATCGGATGGGCTGATATATATCCAAACAAAGACAAGGGTGACAAAATAGAGTCAGTAGGTATGGCGATTGCTATGCAGGGTAGTGGTATTCCATTGATCGATATGGGAAGTGCAACGATTAAATTAAACGATGATGGTTTTTATAATTTAATGGTTGGCGCTACTGAAATTGGACAAGGAAGTGATACAGTACTTTCTCAAATTGCGGCAGAAGCATTAATGACTTCAGTTGACAAAATGATTATTTATTCTTCTGATACTGATTTAACGCCTTTTGATGTTGGTGCCTATGCTTCTAGTACGACGTTCGTTTCTGGTAATGCAGTTTTAAAAGCAGCGAATGATCTCAAAAAACTAATGATAGAGGAAGCTGCTAGAATGTTTAAAGCAGAAATCAATGATATTGAGTTTGATGGAGAAACATTTAGATGCAAAGAAAAAGAAATGAGTTTAAGAGACTTTTCAAATGAAATCACTTATTCTCATGAACAAAAACAATTACAAGTCACTTCAAGTTATGTAGGACATAAATCTCCACCACCATTTATGGCTGGATTTATCAAAATAGAAATTGATAAAGAAACATTTGAGATTAATGTTTTGGATTATGTAAGTGTTGTTGATTGTGGAACAACAATTAACCCAATGCTTGCAAAAGGGCAAGTAGATGGCGCTATTGTTCAAGGATTGGGAATGGCTATGTTTGAAGAAGTTAGATACTCGAAAAACGGGAAATTAATTTCTAGTGATTTATTGAATTATAAAATACCAACACGTTTAGATATCAAAAATCTTAACACACAATTTGTTGATAGTTATGAAGAAAGCGGTCCATTTGGAGCTAAATCTGTTGGTGAGATTGGCATTGATACACCACCTGCTGCTTTGGCAAATGCAGTTGAAAATGCTATAGGTATACGTATAAAAGATTTACCAATTACATCTGAAAAAATAATGAAAAAGAAAAAGGAGATAGAAAATGAAAAATAATAAATTAGAGTTAATAACAAAAATAGTATTCTTTGGAGCTGTTTGGGGGATTTTAGAGGCAACTTTAGGCTATGTATTACATTTCTTACCGATGTTAATATCTGGAACATTAATGTTCCCTTTAGTTATGTATGTCTTATACAGAGCGTATAAAAGTACTGATTCTAGAAAAGCAGTTTTCTTTGTAGGTTTGATTGCAATCATGATTAAGTCTACAAATTTATTCTTACCGATGTTACCAGCAGCTAAAACAATCAATCCTATGATTGCAATGTTCGTTCAAAGTTTACTAGTGTTTATCCTGATTCCTTTATTAGAGTCTGATAAACAAGTTAATAAAGTATCAGCTGTAGTCGTCGCAAGTTTAGGTTGGCGTTTAGTAGTTATTGGCTATTATGCAGTCAATTATTTAACAACTGGATTTTTATCATTCTATCTTGAATCTTTTAACTCAATATTCACATTTGTTGCAATTGATGGACTTGTTTCGGCTTTATTAGCAATTGTTTTATTGCTTTCACTAGGTGATATAAAAGTGACTAAGAAAATTGATTCTGTTCATATCAATCCACTTATTTCAGCTGCTGTTTTCGCCTTAGCAATAATATTGACTCTTGTGAAATTCTAGGTGATCCAATGGATATATTTAAATTAATTACCGAGTACAAACAAAAGAATGTTGCATTGATGGCTGTTACAGCAGTAAAAAAAGATGGTGCTGGTCCAGTTGAAGTCGGTAAGAAAATGATTGTTTTAGAAAACGGTCAAAGCATTGGGACTGTTGGTGGGGGCGCAATAGAATATTACGCTCAAAAAAAAGCAAAAGAATTATTGAAGAAAAAATCAAGTTTATTAGAAACTTATGTTTTAGATGAAGGAAAAGTTTTACCTGAAAGCAAAACATTACCAATGGTTTGTGGTGGGGTTGTAACCTTATTTTATGAATATATTGGTCCTAAAGCCACTATTTTTATCTTTGGTGGTGGACATGTCGGTCAAGCACTTGTCAATGTATTAAAAACAATGAATTATCATGTCACAGTGATTGATGAAAGAAAAGAAATCATTGATAAATTTGAACGCGCTGATGTATTAGTCAATGAGCCGTTTGTTGGTTTTATTGAAAAAGATACCATCCATGATGGAGATTATATTATTGTTTGTACACCAAGCCATAAATATGACTATCACGTGATAAATAAAATTCTAGAAAAGAAAATTAAACCTGCTTATTTAGGTATGTTATGTTCTCCAGATAAAATTAGAGATTACTTAAAATCTACTTATGCAACTTTTGGTAAAGACATAGACTTAAGTTTCTTTTATTCACCAATAGGTCTAGATACTGGAGGAATGACTCCTGAAGAAATAGCGATTTCAATTAGTTCAGAAATACTAGCGATTTCTTATGGTAAAACTGGACACAAACATATGAGAGAAGTATTAGATGGTCAAGATTGTTACTGGTAAAATTAATTCTTATAAATCAACTAGATTAAAAGAATATTATGATAAACATCCATCTGGTGATGGTTTTATTGCTATAAAAAAAATGATTGGAAATAAAGTTCATAGTTATAGTTTATTGCAACTTTCATCACATAAATTTATTCCTTATATCATAAGAGATGAGTTTTATAATAATGAAGATGAGATTATTTATCAAAAAGGGCCATATTTATTTTTAAAATCAGCAATTGATTACTTAGAAAAAGTTATTGATGAAAGCCTTAATAATAATATTTCACCAATTTTTCTAGATGAAATCAGTTTATTAGAGTTAGAAGAGAAAGGTCTATATAGTGCTTTAAATAAATGTCTTAATAAAAACGTTGATGTATGCATGGTCGTAAGAGAAGATTTGCTAGAAGCAGTAATAACTAAATTTAATATCAAAGAATATGAAATGATAGGTGATTAAATGTTTGATAAAGCGTTTATCAATGGAAATGTATGGATAGATGAAGAATTTAAAAAAGTGAATGTTTATGTTAATCAAGATAAAATCGTTGAAATTTCTAATAATCTATTAGATGCTAGCGAAATTATTGATGTAAATAGTTCTCTTGTTTTACCTGGTTTAATCGATCCTCATGTGCATTTTAATTTGGATTTAGGCTATATTCATTCGCGAGATGGATTTCTTTCAGGGAGCCGTCAAGCTGCATATGGAGGAATTTCTGCTTATATTGATTTTTTGGAGCCAGTAGATAATCCCGAGGATTTAGAAAAGGCTTTTTATAAAAGATCTAAAGAAGTTAACAGTAGTTATGTTGATTACTTTTTTCATGCGACAATAAAAAACCCTCAATGTGATTTAGAGGTTTTTGTTAAAAAAATGTTATCACTGAACATTCATTCTTTGAAATTATTTACGACGTATTCTGATTCGAATCGAAGAACCTATGATTATCAAATTGTGGAATTATTAAAACTTTCTGAAAAATATAAATTCTTGTTGTTGGCTCATATAGAAGATGATGAATTGATTAATCTTGACCCAACATACAGGTTTAATGATTTATTAAAGTCAAGACCAAGTCTTTCTGAAGAAAAGGAAGCTTTAAAATTAGCTGGATTTGTAAAAGAATATGGCGGATATTTATATATGGTTCACTTAAGCTCAGGAACAACTCTTGAAAAACTAAAAGCAGCTTTTCCTGAACTCATAAACAAAAAGTTTTTTATTGAAAGTTGCCCTCACTATTTTACCTTTACCAATGAAGCTGTAAACACTAATGAAGGTTATCTTTATACTTTAGCGCCACCGTTAAGAACTAAAGAAGAACAAATTAAACTAAAAAAATCATTTAAAGATATCTATGCCATTGGTACAGATCATTGTGCATTTAATAAAGATGATAAATCAGATAGGTTACTCAAGGACATGCCTTTAGGGATTGGTGGTATCGAGTATTCGTTTGATATGATGTATCACTTTTTCAAAGAAGAAGTCATATCTAAAATGTCTAAAAATATTGTAACACTTTATCCGAAACTTAAAGGATATGGCGATATTCAAATAAATAATTATGCTAATTTATTTGTATATCAATTAAAAGACACCCTTATTAAAGATTGTCACGGAGATACAGATTATTCAGTCTACACAAATCTTCAAAAAAGTGGTGAATTAATTCATTCTTTGTTAAGAGGTAAGTTTATAATTAAAGATAAATTAATTCAAAAAGCTTTTGGAAAGGAATTGTAATATGTATGCAATTATAAATGCAAGAATTTACGATTACAGACAATATATTGATCATGGTTTCATCATATTTAATGAAAAAATTATTGATATAGGAATCATGAGTGAATACAAAAAGCCTAAAGAATGTCTTGAGATTGATGCTTATAATAAGATAGTTATACCTGGAATAATCAGTGGTCATACTCATTTATATTCGACCTTTGCTCGTGGTGCAAGTTTAAACTTTAATCCGCAAAACTTTTTAGAAATACTTAAACAAATGTGGTGGAAAATCGATCATTTTCTTGATCTTGACATGGTTTATTATTCAGCTTTAATGGGTGGTATTGATCAATTAAAACACGGTACTACTTCGTTAATAGACCATCATGCAAGCGGAAAAGTTTTAGGTAGTCTTGAGAAGATTAAAAAAGCACTGGTTGATGATTTAGGATTAAGGGCTGTTTTAGCTTTTGAAACGAGTGATAGATTTAATATTAAAGAAGCAATACAAGAAAATATGAATTTTATAAAAGATAATAAAACTCAAGAAATATCAGGATTATTTGGAATGCATGCATCCTTATCTTTGGCCAATGATAGTCTAGAAGAAATCAAAAACAACTTATCTGGTCAAGGAATTCATATTCATGTGGCTGAAAGCCTTATGGATGAAGAGGAATGTATAAAAAATTATCAAATGAGAGTTGTTGAGAGATTAGACCATTATGGATTAATTAATGAATCATCATTACTTGTTCATTGTACACATATCAATGAAGAAGAGATGGACATTATCAAGAAAAGAAAAGCAACTATAGCTGTGAATCCAACATCAAATTTAAATAATGCTGTTGGGATATCACATGTAAAGAAGTTTCTTGATAAAGGCATTAGAGTCATTGTTGGAAATGACGGCCTTATCTCATCACAGCCAATGGAATATTTAAACACCTATTATTTAGCACATTTAAAAAATGAATCACCTATGGCTTTTGGACTTGATGATGTTAAGCAATTGATGATTAATACATATGATTATTTAAATGAATGTCTTAATACTCAATTAGGTAAGTTTGTGGTAGGTGCCCAAGCAGATTTGTTGGTATTGCCATACATACCATATACTGATATTAATGAAAGTAATGTGTTTGGACATTTATTCTTTGGAGTTTTTCCAGGGTTTTTACCTGAAAAGGTATTTGTTAAAGGTAAAAACATCATCAATAATTATCAGTTGTCAACTGACTATAAAAAATCTTATAAAGAAGCATATATACAAGCACAAAAGTTATGGAAAATTTTAGAGAAGGAAGGTAATGATCTTGAATTTAAAAACTAGTTTTGATGGAATGACATTTAAAAACCCTTTGATGCCTGCAGCAGGACCATTAAATGGAGATATAGAGAAATTAAATTTCTTAGTTGAACAAGACTGCGGAGGTATTGTGACTAAGACGATTTCTAAAGAATTACCGCATATCCCTAAACCATGCATCTATGGGGATAAACAATTCATTATGAATTCAGAATTGTGGAGTGAACATCATTATGAAACTTGGATGAATGATTTTCTTCCTAAATTTATGGAAAATAAAGATAGACCTTTAATCGTGAGTTTAGGATATTCTAAAGAAGATATGGCTTTTCTTGTGCCTAAGTTTAATCAATTTGCCGATGCTTTTGAAATTTCAACGCATTATGTTGGTACAGATTTATCAGTGATTCAAGAAACTGTTAGAACAATTCGTTCACATACAGAAAAACCAATTTATATGAAAATTAGTCCTCATTTACCTGATCCTGAAGGCTTCGCTAGAGCGATTAAAGAAGCAGGTGCGAATGGTGTTGTTGCAATTAATTCATTAGGTCCTACGATGAAAATTGATATTTCAAACAGAGAAATAGTTTATGGAAATGAAAAAGGTTTTGTTTGGACAAGTGGTCCTTCTATTAAACCTATTGCATTAGCCACAGTATATAAAATTAAGCAAGCTGAACCTTCTCTGACTATTATTGGTGTTGGCGGTATTAAAACTGCAGATGATGTTATTGAATTTTTATTAGCTGGGGCAAGTGCAGTTCAAATGCTGTCGAGCGCTTTGTTAGTAGGGAAAACATTGTATTCAAAAATCATTAAGGATTTACCAAAAGCGCTAGAAAAATATGGTTTTGATTCTGTTGAAGACGTTATTCAAACCAGTTTAAAAAGCCATGTTGTTTATAAACAATCACTACCAGTTTTAGATGAAGATAAATGTATCGAATGCATGTTATGTAAACAAATTTGTCCATATTTCGCTATTGATTTTCCAGGTGTTATCACCTTTAACCCTGACAAATGTTTTGAATGTGGATTATGTATAGCTAAATGTCCAACAGGTGCGATTAGTTTTGAAAAAGTGGGTGAGTAGATGAAAGATATTTCTATATCAATCAACAAGGTTGATAATGAAGAAAAAATATCTGGAAAAGCAAAATATGTAGCGGATATTAAAATGGAAGGTATGCTTTATGCGATGACCTTAAGAAGTCAAATTTCTAAGGGAGAAATCATCCATATTGATTATCCTGATTTGCCTGAAGGATATCATATTATCAATCATGAAGATGTACAAGGAAAAAATATTGTTAAGGTTATTTTTGAAGATTGGCCAGTATTTACTGAAAAGAAAATTTCTTATTTATATGAACCATTGATGTTAGTTATTGGCCCTGACAAAGCTAAGATAGTTGAGATATTAGAAAATATAAAAGTTGAATACAAAGAGGAAACACCATTATTTGATTGGACTGATTCAGTGATCGATTATCATTTTGATAAAGGTATGGGCAGTCGCGTTTTTGATGATGTTGATCAATTAATTGAATATACTTATGAAACTGGTTACCAAGAACAAGCATATATTGAACCTCAAGGTTTTATTGGCTATCCTGAAGGAGAGAAGACAACCCTGATTGGTTCAATTCAATGTCCATATTATGTGAAAAACGCAGTAAAACAAGCGTTAGGTGTTGATGATGACTTTGTAAGAATTATTCAAGCAAATGTTGGCGGCGCTTTTGGTGGGAAGGAAGAATATCCATCTTTAATTGGTTGTCAATTAGCAGTGGCTGTTAAGAAAATTAAAAAGCCTATTCAACTAGTGTTTGAACGTGAAGAAGATATGTCTGTAACAACCAAAAGACACCCTTCAAAAACCCATTTTCAAGCAGCAATTAAAAATGGAGAATTAATTGGATTGAAAGCACATGTGTCAATAGATGCTGGCGCGACAATTGGATTAAGTGGCGTTGTTTTGTCAAGAGCCTTATTGGCTGTTACTGGAGCTTATACAATAGATCATTTGGATGTTAGTGGTGATGTTTATCTCACCAATACAGTGCCTAATGGCGCTTTTAGAGGTTTTGGTGCACCACAAATGTTTTTTGCGGTTGATATGTTTTTTGAACATATAGCAAAAGTTTTGGGAGAAGATCCTCTTGAGTTTAGAAGAAAATATTTAGTTAAACAAAATGATAGGACATCAACTAATGGATTATTTAGAGATCCTGTTTTGATGCCTGAAATGATTTCTAAGGTGATGGAAGTTTCTGATTATAAACGAAAAATCAAAGAATATAGTCAAGGCAATCATTTTAAAGGTATTGGAATGAGTATGTTTTTCCATGGTTGCGGATTTACTGGCTCTGGAGAGAAGAATATAATTAAAGCCAAAGTTCGTTTAAGAAAGGACGAAGATGGTTTCGTTTATATATTAGTAGCTGCGGTTGATATGGGTCAAGGTGTAAAAACCACATTTAGAAAATTAATGGCTCATATGTTAGAAATCGATATTGAAAAAGTTGTGTTTAATAATCCGGACACAGATTTTGTTCCTGATTCAGGACCAACAGTGGCTTCGAGAACGATGATGATTGTTGGTGGACTCTTAGCTAGAGCAGCACAAGAAATGAAGTCTAGATGGGAAGAATCAGCGTTTACAGTTGAAAAACAATATGAACAACCTGATTATATAGAATATGATGAACTAAGATTTATAGGTGATGCATATCCTGCATATTCTTGGGGGGTTAATGTTGTTGAAGTTGAAGTAGATCCAGTAACATATCAAGTGGATATAAAAAAATCATGGTCAGTTTATGACGTAGGTAAAGCAATCGATGAAAGAATTGTCTTAGGACAAGCAGATGGTGGTTTAGCACAAGGCTTGGCTTATGGTTACTTAGAAGTGATGAATCATAAAAATGGAAAGATTATGCAAAAAAATATGACAGATTATATTATACCGACTGCAATGGATATGTGTGATATGGAAACGTATTTATTTGAGAATCCTTATGCTTATGGACCTTATGGTGCAAAAGGTGTTGGAGAGTTAACCTTAATTGGTGGTGCTGCAGCTGTAGCTAAAGCTATAGAAAATGCTATTCATAAGAATGTATATAAAATTCCTGTCACACCTGAATATATTATGGAGTTGATGAATCATGACAAAAATTAGTTTTAAATTAAATGGTAAAAATCAAGTTTTAGAAACCAATCCAAACAGAAGACTCTTGGATGTTATAAGAGAAGATTTTCAGTTAACAGGACCTAAAGAGGGTTGTGGTGAAGGTGAATGTGGCGCTTGCGCTGTATTGCTTAATGGACAAATTGTTAACTCATGTTCAGTTCCTTTAGCCAATGTTGATGGACAAGATGTCATGACAATAGAAGGATTTTCAGAAACAAAGCAATACCAAGTCATTAAAGATGCTTTTGCATTTACTGGTGGCGTACAATGTGGTTTCTGTACACCAGGAATGATTATTGCAACTCAAAGTTTGTTGTCAGAAAACCCACATCCAACAGATTATGAAATAAAAATAGGTTTGTCAGGTAATTTATGCCGTTGTACAGGTTATAACCTAATCATCAAAGCTGTTCAAAAAGCAGCTGAGGATGGTGAAGGTTTATGGTAGATACTGTTATAGCAAAAACCTTGAATGAAGCATTAACCGCACTTAACTCTTTGAATTATAGGATTGTTGCTGGTGGAACAGATATGTTAATTCAAAACAGATCTCATACTGGATTGCCTATCGGATATAAGTCTAATGTCTTATATATTAATTTAATTAAAGAATTAGATTACATCAAAGAAGATAAGAAAAACATATATATTGGTGCGAACACGCGTTTAGAGACAATTTTAAGAAACACATTAACGCCAAAGGTGATTAGAGATATTATTCATGAGATGGCTTCACCAGCGATTAGACACACAGCGACTTTAGCAGGTAATATTGCTAATGCATCACCTGCAGGTGATACATTAGTTGGATTGTATGCACTAGATACATCTGTAAAGATAAATAGTATCGACAATGAAAGAATGGTTAAGTTGTCTGATTTTATTAAGGGTGTTAGAAAAATTGATTTACAAACAAATGAAATGATTACTGAAATTATTATTCCAAAATTAGTGTTCGATGATATTTATTTCAAAAAAGTAGCTCCTAGATTAAGTGACGCTATATCTAAGTTGTCTTTTGTTGGAGGTATAAAAACCGAAAAAAATATCGTTAAAGATTTAAGAATAGCTTTGGGTGCCGTATATATGACAGTCATTAGAAATCAAACGATTGAAGAGAAATATATCGGTATGACAAAGGAAGAACTTAAAAAACATGTTGAAGATATTGTCACTGATTATGAACCTTTAATTCAACCAATAGATGATCAAAGATCAAATAAAATTTATAGAAAACAAGTGGCACTTAATTTAATTAAAGCATTCATTATGAAATGCTAAGGGGGTCATATTCTTGAATAAGAAAAAATTGATTCAAATGGCTAGAGGTGAAGTTCAGTCTGAATTAGTTCTTAAAAACGCAAAAATAATCAATGTATTCACGAAAACAATTGAAGAGAATGATATTGCTATTGCAGATGGAATTATTGTTGGAATCGGTAAGTATCAGGGAGAAAATGAAATTGATTTAGAAGGTCAATATGTTTCTCCAGGATTTATTGATGGGCATGTTCATATTGAATCTAGTATGTTAACACCCAATAATTATGCTTTAGCAACTGTTCCTAGAGGTACAACGTCAATTGTAGCTGATTGTCATGAAATAGCGAATGTCTTTGGAAATAAAGGTATAGATTTTATGTTAGAATCAGTGAACCCAGAGGTTCAAGATGTTTTCATGATGATTCCTTCTTGTGTGCCATCAACTAAATATGAAAGTAATGGTGCTATTTTAAAAGCAAAAGACATTCAAATTTATACAAATCATCCAAGCGTCTATGGTTTAGGTGAAATGATGGATTACAATGGAACAATTGAAGGCGATAAAGAAGTCTTGTCTAAAATTGATACCTTTTCTCATCTAACCATTGATGGTCATGCACCAGGATTATCTGGAAAAGACTTAAACGCATATGTTTTGGCCGGAGTTCAAACTGATCATGAGTGTGTTGACCCAAAAGAACTGATTGAAAAAGTTAAAAGAGGAATGTATATACACTTAAGAGAAGGGTCTCAAACAAAAAATTTGATTGATTTGTTACCGGGAGTATCTCCTGCGATTTATGATAGAATTCTTTTCTGTTCAGACGACTTACATCCAAGCGATATTGTAAATGTAGGACATATAGACCAAAACATTCGTTTAGCAATTCAACATGGACTTGATCCAATTGTCGCCATATCTATGGCAACAATCAATATAGCAAATTGTTATAATTTAAAACATTATGGAGCGATTGCTCCAGGGTATTTTGCTGATTTAGTTGTCTTTAAGAACTTAAAGAAAATTGACGCTTTAATGGTTTACAAAAAAGGAAAATTAGTTGCTAGAAATAAACAACCTATGTTTGAGTCGAAAAAAATTGATATTTCAGAAGTCAAAGATTCTGTAAATATCAATTTAGAAAAAATAAATTTAGATTTAAAATTAAATAGTAATTTAGTCTATATTATGGGTCTTGTTAAAAATAATATTACGACTGAAAAAATTAAAAAGACGGTTATTCTAGAAAAAGGATTGTTTTTAAGTAAGAATAATCCGGACCTATTAAAACTAGCAGTGATTGAAAGACATCAAAAAACTGGAAATATCGGTTTTGGAATTGTAAAAGGTTATGGTTTAAAAAACGCTGCTTTAGCATTAACTATTGCTCATGATTCACATAATTTAATTTGTTTAGGTGATAATGATGAAGATATGTATATAGCCATAGAAAAAATCAAAAATATTGGCGGTGGCATCGTTTTAGTATCTAAGGGTGAAATAATCGATTATTTGACTTTAGAAGTCGCTGGTATAATGTCATCAAATGGTGTTGAACATGTTGAAAATAGATTAACATCTTTAGAAAAAGAGATTCGAAAACTTGGCGTATCTGTTGATATTGAAGATCCGTTTTTACAACTAGCTTTTTTATCTTTACCAGTTGTTCCCGAGATTAAAGTGACGGACAAAGGTTTATTTGATGTCAAACAATTTAAATTAATTTCTTTGGAAGTTGGTGAAGATGATTGAGTTATATAAAACAATTTAAGTGTACAAAATGTCATAGAGTATACTCTAAAAATGAAAAATTACTTGTTTGTCCAGAATGTGGTGATTCTGGAATCATTGATATTGAATATGACTATGAAGCTATAAAAAAAGTTGTTAATAAAGCATATTTTACTGAGAATAAGGATTATTCTATTTGGAGATATTTACCCCTTCTTCCTGTCGAAAGAGAATTTACTACCAATACATTAAAAGTAGGATGGACGCCACTTTATCAAAGTGAAACATTAAAAAACACTTTTAATGTATCCAAGTTATATATTAAAGACGAAGGTTTAAATCCAACACAATCATTAAAAGATAGAGCGTCTGTCATTGCTTGTGTAAAAGCCCTTGAAGAAGGACATGAGATTATTTCTTGTTCATCGACAGGCAACGCAGCTTCAAGTCTTGCAGGTAACGCTGCTAAGTTAGGTTTAAAGACAGTGATATTTGTCCCTAAGAGAGCACCTATTGGTAAACTGACTCAATTATTAGTTTTTGGTGCTAACCTCATTAAAGTGGATGGTGATTATAAATCTACTTATAATCTATCGAAATTAGCGATTGATCATTATGGGTGGTATAATAGGAATGCTGCTATCAATCCTTATTTAATCGAAGGTAAAAAAACAGTTGCCTTAGAAATTGCTGAGCAATTGGATTTTTTAGTAACGGATTGGGTTGTTGTATCAGTCGGTGATGGCTGCACGATTGGTGGGGTTTATAAGGGCTTTTATGATTTGTTTAATTTAGGTTTAATCAAAAAAATACCGAAGATACTTGGTGTACAATCTGAAGGATGTTCCCCTTTCTATGATGCTTTTCATGAACATAGAGATTTAGAAGAAACTGAAGAAAATACAATAGCTGACAGTATTGCAGTAGGCATACCAAGGAATCCTATAAAAGGAATGAACGCAGTTATAAATAGTCATGGAACATATGAAAAAGTTAGTGATAAAGAAATTATGGACGCTATGCTATTATTAGCTCAGTCTGAAGGGGTTTTTGCTGAACCAGCTGCGGCCGCTAGTTTTGCTGGCTTTATAAAAGCAAGACAATCAAACATAATTAAAGAGAATGATTCAGTAACAGTTATTATTACTGGAAATGGATTAAAAGATACGAAGAATGCATTAAATGTTATTAAGGAACCTATTCTTTTAGATGCAAATTTAAAAGATTTAATAGATTACATAGAAAGAGGAGATAAAAATGAGTAAAATTCCATTTGGACCAACTTATGACGAGATGTTACATCCTTCTCATATTGATCCTAAAATCAGAAAAAAAGCACTAGACAAGAAAGAAGAAGAATTAGATCCAATTAACTTATTCAATATTAATTGGAAAGACGAATCAAATCAAGTTCACAAAATTGTATTACCAAAAGAAATGACGGGTGTTGACGCTAATATCGTTGTCTTGTTAGGAAAGTATTTTCCATCGGGATCACATAAAGTCGGTCCTGCTTACTCTACTTTAATTGAAGGTTGTGTAGACCAAACTATTATTCCTGGAAAACACACTATTCTTGGTCCTTCTACAGGGAACTTTGGTATTGGGGTTTCATATATTTGTAACTTAATGAAGTATGAGTCAATTGTCATTATGCCAGATAACATGAGTAAGGAAAGATATGATCGCATTCAAAGATATGGGGCTAAGTTAGATTTAACTCCAGGAACAGAATCAGATGTTATTTTAACTTTAGAAAAAACATTTGAACTTGCAAAGAATCCGAAAAATAGATCCTTAGCTCAATTTGAATTGTTACCAAATTACCGTTTTCATAGACATGTCACAGGTAATTCATGTATAGAAGCGGTTAAAGATATTGGGAATGGACGTATTGCTTGCTTTACATCAGCGCCAGGATCTGCAGGAACTTTAGGGGCAGGAGATCAAATTAAAAGTATCTTCCCTGAAGCTAAAGTAGCTGCTTTAGAACCATATGAATGTTCTACATTAATGAATGGTGGTAGAGGCCAACATCGTATAGAAGGTATTGGTGATAAGATGTGTACATTAATTCATAATGTATTAACGACAGACTTTATTGTAATGATTAAAGATGAAGAAACTGTTCAAGGATTAAAAGTTCTCCATGATGGCATCAATGTTTTAGTTGAAGCTGGAATAGATAAAGCAGTCGCTGAATCAATGACTGAATTATTTGGCCCATCTGGTATTTGTAATATTATTGGAGCCATTAAAATGGCGAAATATTTACATTTAGGACCTGGAGAAAATGTTGTAACAATCGCGACAGATGGTTATGACCGCTATGATACAGTTATTCAAAATTTAGAGCAACGATATTTAGAAACTGAAGATTTTGTTCTAAGAAGATGGTTTAAAGATATTTTCTTAGGTGCGGACACAAATTATATCGCAGACTATCGCCCACTGAGCCAAAAAGAAAAATTATTTACTCAAAAAGAAAATGATTGGTTAAAATTTGGATATAAAAAAGAATATCTAGATTCAATGAAAAAAATGTCTTTTTGGGATGAAGAATATGATAAAGTATTCCATTATGATAAGTTAATTAAGGAAATGAGGAATGAATAATGGATTTTAAAAGAGTATTAGAACTTAGTAAAGTTTATGAAAAAGATATGACTAGATTCTTGAGAGATATGATTTCAATTCCAAGTGAAAGTTGTCAAGAAGAAAAAGTTGTTCAAAGAATTAAAAGAGAAATGGAAAAAGTCAGTTTTGATGAAGTAAGAATTGATAAAATGGGTAATATTATTGGAAGAATTGGTAATGGACCTCATATTATTGCAATGGACGCACACATAGACACTGTAGGTGTCGGAGAAATTAAAAACTGGACGTTTGATCCTTATCGTGGTTTTGAAGATGAAACGACTATTGGTGGACGTGGTGCTTCAGATCAAGAAGGTGGTATGGCTTCTATGGTCTATGCAGGAAAAATCATTAAAGAATTAGGATTAGATAGAGAATATACATTATTAATAACCGGAACTGTTCAAGAAGAAGACTGTGATGGTCTTTGTTGGCAATATCTCATCGAACAAGAGAATATTAAACCTGAATTTGTTGTCATTACTGAACCAACAAGTTTGAATATTTATCGTGGCCATCGTGGTCGTATGGAAATCAAGGTTTCTACATCAGGTATTTCTTGTCACGGTAGTGCTCCAGAGAGAGGCGACAATGCAATATACAAAATGGCACCAATTTTACAAGAACTTGAGTTATTAAATGATAAATTACTCGATAATGATTTTTTAGGTAAAGGTACATTGACTGTTAGTGAAATTGGACATTCTTCTCCATCACGTTGCGCTGTAGCAGATGGATGTTGGATTTCAATTGATAGAAGATTAACAGATGGTGAAACTTATGAAAGTGCAATCAAAGAAATTGAAGCACTTGAATCTGTTAAAAAAGTTAATGCATTGGTTGAGATGTATGATTATAAGAGACCTTCGTACACAGGACTTGTGTACCCAACAAAATCATATTTTCCAACATGGGTTTTACCCGAAGAACATGTTGTATGCCAAACAACTGTAGATGCATATAAGTCATTATTTAATACAAAACCATTAGTAGACAAATGGACTTTTTCAACAAACGCTGTTTCAATTATGGGAAGACATAATATACCATGTATTGGATTTGGACCAGGAAAAGAAGAACAAGCTCACGCGCCAAATGAAATTACTTATAAAGATCATTTAGTTAAAGCTTGTGCAATGTACGCAACAATACCAACTGTATATATCAATAACCTAAAGGAAGGAAAATAAATATGAAACCAGAATTTAAAGGAAAACATTTTATAACATTAGAAGATTGGACAAAACCTGAGATTGAAAGATTATTAGAAGTTTCTAAAATAATGAAAGAAAAGTTTTTGAATAATGAAGATACGACTTTCTTAAAGAATAAAACAGCTTTCTTAATGTTTTTTGAACAATCAACAAGAACAAGAAATTCAATGGAAGCAGGGATTGCTCAATTAGGCGGACATGGAAATTATTTAGATACATCAGGTATGCAAATATCTCATGGGGAAAGCGCTAAAGATACAGCTATAATTCTATCTAGTTATGGACATGGAATTGCATGTCGTAATTGTTTTTGGGGAATTGGAAATCAATATTTAAGAGAAATGGCACAACATTCTACAGTTCCAGTAATGAATTTACAATGTGATTTATATCACCCTATGCAAGGACTTGCGGATTTAATGACCATTCAAGAAGTATTCCCTAAACAAAAAAATATAAAAGTGTCTATTATATGGGCATATGCTAAATCACATAAAAAACCGATTTCAGTTCCATTATCACAAATATTACTATTCCCAAGATTTGGAATGGATGTTACTCTAGCCTATCCTGAAGGATATGATTTACCAGATTGGGCTATCGAAAAAGCTAAGCAACATGCAAAAGAAAACAATGGTTCTTTTAGAATTACTCATAATATGGAAGAGGGATTTAAAGACGCTGATATCGTGATTCCTAAGAACTGGGGTAGCTGGGTTAACAACCAGTCTAGTGAAGTCATTGATGATTTATTAGAATCATATAAATCATGGAAATGTACTGAAGAAATGATGTCTCTTGCAAGTAAGAACGTTAAATATATGCATGCTTTACCAGCAGATAGGGGTAATGAAGTAGAAGATTCTGTTATTGATGGCGTTCATTCAATTGTTTATCAAGAAGCAGAAAATAGATTGCATACCGCAAAAGCTGTTATGGCAATGACTATGGGAGACAAATAGACAAAGTGAGAATTTTTATCGCTATTTTATTTACAAGTGAAGTTATTGAACAAGTTGCTAATTACCGTGAGATATTAACTAAGCAAAATATTAAAGGAAATTATCAAAGAGATGATTTATTACATGTAACTTTACATTATATTGGCGAAACAAGTCCTGAAGATTTAGTTTCTATTATTACTAAAATTAAAGAAATTAATATGGACTCATTTGAAATAAGTACTAGCCAATTTAATTATTTTGGAAAAGAAAATGCGAAAAAATTGATCTATCTAGCTATTGAAGAAAATCAACAGTTGCTAAAGTGTCATAGGCTTGTAATTGATAAACTAAATGACTTAGGTTATCAAATAGATAAAAGAGTTTATACACCACACACCACTTTGATTAGACAAGCTTCAAATATAGCTGAGGACATTAAAAAAATCACCTTAAAATCAATTAAAGTGAGTGTTAAAGAAATACATATTATGGAGTCAAGAAGAGTCGATAATTTACTTGTTTATCAATCTTTAGACTCTGTACAATTAAAATAAATAAAATGGTGTAAGATTAATTTCTTACACCATTTCATTGTTAATAGAGTTCTTTATTATTATTTTGATATTCTTTAAAGAGCCTTAAGCAAGTCTGACGTTCTGTTTCTTCTAAATCTAGTATTTCAAGGTCTTTTCGTCCGTTTTCAATAAACTTATAGATGAAATCATCCCTAAATCCAATGTCATCAGCGTCACTCTCAATACAACCATAATATACCTTTTTAATGTTAGACCAAATAATAGCTCCAAGGCACATAGGGCATGGGTAAGCCGTTGTATAAAGTGTACAACCACTCAAGTCATGTGAATTGATTGTTTGTGTAGCTTTTCTAATAGCGTTGATTTCTGCATGCGCAGTTGGATCATGATCTCCTAAGACAGTATTGGAAGCAACAGACAGAATTTTTCCATTAGAATCAATAATTAAGGCTCCAAAAGGTCCTCCAATATTTTGATTCATAGTTTTCCTTGCTTCTTCAATTGCTAAATCCATGTAATTTCGATGATTTTTATTAGACATAATGACTCCTTTTAATATGGTGTAGTACTATTATAAGTAAAAAAAGCCTTATTGTAAACATAATATGTGAAAACATTTTTATATAGTTAATTATTACTTGTTTTTTTGTGAATAAATTTTAGATAAATCAATTGAATGAAAGGGGTTTCTGTGGTATTATTTTATTGAGGTGATAAATATGAAGTTAGAAGAGGTAGAAGCTCTTAAACAGGAGTTGATAAACAAGAAAAAATCAATGTCGAAAGATGAAATCCAAAAGAAACAAGAAGATTTCGATACATTGTATATCTACGAATCGACTAGTTTTGATAATGATGACTTCACTTTCGAAGATGTTGAGTTCTTGTTAGAAGATCATTCGCGCGAATTTCCTGATAAAAAAAGAAATAGACGCAAAGCAATTATTAACAATTATCACGCTTTACAAATGGTTCACAGATTGGCTTCAAAGAAAATTGCTTTTGATGAAGAAATAGTTAAAGATTTACATCAAACCCTCGTAGATGGCATTATTGGTGGAGGAATTTACAGAAGTAGAGATTTATTTATACTTGGTGCGAAGCATGTTCCGCCATCATACTTAAAAATCTACAAGAAAATGGATGATTATTTTGATAAACTTAAGAATCCAGATTTAAATGGTTTTCAAAAAGCAGCATTTGCTCATTTACAATTTTTAAAGATTTATCCATTTGTTGATGCAAATGGAAGATTAGCAAGATTATTATTAAATTACGAATTAGAGTTACAAGATTATTTACCTGTTTCAATTTCTAAAAAATTACAGGATGAATATTTTGATGCTATTGACGAATATAAAATAAACAAAAAAATACAGCCTTTTATTGATTTCTTAATGAATGTTGAAGCTGAAAGAATTAAAGATTATATTAAGGGAGAATAAATTTCTCTCTTTTTATCGGAAAAGGAGCACATATGAAATATGTAAATTACCCATTTAAAGAAACAAAAAGATTAAGTTTTTACTTAGCAACCGAAGAATACTTAGCTAAACATTTTCCTAAAGATGAATATTTCTTTATGTGGCAAGTTAATCCAACAGTAATTATTGGCCGTAATCAGTTGATCGATAACGAGGTTAATGTTAAATACGCAAAAGAAAAAAATATCCAATTATATAGAAGAAAGTCAGGTGGAGGATGTGTCTACGCTGATTTTTCTAATATTATGTTTTCTTTTGTTACACCAAATTTCAATAAAGATTTTGTATTCAGTACGTATTTAACTCGTATCGTCAAAATATTAAGAGATTTAGGTCTTGATGCTCAATTCTCAGGTAGAAACGATATTTTAATTGGTGAGTTAAAAGTGTCTGGGAATGCTTTTTATCAAGTTAATTCACGCTCAGTTGTTCATGGAACAATGTTATATAACACAGATTTTAACGAGATGATTAGAGCTATTACACCTGATAATGAAAAATTAGTATCAAGAGGTATTGATTCTGTTAGGAAAAGAGTGACTAATGTTTTAGAACATATTGATATAACCATTGAAGATTTTAAAGCGTTTATTAAGAAAAATATTAGTGATGAAGATATTACATTAACTCATGAAGATGTTAAGAACATTGAAGAGATTGAGGAAACATATTTAACGGAACAGTTTATCTATGGAAAAAATCCAAATTATACTCTTGTAAAAAAAGGTAAAGTAAAAGCCGGATTATTCGAAATAAGTTTAGAATTAAAAAATAATATTATAAAGAAAATGAATATTTTAGGTGATTATTTTATTCTTCAAGATGAAGATGAATTAGTCAACGCATTTATTAATAAACCATACACTACAGAGGCTGTTAATAAAGTTTTACAGTCCTTAGATGTATCAAAGTACATCTATGAATTATCAAATGAAGATTTTATTAGTTTATTATTTAAAGAATAGTGCTATAATAATTTTGAGGTGAAAAAATGAATAATATTAAAACAACACCTTTGCATCAAGAACACATAAAATTGAATGCAAAAATGGTTGAATTTGCTGGGTTTGATATGCCAATATCTTATACCTCTATTAAAGAAGAACACGAAGCAGTTAGAGGGAATGTAGGAATGTTTGATGTATCTCATATGGGTGAAATTCTCTGTGAGGGAAAAGACGCTGAAAAGTTTGTTGAGTACATGTTTACAAACAGTATCCAGTCTTTAATGGTAGGTCAAATTGTTTATGGAATGATGTTATATCCTGAAGGTACTGTCGTTGATGATTTATTGGTTTATAAAATTAGTAAGGATAAGTTTTTTCTTGTTGTGAACGCCAGTAATATTGATAAAGATTTTCAACATTTAATGAAATATGCTAAAGATTTTGATGTTTTAGTCACTAACTTAAGTGAAGAATACGCAGAAATAGCTATTCAAGGTCCTAAGACAGAAATATTTTTAAAAGAATTAGTCGACATTGAATTAACTGATTTAGAATTTTTTAACTTTATTCAAGTTATTTATAATAATCATCGTTTGTTAATTTCTAGAACAGGTTATACGGGTGAAGATGGTTTCGAGATCTATGGTAATCCTGAAATAATTGTTGAGTTATGGAAATTATTAGTTAAAGGTGGTGTGACGCCATGTGGATTAGGTTCAAGAGATACACTTAGGTTTGAAGCTAATTTACCTTTATATGGACATGAAATTTCACAAAATATTACACCTATAGAAGCAGGACTTAAATATTTTGTAAAAATAGAATCAGAGTTTGATTTTTTAGGTAAAGATGCCTTATTAAACCATGAAGTTACAAGGCGTTTAGTTGGTTTAGAATTAGAACAAAAATCAATACCTAGAGAAGGCTATAAAGTATTTAAGGATGAGAAAGAAATAGGCTATATTACAACTGGTTATTTATCAATTACAACTGGTAAACCTATTGCTTTAGCGATGATTAATCGTCCTCATACTAAAACCGGTACTAAAGTGTCTGTTCAAATTAGGAATAAAATGTTTCCTGGTTTTATAAGAGATAAAAAGTTTTTAAAAGATAGAAAATAACGAAGGGAGAATTACAATGAGTAAAATATTAGAAGGTCTTTATTATTCAAAAGATCATGAATGGGTTAAAGTATTAGAAGATGATATTTGTTTAGTTGGTATTACTGATTTTGCACAAGCAGAACTAGGTGATGTTGTTTTTGTTGATTTACCAGAAGTCGGCGATGAAATTGTACAAGGCGAAGAGTTTGGTGCGGTTGAATCTGTAAAAGCAGCTTCAGACTTAATTGCTCCTGTATCAGGGGAAATTTTAGAAGTCAATGATGACTTAATCGGTGAACCTGAAAAAGTAAATTCAGAACCTTATGAATCATGGTTCTTAAAAGTAAAAATGAATGATCCAAAAGAATTAGAAGCATTATTAAATAACAAAGATTATCAAGAAGAAATTGCTGAGTAGGTGAAATAAGTTGTTTAAGTATTTCCCTCATACTAAAGCTGATATCGAGAAAATGCTTAAGAGTTTAAACATAGATTCAATTGATGAATTGTTTAGTGAGTTACCTAAAGAGGTAATCTACAACTCTGATTACGATATTCCAAGCTTTATGTCAGAATTTGAGTTAAGAAATTATTTTGATGAATTAAATCAACAAAATAAAGAGTTAACTCTATTTTCTGGTTTAGGGGCTTATGACCATTACCAACCTGCCGTTATTGATGCTTTAACTTCTCGTCAAGAATTTATGACATCTTATACTCCTTACCAACCTGAGATTTCTCAAGGAACTTTACAGTATATATTTGAATATCAATCAATGATTCAAACTTTGACTGGTATGGATGTTTCTAACGCTTCAATGTATGATGGAACAACTTCTGCTGCAGAAGCTTGTTTTATGGCTGCCAGTATTAGAAAAAGAAATAAAATTTTAATTTCTCGCACTGTAAATCCTAATACAGTTAAAGTTATAGAAACATATCTTAAGTTTAAGGGTATAGAATGGGATTTTATTGATTCGAAAAATGGTGTTACTGATTTTAATCACTTAAAAGAAAAATTGGATAAAGATGTAGCGGGTGTTGTTGTACAAAACCCTAACTTTTTTGGTTATATTGAATCATATGAAGGTTTTTCTGATACGATAAAAGAAAACAAATCATTATTTATTGTTTACGCTGATATTTCTACTTTAGGTGTATTAAAAACGCCTTATGAATTAGGTGCTGATATTGCTTGTGGCGAATGTCAATCTCTCGGGATGCCAGTTGCTTTTGGAGGACCATATTTAGGATATTTAGCGACCAATAAAGAATTTGTTAGAAAAATGCCTGGTAGAATTTGTGGTTACACACATGACTTAGATGGTAATAGAGCTTTTGTCTTGACTTTACAAGCGCGTGAACAACATATTAGACGTTCAAAAGCGAATTCAAATATCTGTTCAAATCAATCATTAATGGCATTATTTGTGACAATTTACCTTTCAATCATGGGAAGAAAAGGTTTAAAAAAAGTTAATGAATTATCATATCAAGGTGCACATTACTTATATGATCAATTACTTGCGACTAATAAATTTAATGATCCTTTCAAACAACCTTTCTTAAAAGAATTTGTTTTAGAAACGACTTTATCTCATGATTTAATTCAAGAGGCCTTATTAAAACACAATATTTTTGGTGGATATTCTTTATCACAAATTGGTGAAGAATATGAAAACCTAATTAATTTCGCTGTCACAGAAAAGAGAACTAAAGCTGAGATTGATAAACTTGTTGAGATATTGGGGGGATTATCATGATTTCTTATAACCATTTAATTTTTGAATTATCTAAAGAAGATCGTGTAGGTTATTCTTTGCCTAAACCAACATTCACAAAATATTCAGTTGATAGCTTAAACAAAGAATTTATTAGAAGCAATGAACCTGAATTGCCTGAAGTATCAGAATTAGATGTCTTAAGACATTTTACGAATATTTCTAATAAAAATTTTGGTATTGAAAATGGATTTTATCCATTAGGTTCATGTACTATGAAATATAACCCTAAAATAAACGAAGAAATAGCCTCGTTAAGAGGGTTTAGAAGAATTCATCCATTACAACCAGCTTCAACGGTTCAAGCAGCTTATAAAGTGTATTACGAACTTCAAAGAATTTTATCTGAAGTATCAGGATTACATGAGTTTACCCTTAATTCATTTGCTGGAGCACATGGAGAATTAGTAGGTTTAATGATAATTAAACAATACCATGAATCTAAACAAGATTATAAACGTAATAAAATTATCATTCCTGATTCAGCACATGGAACCAATCCAGCTTCAGTTGTAGTTTGTGGAATGGAAGTTATTGAAATAAAATCAAATCAAAGAGGTCGAGTTGATATAGAGTCTCTGAAAGAAGCAGTAAAAAATAGAGATGATATCGCTGGAATGATGTTAACTAATCCGAATACACTCGGTATTTTTGAAGATGATATATGCGAAATCACTAAAATCATCCATCAAGCTGGTGGTTTGATGTATTATGATGGAGCTAATTTAAATGCTCTATTAGGAAAAGTTAGACCTGGAGATATGGGCTTTGATGTCATGCATATCAATTTACATAAAACATTCTCAACACCTCATGGTGGCGGAGGACCTGGTTCTGGACCTGTTGGAGTAACTGAAGAGTTGGCTAAGTTTTTGCCAAATCCTCGAGTTAAAAAAATGGATGACTATTATTATGTGGAAACCAGTGGTGATGCTATTGGACAAATTTCAGGATTCTATGGGAATTACATGGTTTCTTTAAGAGCTTATGTGTATTTACTTACTTTAGGAAAAGAAAACTTAAAATTAGTTGGTCCATATGCTACATTAAATGCTAATTATATTAAGAATGAATTGAAAACAGCTTATCAATTACCGATTGATGGAAACTGTATGCATGAAGTGGTATTTAATGGTCTTCTAGATAAAGATACTGAGGTTAAAACATTAGATATTGCAAAAAGATTGCTTGATTATGGCATGCATGCACCAACTATTTATTTCCCATTACTGTTCCCTCAAGCAATTATGATAGAACCTACAGAAACTGAATCGCTTCAAACGATTGATGAGTTTATTTCAGTGATGAAGAAAATCGCTGTTGAAGCGAAAGAAACACCTGAGTTATTAAAACAAGCACCAACTCAAACACCAATTAGAAGAACTGATGAAGTGTTTGCTGCGAAAGAAATGATTTTCTCTTATAAAGATTATTTAATTTATAAAGAAAGATGAGATAAAGAATATGAATATTTTTAATCTGTTTGGTGTCATTGATGTCCTCATTGTAATTAGTGTTATTGCAATGGTTATCATGGGCTGGAAAAAAGGTTTTTTGTTAAAAATAGTTGAATTAGCATCTGGTTTATTTGGGCTGATAGCTTCACTTTTATTAACCAGACCATTTTCGAATTTGTTAGACAAATGGTTTGGTGCTGATATTGAAGCAAGAATAAGTAGCCACTTATTATCAAATAATCCTGAATTAACTGAAAATTTAACAGAGCCAAAACTTAAACAAGCTTTGGAAGAGCTTAGTATGCCAGATTTTATTACCAAATGGATTAGTGAATCAATTGATTATGAAGCTGCAACTCAATCGATCATTAATGCTATTACACCATTATTTAAGACGATGATCTTAATTGTGATTGCGTTTCTAACATTATTTTTTGGTTCAATGATTTTATTCTTCTTCTTAAAGATTTTATCAAGAGCAATTACTAGAGTGCCAATTATTAGACAAATCGATAAAGTTTTAGGAGCGTTTTTTGGTTTATTTAAAGTCGCAATGATTATTTTTATTTTGTTGCTGTTGCTAAGTTTTGTTCTTGCAATACCAGCAATTAATAATGCGATTGGTGAATTTGTATATGTTGATATGCAACTGAGTACAGATAGTTTTAGGTTATCTAAATGGCTCTATAATAATAATATATTTAGATTCATTATTAATATATTTCTATCGGTTGTAGGATAATTAGCTTTAATTTAATAAGAAAAGCACAAGTTCATTTTAAACTTGTGCTTTATTTTTTGTTTTATCTAAGTACATATGTTGATCAGCTTTAAGGATTAAATCAGAAGGTTTTTCATCCTTATAAAAGATTTGTTCTGAGTAGCCAGATGAAATTCTTATACTATAAACAAGATTTTCTTTCATCTGTAATAGTTTTTCGTTTAATTCATTTTTAAGTTTTTTATATAGAATTTCATCAATTTTAAAACTTAAACAAGCAAACTCATCTCCACCAATTCGGTAACACTCTCCATATTTACCGAATACAGATTTAATACAATTAAATCCATTAATTAAGGTCTTGTCTCCTTCTATGTGGCCATAATGATCGTTAATATACTTTAAGTCATCAAAATCAAAGTATATGAGTGCAAGATGTTCATTTGATTCATAAAAGAATCGGTCAAAATCTGTTTCAAAAGCAAATCTACTTTTAGCTTTGGTTAATTGATCTGTATGAGCGATTTCTTCATAGATTTGTTTCTCATAACTGTCTTTTAGTTTTTTTGAGATAGATATGATGCTTGAAATAAATACAACAATTAAAATAATAAATATGCCGGTTGTAATGTAAGAAGATGTTCCGTCGAATCTTTTTGAAACAAATGATGAGACTTCAAGAAATAAAAAGATTGAAAACAATAAAAAAACAAATAGGAAATTTCTTGATGTTTTATCTTTGCTTATTACATAACTCCTAGTTAGAGAAGTAATAGTGACAATAAAACCAAGTGAAATAAGGAAAGTTGTTGATGCAACTGTCACAAAAAATGCAGCTATTCCAAAAACATGGAGTAATATGACTAAAATTATATTGATAACATAAACGATACATAAAAAACTAAATAAGTGTTTATCGTTTTTAAATACATAAGATTTTAAGAATGCAACTGCAGCTATCGGCGAAGCCGCTAATGAGATATATGCTAAAGAGCCAATTAAAAAGTCATTATTTATATATAACTGAACAATACGGCTTTCAGCAAACAACCACAGTGATAGGAATATACCGAAAAAGCCTAAATAGAGATTGTGATGATGTTGTTTCTTGAAAAAAGCAAAGTATACAATAGTGAAAAGAATTGAAATAACAAACATCAATAGAGACGTATACAATTTAAGTCCATGAGTGTTAAGTAAGAAATAATTAATTGCAGTTGGATTCCCATAATGAATATCATTAAATGTTCCAGACATGCCATTAAAAGGAGACATCAAAGAAATTTCAATTGTTTTACCTGCGGAATTATCAGGTATATTCACAAAATGATAAATGCTAGCATATGTATTAAAAACATTATCTTCAAAGTTTTTATCATAGATAATATCGCCATCTAATTTTACAATGACATTTTGCAAGGATCCTCTAATGAGTATTGTTTGTTCAATATTAAAATCTTGGTTAAGAGTATTTGTGGCTACAATCTTATCAGATGCTTCAGCTTCAACTATGGTAGGGAAAGAAACAGTGCCTAAAGTAGTATCATTAATTGTAACATTCCAATTGTTATTAATTGTTTGTAATTCTTTTTCAGGTAATCGATTAGTTTGCGTGGAGAAAAAAGAAACAGTTACAACAAATGTAACAATAGTAAAAAACAAAATATATCTTAGTTTTTCTGATAGTTCACTTCTCATGGAATCACCTAATATTCTAAAATTATTGTTTTTAGTACTTCAACTAAATTCTCTTGTTTGACTTTATATTGCTTTTGACCGTCGATGAATACTAGAGCCTCATTCTTGCCGCCTGCAACAGCGATATTAGCTTCTTTGGCTTCGCCAGGTCCATTCACTACACAACCCATAATGGCAACAGTAATGTCTTTTTGGATGGTTTGTAAGAACTTTTCAATTTCATGAACAATAGGTATCATATCATATTGAATACGTCCACATGTTGGGCATGAAATAAGCTTAGGTTTTTTAAATAAATTTAAATTCGCTAAAATTTCTTTAGCGACAAATATTTCTTCTTCAGGAGCGGCAGTTAATGAAACTCGAATGGTTGAGCCAATACCTTCATTAAGTAAAACACCTAGTCCTATAGAAGAAGAAATGGTTCCTGAAAAATTAGTTCCAGCCTCAGTAACACCAAGATGTAAAGGGTATGGGAATACTTTAGCTGCAAGTCTATTAGCTTCAATCGTTGTCAAAACATTTGAAGCTTTTAATGAGATGATGATATCGTAAAAATCAAATTTTTCTAGTAAACTCACATGATATTGAGCAGAAGCAACCATGGCTTCAGGTGTTGGTCTTCCATAAGCTTCAAGAATATGTTTTTCTAATGAACCTGAGTTTATACCAATGCGAATTGGTATTTGATTTAATTTGCAGGCATCGACCACTGCTTTAATGTTTTCTTCAGATCCTATATTTCCTGGATTAATTCTGATTTTATCGACACCAGACTCAATAGCTTTTAAAGCAAGTTTATAATCAAAATGGATATCAGCAACTATCGGAATATTTATTTGTTTTTTTATTTCTTTAATGGCCTCGGCATCAGCAAAAGTAAGCACAGCTACTCTTACTAATTGGCATCCAACTTTTTCTAGCCTATGAATCTGTTCTACAGTTGTATCTATGTCTTTTGTCTTAGTATTGGTCATTGATTGTATTAAAACAGGATTGTTACCGCCAATACATATGTTACCAATCTTAACTATTTTTGTTATATCTCTAGTATACATTTATATACCTCTTTTATAATATGATAATATATTATACCAAATAGGAGAGGGATTTCAAAGGCACTTCATTTTTTAAATTGAAATAGTCAAAATAAATATATTTAATCACTTGAAGTAAGGGCTTACATATACTATAATAGATATGTACAAAAAATCATATTGGAGGTTTTGCGATTGGAAGATTACAAAAATTTAGGATTTAATGTTAGAGATACTCTAGGAAATTATATTTCATATTATAAAGATGGTAAATGGGATGATGGCCATATTCAAAAAGAAGATACATTAACTATATCAGCTTTTTCAACCGCACTACATTATGGTCAACAAGCTTTTGAAGG
>CAYWUZ010000005.1:0-59953 GCA_964461565.1 uncultured Candidatus Izemoplasmatales bacterium | reverse complement strand
AATTCGAGTTCTTGTTTAATATTATCTTTAATTTGATTAATCATTATTTTAACCTCCATAACATAATAATTTTATCATAAACCATCTTGATTTAATATTCTTTTTTCATCAAGCCGTCTAATTCATGGTATTTTTCATTTAAATCTGTTTCTAGTTGAATTAATTTACTGTTTTCCTCATCATATCTATCTTTGTCTGAATAAATTTCTTCTTTAAAAAGGATTTGTTTTTGTTTTTTTATTTGTTCTTCGATATCAATAATCGTTAATTCAATTCTTTCTAACTCTTTTTCTAGTGATACATTGTTATTCCGAGTTGGTTTAGTATTATTCGAACGTTCGTATTTTGTTTTAGATTTACTGCCTATAAAATCCGTATAATTCCCATGATAAACTTCAACTTCATTTGAAATACTAATAATTTTTGTGGCTACTTTATTAATGAAATATCTATCATGAGATATAAATATAATCGGACCATTATAATCTTCAAAAACATCTTCAATAATATTTTTAGTATCGATATCTAGATGGTTTGTTGGTTCGTCGAGAATTAGTAAATCAGGTTCTTCTAGCATTAAAAATAATAAATGTAACTTAACGAGTTCTCCACCACTTAAGACTGAAATCATTTTATATGCATCGTCCTGAACAAACATCACCTTAGCTAAATCATTTCTAACTTCAGTCAGTGTTTTCGTTGGATAATATTGATGAATCGTTTCTAGAAGTGATAATCCAGGATTAAATTTTTTCAGATTTTGATCAAAATATCCTATTTTCATTTGTTTATTAAATATTACTTCACCATTCAATGGTTCAATAACTGACATAATTGTTTTAATTAAAGTAGTTTTCCCAGAACCATTAGGGCCAATAATGCCTACTTTATCGTATCCACGCATTTTAAAATTGATTGATTCTAAAAGTGGTTTATCATATCCAATAGTCAAATTCTTTAATTCTAAAATATGAATCTTTGTTGGCCTTTTAGTTTTAAAATCGATATGGACTTTTGCCTTCGTTTGCGTTGGTTCATTTATTCTATCAATTCTATTTATTTTTTTAATTCTATCTTGAGCCGATTTTGCTTTAGTCGCTTTATATCTAAAACGATCAACAAAACTTTGTAAATGTTCTATTTGTTTTTGTTGTTTTTGATATTTCTTTAAAAGCAATTCATATCTTTTTACTTTTTCTACTTCATATTCATCATAATTTCCATGATACGTTTCAATCGATTGTTGATCAATCTCAATGATTTTTTTACATACTTTATTTATAAAATACTTATCATGTGTAATGATTAAAACAGCTTTATCGTAAGACTTTAAGTAATCTTCAAGCCACTCAATAATTTCAATATCCATATGATTTGTTGGCTCATCTAACAATAATAAATCTGGTTCAATCATAAGCAATTTAGCAAAAGCTATTCTAGTTTTCTCACCGCCAGAAAATGTTTTAATTAGGCGATTATAGTCTTCTCTTTTAAAACCAAAATGACTTAATAGAGTATCAATTTTAACAAGATAAGAATACCCACCTAAACGTTGAAACTCTTCTTCTACCCGAGCATATTGATTTAATAATTCACGTGAATGGTCTTCAGTCATTTTTTTTGTTATTTCGTGAATTCTTTTTTCTAGATTAACTATCTCTTCAAAAACAATTATGACCTCTTCAAACAAACTATTATTTTCATCTTTAATGATATCTTGAGATAGATAACCAATTCTTGTTTGTCCATGCAAAAAAACATCCCCTTGATCAGGTGAAATTTCTTTTAGAATTATTTTAAATAATGTTGATTTACCAGTACCGTTTTTCCCTATTAACGCTACTTTTTCTTTTTGATTAATATCTAAACTTATGTTTTCAAAAAGAACATCAGACCCAAAGGATTTTGATACTTGGTTTACTCTTAAAAGACTCATAATGATTACCTCTTTATCATTGAAAAAGAAACAGATTTCTCTGTTTCTTTAGTTAATTAACACATTGATACCTAATCCAATAAAATATATACCAATAAGCAATAATATCACACCTAAAACTCTTGTTGTTATAACGGCTTGTTTGGCTGGTTGACTAGATGATTTATACTTTATCTCTTGCATACGTTTAATAGTTTGTTCAGGCTTTGTTAAAAATTTGAAACCTATCAAAGCAAAAAACAGACCAAAAAGTATAATAAAAATTCCTGGTATAATCATACTAATCTTCATCCTTAATAACATTATGATTTTTTTCATCTAACACTTCAGGATTTGCCAAAATGCGTTGGAGTTCTTTTGATGATAAACTGTTATATAATCCATCACATATTCTTTCATCTACAACGATACCCATTTGCATAATTTTCTTTACGGCAAATTCATTAGTATTAGGGTTAATAACAACGGGTTGAAATGTTTCTTTTCCCATTGATACAAAAGCACCTGTTGTACCAAAATTATAAATATGATGAAGTACAGGACTCATTTTTATGGATCTTGAATTAACTAAAAATACAGAAGTGTGAAATGGAGATGCATTAAGGATAGATTTTGGTAACATACCATGTTTGTCTAAAAACATAAAAAATCTTACAGTGTATTTAATAATAAAATTAGGCCCTCGGCTGAATAATTCAGCGAGTTTGTCAACGGCATTTCTTTTTTGAATTCCAATGTTTTCTTTGACAATTTTATGAACTTTTTCCATAACATCATAAATAGATTCAGTACCGTCAAATGTAAGTTTTAATACGGTTTCCTCAGCATTATCCACCAACTTTTTCTTTATTGCGAATGCTATTTGAATATTGTTTCTTTTGAATAACCTTCCATTAACAACAAAACGATTTAGTTTTGGCCTTAATGAATAAGTTCTAACAAAAGCTGATATAATAATATCCATATAATCAATTTTAATATTTTCTTCTCTTCTTTTTTTAAGAATATATGCATCTAATTTAGAACAATCTACATCTTCAAATTTTCCAACCATTGCATCATTTCGGTTAAACATAAGATGTGGCACGATTTTCATAAATGGATCAATATTCTTTATTTTTTTTCCATCGCTTCTTAGTCCGAACATAATTTCCCTCACTTTTTCCTCATATTATTCTATCACAATTAACTTTCATAATCAATATAAAACAAATCAGATAACTTTTGCATTATTAAAGAGAAATATGATATAATTATTAAGATTTATGAAAAAGGGGATTTATATGGATAAACAAAGAATTAAAAGAGTTATTATTCCATTATTTATTACATTATTATTTTTGTTTATAAATTATTTTGGAAATCAATTATATGCAGAGAAATTTAATATCATCGGCAAAGATTACAGTTATATTTTTTATGGTTTTAATACAGCTGTCCCTTACCTTTCATGGACTATTTATCCATATATTATTGCTTATCCCTTCTGGTTTTTTTCTTTCGTTTATATCAGTTATCGTTCAGAAAGAAACATGTATATTATTACAACAATTGGAATAATTACTTTCACAATTTGTGGAATTTGGTATTTCTTATGGCAGTCAGATGTTGAAGCATGGCGACTCACTTCAGGTTTATTTCTAAATAATAATTATAGTACACCAAGAACAGATTTAAATTTCACAGATAGTATTGTAATGTGGATCTACCAACAAGCAGGACCAAGAAATGCACTTCCTTCTATGCATACTATTTCAAGTTGGATAGCTATTATTGGTGTTAGATTAGATAAAAACATGCCTAAATTAAGTAAAATTATAATATATGTTTTATCAATTTCTATTATCATCGCAACACAAACATTAAAACAACATTACATCATTGATGTCATCGCTGGTATTTTAATTGCAGAAGCATTCTTCTGGATAGTTGTAAAATTTAAATGGTATCTTTATTTCGGACGAATATTTAAGAAAATTAATATAAAATTTCATTTAGAAAACAAAGAGAACTAGATCAATTTGATCTAGTTCTTTTAATTTTATTCTTCAATTTCTATAATTCTCATGGTATTAGTATAACCATGTTTTTGTCCCCATCCAGAGGTAATTACCAAGGTAGCGCCTACTTCGAAACCAAAATCCTTAGCCACCTTAATTGCTACCTGATCATGATATTTTAAATCAGTAACATTTTCTCCAATTGTTGCAAAAACACCCCAATAATATGATAGTTTCTGACAAGTTTCTATATTATTAGTAATCGCAATAATCGGAACTTCAGGTCTAAATTTTGCCATTCTTTTTGCAGTACCACCAGTCTCGGTGAATGCAACAATGACTTCTGCTTTCGGCAAAGCTAAAACTGTTTGGCTTACCGCAATACCTATTGCATCATTGGTTGTTTGATGAGAAGATTGAATAGCTTTAGTTAAAATACGCTCATAATCAATCGTATCTTCTATTGCTTTAGCAATTGTATCCATAGTCAATACTGACTCTATCGGATACTCTCCCGCTGCCGTTTCTCCTGATAACATAATTGCATCAGACCCATCCAATATAGCGTTCGCTACATCACTCGCTTCAGCTCTTGTAGGTCTAGGTGAAACCATCATTGATTCCAACATATGCGTTGCCGTAATAACTGGTTTTCCAACTTCATTAGCTTTTTTAATAATCTTTTTTTGATAAATAGGAACCAACTGTGTTGAAACCTCAACCCCTAAGTCCCCTCTAGCAACCATAATTCCATCCGTGACTTCTAAGATTTCATCAAGATTATCAACGCCTTCTTGATTTTCTATTTTAGCAATAATCTCGATATTATCTCCGCCAACCTCTTTTAAAAGATCTTTAACAGAGACGATATCACTTTTTCTTCGAACAAATGATAATGCAATAAAATCAACTTTATTTTTAACAGCAAAAGTAATATCAGATTTATCTTTTTCAGATAAAAAAGGCATACTTAATTTAGCATTAGGAATATTGACTCCTTTTTTACTTTTAATCATACCTGTATTCCAAACTCTACATTCTAATTCATTCTTTTCAACTTTTCGAATATCAAGTCTCATCTTGCCATCATCTATCAGTAAATAATCACCAACTTTTACATCTTCAAACATCTCTTTAGAAGCGATATAAAAAGACTCTTTTGTTCCTAAAATAGGCTCATTAACAACTTTTACAATATCCCCTTTTTTAAAGGATACTCCACCATCTTTAAAATCACCAGTTCTGATTTCAGGTCCCTTTGTATCAGCCATGATTCCAATATATCTATTTAATCTATGAGATATACTTCTAATCATATTTATTCGTTTTTCGTGTTCCTCATGTGTTCCATGAGAAAAGTTTAATCTCGCAACATTCATACCTGCATCAATGATTTTTTCAATCATTTCAGGTGTATCAATAGCTGGACCAATGGTACACACTATTTTTGTTTTTCGTTTCATAATTGATTCCTCCTTATTCATTCCACTCAATACGAGCGCTATTTCTTTTAATTTTAATATTCGCTGTAAAATTAAGATATTTAAATTTATATTCAAGTCTTCTAATTGCTTTAGGAATTAAAGCATCGACAACAAATTGATGATGAAATCTATCAAGCTTACTAAATCTGTAAAGGATTAAATAATAGATGACACCAGCAATACCAATATCAAGATTATTTTCATTTGCAAATAATGATGACTTATTTAAAGAAGCATATTCCATTAACCACTCATAAGCGAGATCAATGTTACCTTCTATTGGCAGTAGACTCGTTAATAATTGATTCATTTGAGTCATTTCTGCGTTTTCTAAAATAAAACGGTAGTTCTTTTCAAGCGTTGATTGAGTAAATCTATTCTTAAACAAAATCAGCACTAATAAATGATCAAGTGATATATTAATTTTTTTATCAAAGTTAGAAATTCGTGATTGTTGGAAATCTTTATTAAAACTTTCATAAGAGAATAAGAGATCATCATGATTCGTTCTCATTATATATAGCTTTTGATAAAACAAATTAAAATCATCTTCAATTTTATGATAACTGTTCTTTTTTACAAATTCTTTATAGTAGGTTAAAGATTTTTTCTTAATATCCCTCATTAATGCTTTAAAAATTCTGAAACTATGTTTAACCATATGATTCGTCAGTGTATGATTATCAATGTGATTAATAGTGTAGTCTATATTAGAAACATTCATTAAGCTGTAATGATGTAATTTTTCATCATAGTTAGCGTATTGATAATAAAACAAACAGATTTCATAAATGACTTGTAAGCCACCTTCAATGAAAATCGAATAATCTTCAGTATATTCTAAATAAACATTCATTATAGATACTAAAATAGCACCTTCTAATAAAGAATATTCTCTTAAATCAATCCTATTGCTATCATCTATATAAAACGCACCACGACAGCCTAACTCTTCAGCGTTTGTTCGTGCTCCACTCAAACGATTAATTTGATTTTTAAAATAACTTCTGGTTTTTTCTGGCATATTAAATATTGTAAAATAATGATTAAACCAAGTATTAAGACCCAAAGAATCTTCAATATTATAATGGCTATTATCGTTTAGTAAATGTCTAAGACTAAAATCAACCAACTTTTGAAATGCATCATTATTTGATACTTGAACGCGATAAAGATTGAGTTCTTTTTCTTTTAATTCGCTATGAGATTTTTTAAGTGCTTCATAACCGATGTTAACTTTACTTCTTAAACTCTTTCTAAGTATATTTATATCACTTCCAATACCAATATACTTAGTAATTGTATATATCCGATTGGCTTCAGTTTTTATGTTATAATGTTCTATAGCATCATTAAAGCCATGGATGTTTTTATGTCTAAAATCTTTCTCATATAAAAGTGCCATCTGAAAATCAGGGTGATCTGTATTCACCAATATTTCATGTAATGATGATTCAACTAAAGTAGTATTTAATTTAGATTTCTCTATATTTTCATTGATTCCATGATAGAAATCTAAAGTTATTTCATCTGATGTGTAAAATTTATAAGTTGAGTATATCATTAAATTATCTTTATCAATAAATCGTTCACTTTCAATCGTAATAAGGGTATTATTAACTGAATAAACAGATTTTCTGGTTAAAATATCATTTGATATATCATAATTTTGTTCATGATTAACAGGCATAATAAATTTAGGATTTAACAATAAATCATTAGCTTTAATAAAAGAAAATAAAGGATTATAAAGTATCGTTTCTTGATTAACATCATGGTATTTTAAAACAGGAATAGATTGATCTGTTTCCTCTTCAATGACACCATAACAAGAAAGAAATCCATTTGTTAACATCATTAAATTGTTCATACGCTTTTGATTATCTAAACTAAAAGAATTAATTTTCATGATGTTTATCTCCTCATTTACTTCATTTTATTTATTATATCTTGTTTTAATTAAATTACCAAGGTCAATATCTTAATTATCTCATTAAAAAGCACAATTTAAACTTTTATTTGTTGCAATTTTTATCTTTATTTGATAAAATAGTTACGCTATACACATGGAGGTGAAAATCATGGCTAACAACAAACAACAAAAGAAACGTAATATTCAAAATCAAAAAAGACGTCTTGCTAACGCATCATTCAAATCTTCTTTAAAAACCGCTATTAAAAAAGTTGAACTAACTGTTAAAAACGGTGAAAAAGATAAAGCAATTGATGCATTAAATTATGCATTCAAAAAGATTGATAAAAGTGTTTCTAAAGGCATTCATCATAAAAACTATGCTAACAGACAAAAAGCTCGATTATCAACAAAAGTAAACGCACTATAAAATAATTAATAAATAAAGAATAGCGTTCGTCATCCGAACGTTTTTATTTATATTTAAGATACAGTTTTAATAAAAGATGTCTTTATGCATTTAATAAAAACAACTCAATACCTAAACTTTTATCTATTTGACCACTTTTAATTTTATAATCTAAATACGCTAAAGAAGTGATATGTTGACTCAGATCATCTATATCAGTTTCTTCAGCGTTTTTTTTCATATAATAAGCTCTACCACTAGAAACATTAAAATAACTCATAATGTCATTTTGATTGTATCCTAAACTCATTAATGATTTAGTGTGCAGTATTTCAAGAAACTTATTTGATATTGACGAAATCATCCATATTTCATTGGTGTTAATCGCTTTTAAATCCTCATATATTTCCATCAACTTCACTTTATTTTTATCTAATAATGCATTGACCAAATTATAAATATTATCATCAATGTCTTTAACTGTAATTTGACTTACAATTTCTGCGGTAATAACTTCTTTACCACTGGCATAAGCTATTAATTTATCTATTTCATTGTTAACACTATCTAAATCATGATTAATTCTATTAACAAACTGTGTTAAAGCAAAAGCTTCTATTTTGATTTGGTTTTCATATAGTTTTTCTTTAACATATTCATATACATTTAAATTTTTATTATGGTTAAACACAAAATGACTGATGTTTTTTTTCAAAAACTTAACTATTTTTTTTTGTGCATCAATTTGTTCATATGGTGCTTGAATAACTAAAACCGTCTCTAAAACGTCCATTTTACAAAATCTAATTAAATCCTCAACTTCTTCATCACTAATTTTACCTTGTTTTTTTAAAAAACTGGCATTCCGAATAACAACACCTTTTTTATCAACCAAAAAAGGTAATGTCAATGCATTTGACATTGCTATATGTAATCCTACTTCTTCAAAATCATATACTTCAACTGCATCATTATCTACACCATTTTCAAAGAAAATCTGTGAAGTTTTTTCTTTAATAGAAAAATGGTCATCGCCATGAAGCAAATAACAATTCTTATTCATATCATCATCTCACTTTACCTTACTTATTATATCATAATTATTCTGTTTTATATATTCTAGTTCAATGAAAATCATATAGTTTTTTATAACCATTATAGAATGATTTATAACTATAGTTGCCTATATAGACTATTTCTATACTTCCGTATTCTATTGTTGAGAATAGATTTATATTCAAATGTTGAAATCGATCTATAACCTGTTTATCAGGCATCCCATAACTATTTATACCAACTGATATATAAGCATTCTTTGGTTGTAATTGTTCAAGAAACTGATTGTTTGAAGAAGTGTTTGAACCATGATGTGCTACTTTGAGATGATCTATCTGTAATTGATATTCTTCAATCAGTTTAAGTTCAATATCACTTTCAATATCGCCAGTAAACAACCACTTCTCATTATGAATTTCAGAATATAGAACCAGTGAGTTGTTGTTTTCATTCTTTAACAGATTATCAGCGTTTAGTACTTTAAATTGTAGATTTCCACAATTGAACACATCATTTTTATTTAATATTAACTGGTTTTGATAAGTTATATTATTATTCTCCTTGTTCATATATACATTATCGACATTTATATCTTTAGTAATATCATTGGTTTCACCATAATGATCAATATGTGAATGTGTAATCAACAATACATCTAGTGATCTTATATTTTGACCTTTAAGATAATTTATAATCGTATTATAATCATCCCTGTTCCCTGTATCGATTAACATCTTACAAGTCATGTTTTGAATCAATATGGCGTCCCCTTGGTTAACATCAAGAATTGTTACTTTTGTTGTTAAAGTAAACAGACTGCTATGATAAACAATCAGTATAAACATTGACCAAGTTAAAACGATTTTATTACTGAGTCTTGAATTATAATATAAAGTGATTGTGTAAACTAATAAAACCCAATAAAACAGAATAAATATCCAATGACTGAAATTCATGTAAATATATATGTTCAATTGATCTGCGTAATTAATGAGCTGTTCAAAGGCATTGATTAATAGCAAATAAGTATTTTCAAAAATTGGCAGTATTATAACGATAAATGTTCCTGGCAACAATAAAAAAATAACGTATATAATGAATATAGGATTGTATAAAAGGTTAAACACACCAAAACTTTTATTCATTGCTAAAATGATTGGCAAACCAAACATAAAAGTAACTATACTTAATATGATTAATTGCTTAATTTTTGAATATTTTGATATGCTCTGTGAGATTAAAATAATAACATAAGTCATTAAAAATGACAGTTGAAATCCAACATAAAAAATCATATAAGGGTTATAAAGAATTAATAATAAAAAGATAATAGATAAATAATCTGTTTTCGACAAGGGAAATCTTGATTTCTTAAATATAAAAATAGATAAATATAAAAGTGAAGCTCTAATAATGGATATCGAAAAACCTGTTATTAAGTTATATAGAAATAAGCTGATCATTAGGATTAAGACATGCGTATTCCTCTTCATATAAAACAAACTAAGAATATAGTTCATAATTAATAATATCATTCCCAAGTGCATTCCTGAAACTGCATATAAATGCGATATACCAATACTTTTTGATTGATTATAAACATCTTCATCAAGATTAGCTTTATTCCCTAAAATAAATAGTTTTATATATTCAATACTTTTAATAGAAAAATGATCTTCTATCCATAATGAAATTTTATATGGTATATAATTAAGGTTCTTTTGATAACTAAGTATTGTTAATTCTTTTGGATAAATTACAGCTTGAATATTCTGAGATTTTAAGTATTCTTTATAAGAAAAACCATGACCTATATTCATTTCATCAATCACTTGATATTGACCTTCAATCAAAATATTCATTCCTGGATAAAAATTGTTAACTTCTTCAGTATATACAATATATCTGTATTTAGATTTCACCAATATATGATTTTCATTAACCTCCAAAACCTCAGCTATAATCGGAAATTCTTCATTCACTTTTTGGTCAAATAACCATACTCTTAATCCAACAAGTAAAACAACAATTAGTGATAGAACCACTAGACTTTTTTGTTTTCTTGATAGTATACATAGATATGCAAAAACAACCATTAAAAGAAATGGTTGTTTTCTTATATATAAGGCTAAAGAGAGAATAATGATTATGTGAATATATTTTGATGAGTTACACAGTAATATCGTCTTTAATTTTTTCATAAATGCTTGTACCTATGCCTGATACATTCATGATTTCTTCTATGTTTTGAAAACCACCATTACTTATTCTATATTCTATGATTCTTTCAGCTAAGATTATGCCTATTCCATTCAGTGTTTGTAAGGCTTCACTATTGGCAGTATTAATGTCTATTTTCCCCGAAGGATCATTTGGTATATCTGGAATATCTTCTTCTACTGATACTATATGAATTGCTTGATCTATGTTTAATTGTTTGTAAAAATCTATTTTTTGAATGTCTGCGTTAACTGTAAGACCTCCTGCTATATCAATCATATCTCTAATTGTAATCCCTTTGGAAACATTATATGTTCCTGGATTAAACACCTCTCCAGTAATCACTACATATATTTTTTCATCAGCTTTACTTGGTATCACAATTTTTTCTTCATCAATCAATTCTCTTGTGAGGTTTAAGTCATCAGTATAAGCGTTACTGGCAAATCCACCAGCACGATTAACGAGCATAATGAGTCTCTCACCTGGTAATACGCTATAAATCCCTGGCAACATAATTTCTCCTGTAATCTCAATATAGTAATACTTGTTTAAGTCTTCATGCTTATTCACTAAAATTATATCTTGATCCTCAAGTATTTCTGACAAATTGATTGACCCTGAGTCAGCGTCCGGTCTAAAACCCCCTGCCAATCGAATTAAGTCAATAGTTCTTGATCCTTCAAGCAAATAATACACTCCGGGATATTTAACCTCTCCCTTTAAGTCTACCGCAATCATCTTTTCATCTTCTACTTTTGGAATAATCAGTAATTGTTCATCATTCACTATTTCTGATAAGTTAATCTTTTCATAATTTGCTAGTTCAGTTAAACCTCCCGCCATTTGAATGACATCAATGATTCTTGTTTCGTCATAAAAATAATATACACCGGGTTGTTTAACCTCTCCCTTAATCTCTATAGCCTTCTCTTTGATGACATCGTTTATGTGAACCACATAAATCACTTGATTGTTTTTTAATTTATCTGCTAAATTTAATTCATCAATATAAGCGCTATCTGTGAATCCACCTGCTTTATCAATAACATTAATTAATAAGTCTCCTTGGTTCATTTCATAAACACCTGGCTGTTTAACTTCACCCTTAAGTTCAACGTATATAGATGAATCATCCTTTTTTTTCACCAAATAAGTCATTTTATCTATTAACTTTTCAGCTAAATTAATATTAGATGTATCAGCTAAACTAGATAATCCACCTGCTTCAATAATTAAATCATAGATTATTGCATTTTCTTTCATTCTATATACACCAGGCAAAACAACTTCTCCTTTGATTTCAACCTGAATATACCGAAATATATCATCAGGTGGTAAATTATAATCGCTTTTGCTTGGAATCGATACAACTAATTCGTCGACTAGTCTTTGTGATTGATTGATTGAATCGGTATCTGCGTTGATTGTAAGTCCCCCAGCTTTATTAATCAAATCTACTACACGATCCCCAAGATTCAAATCATAAATACCTGGACGAAGAACTTCACCTTTAATCTCAACTTTAATGATGCTTTCGTCATTTTCACTCTCTTGAGTTGGAAAATCATTATCAATAGAAGTAACTTGATTAAAATTTGATAATGAATTAAATAATACAAAGCCAATAATAGCTACAATAATCAATACAACACCAACATTATTTTTTAGCCATTTCATAAAATTATCACCTCAACCATATATTACATATGGTTTCGATAATCTCTTTAAAAAAAACACTTCAAAATGAAGTGTTTAAAGTTCTTGTTTTTGTACAACGTATATTTTTCGTTCAGGTAGGGATTTTGAATCTACTATTTTAAATCCTACTTTATCTAAGATTTTTTCATATTCACTATATTCATGAGTTTGTTCATAAATTTGAATTTCATGTGGTTCATCTAATTGTTCTACACGAATGGTATGAACGATGCTATGAGGTTTATCACCCTTTTGACTATGCCAGTAAAAATGGTATTCATCATCATTTTCTTCATAACCATCAAAAGCATCAATAAACTCTACTGACAATACATCAAAAATGAAAATACCATTTTCTCTTAAACTGTTATAGATATTAGTAAAACCAAATTCAACATCTTCTAAATCCGATAAATGATTGATAACATCCATTGAAGCGATAATTAAATCAAACTGAAATTCAATTGGGTCTAACATATCATAAACCCCAACCTCGATTTTCAATGATTCCTCTTCCGCTCTTTGCGAAACGATATGAAGCATGTTTTCACTTAAGTCCGTAGCAACTACGCCATAACCTAAACGCGCTAATTGAAGCGATAAATTACCTGTTCCACATCCAATATCAAGAACTGAACCCGTCGATGAATACTTATTAATATAATCAAGATATTGTTCGTAAACTTCTTGATCTATAAACGCATCATAAAAGTTCGCTAGATAATCATATTCCATGATGCGTATCCTCTGGATAAATAACCATTCTATCATAAAATAACTTTTCAATTTGATAGTCGTTTCGTGTTTCCTTATGGAAAACATGAATGATTATATCTTTTAAATCAATCAATACCCATCGATTAGAAGTATCACTTTCAACATGAAAATTGTCGTTTTCATCTAAAATTTTCTTAATAAACTCTATTGAAGAATGCGCTTGTCTTTCATTAGAAGCTGAAGCAATAATCTGATAATCAAAAAATGGAGAAACGCCTCTAAAATCATAAATAATGATATCAAATAGTTTTAAGTCCAATAGTGTATTTTTTACTTTTTCTAATCTTTCGGTCATCAATTACCTCCGGTCTTGATAATATCGATATGCTTCCATTGTTAAGTCCGAAATAAAAGCATTCTTATTTTCTAAATAATTTATAGTATCTTTCATTATTAAGTATGTTGCGGCATCTAAACTTATAAAGGCTAACTCTCTTAAACCATCTTGAACAAAATCTCTCGTTTCTTCAATAAAATCGCTTATATAGATAATTTGTTCTACTAAAGACATCGCTTTTCTTCCGCTACAGTGATAAGTAATTGCATCTAAAATTTCTTGGTCAACAATATTAAAATGTTGATTAGCAAGTACCGTAGCTGAGTAAGCATGAAGGCAACCCTTAGGAATATTTGATAAAATCGAATCATCAAATTTGATTCTTGCCATACGTTTTATTTTTTCTAATCCATCATTTTTTGTTGCATCATGCAACAAAGCAGCAATTTCTAATTTTTCAATATCAACATTGTATTTTTTTCCTAATGCAATCGCAACCTTATTCACTGAATAAATATGATTTAATCTCTCTAAATCACTAGAGAATATAGTGTTCAAATACAATTTTATTCTTAAAATAAGATCATTCATTATATGATTGCCAATCTTGTGTAAACACCAACAACAAATGGCGCATAAGCTTTAATATGAAATGGTGCTCTTAATGTTATGAAACCAAGACCAGAAAAAACGATATCATATTTTTGATTATCTCTAATTCTAAATTCATGAAAAACCCATTTTGGTAATTCCTCTTCTTTAGAAACAGGTGGAGATAATAATGAATATAATTTTTCTTTATAGAGTTTATTGGCTTTATCTGTCTTTGTTCTGTGGATATTTAAACGATTTGAAAAATAAGTTACAATATTAATCACATCACAAGTTTCACCAGAAATAATATCCATTCTTGCTAAACCACCAAAAAATAAAGTTTGTTCTTCGTTTAATTGAAATACGAGTGGTTTAACTTCTTTTTGAGGGTAAGTCATCTTATAAGATGAGCGAGATAAATAATGCATATATTGGTGTTTATTAACCACACCTGGCGTGTCATAAATCATAGAACCATCAATCAAATTAAAACCAATTAACCCTAAAGTGGTTTGCGGCGATAAAGATTCAGTAACAATATTTGACGCTGCCCCTAAATATCTTTTTAATATTTGATTGATTATCTTTGATTTACCAACATTGGTTGATCCTACTATATAGACATTGCGATTACCTTTATACTTATAAATTAATCGCATCAATTCATCAAAATTATCACCATATTTCGCTGATACTAAAACACTGTCTAAAACATCAAAACCTTGATTTTTTAACATGATTTTTAACCAACTCAATATTTTCTTATGTTTAACATTTTTTGGTAACAAGTCAACTTTATTTCCAACTAAAATAAAATCTTTTTTCTCTGTCAATAATTTCATAGCAGGAACAAAAGAGCCTGAGAAATCAAATATATCGACAATCTTTACAATTAGAGCATCTTCATTACGAATCTTATCAATCACTTCTAAAAATTGTTGATTGGATACTTCATAAGGAAAAGTTTCTGAGTAATTCTTAATTCTAAAACAACGTTGACATATAAGTTCTTCAGGAGATTTTTCATTGATAAGTTCTTCACTAATATAGCCTGGCTTCGTTTTATCAGAACTTTGAATTTTCGAACCACAACCACTACAATAAGCATCTTGACTCATACTTTACCTCTTCTCCTCTAAGCTTTTTGAACTGTAAAAATCAGGATCAGTTTTCTTTAGTCTTGACAGCACTCTTTTTTCTAGTTTTCTATTAATTTTGGTATACCATTTTTCTGTCTTTCTCTTAATCGCATCAACAACAATAGTATAAAAGCCCATCCGATTACCACCAAACACATCGGTCATAAATTGGTCACCAATCAAGGCAACCGAATCGTTAACTGGATTACCTAAGTGTGATAAAGCTTTCTTAAAGCCTGTTTTTAATGGTTTTTTAGCACTATAAACATATTTGCAATCGATATCTTCGCAAAAAGACTTAACTCTGTTTTCTCTATTGTTGGAAATTATAACAACATCCATTTTTAATGACTTTATAAAACTTATTAATGACTTCACTTTTTGATTAGGTAAATGCTCATCATAGGGGATTAAAGTGTTATCTAAGTCAATCATTATCTGTTTGATTCCTAAAGACTTTAATTGATTAAAATCAATATCATAAATAGTTTTATGGTATTCGTTAGGGTAAAAATATTTCTTTTTCAGAAAAATTTCAATCATTTCCGCCTCCAGGTATATAAACTGTATACATTATTATATTATAAAATGGCTAAAAAGTCTACTTTTTATCAAGGTATAGACTTACATTTTAAATTTCTTTACTTGACTCTTTAATGCTCTATTTTCAGTAACATGATTCTTATATAATTTTTCTAGCAATTGATGAAATTTATAAGAATGATTTTGCACATTCAAATGAGCTAACTCATGGAAAAGCACCAATTTTAAGTATTTTTTTTCGAATCTTGCCAAGATAGAATTCAATTTTACGATTCTTTTTTGAGAAAGACAACTTCCTAATCTTGACTTCATCAATTGCGTTTTGTATGTTAGATTTTTAATATCAATATATTGATTAATCAAATCTTTTTCAATGGAAATAACTCGGTTAATTTCTTTAATTATTTCTTCTTTATAAAACAGTTCAATTTTATTTTTGCTTATGTCTTTACTTTTAAAATAAAATTGATTTCCATCAAAAACAATTGACTCTTTCATCATCGCATCATACACAATTGGATAAGATATGCCCCATAAGTTCATTTTATTTGAACTATATAAATCTATCTTATCATCAATTTTGTTACGACTTAGAATCCAACGTTTATGATGAATTATAAACGATTCAATCATATCGTAAGTCATCTTTTTATTACAGGTGACTGTAATTATATTTTCTTTTACTCTTAAATACATATGTTTGTTTTTTTTGAAAAAAACTTGATAATTATAAAGATAATCATCAAGTTTAACTTGTCGCATCTAAGACCTCTAAGAATGACAAAACAAAGTTTGAGCATTTTCTAGCGACTTCTTTTGATACTTTAAAATATGTATGTGTTTGTGTATGGTCTTCTATAACATCTGATATACCTCTAATAGAGACAAAAGGAATATTAAATTTATAAGCGGTTATAGCAATAGCCATACCTTCCATTTCACACGCTAAAATATTGTTTACATTTTTACTTATTTTATCTATTGTTCTTAGTTTCGTTACAAACCTATCGCCAGAAACAATATGACCAACTTTATAGTCATAACCCAATTGATTAAAAATTGATTTTGCTTTATTTAAATAAACTTGATCAGTTTTTACAATCAAAGGATCATTACCTAATTGTCCATGAGGGTTATCATCTATCGCAGTTGTGGAAGCATCAAAATATGATAATCCTTCAGCAAGTATGATTTCACCAACTTTTGATGGGTTAACACCACCAGCTAAACCAGTGTTAATAATAAGATTAACGTGATAATGACTTGCTAAAATAGTTGCGGTTATAGCAGCGTTCACTTTTCCAATATCAGATTTAGCGACGACAACTTCTTGATTTTTAATATATCCTATGTAATATGTTTTATCACCAATTAATTCAGTTTGAGCGATTGCCATATTTTCAAAAAGGAAATTTAATTCAATATCTAGTGCACCTATAATTCCTATCACAATTTGCTCCTCAGTATTTATTTTACATCAATGATTTCAACAGTGATATCTTTACCAGTTTCTGCTTTGTAATGAATAATTTGTCCTTTTTTCTGTCCAAGCAATGCTTTTCCTAAAGGTGATTCATCAGAAATTTGATTATTTAGAGGATTCGCTTCAACTGGACCTACTAATTTTAATTTCTTTTCAATGTTTTGTTTAACGAATTTAACTGTAATTTGTTTTCCAACTGCAATTAATTTTGAACGACTGTTTTCATTAATAATAACTGCATTTTTTAAAATATTTTCGATTTCTTTAATTCGAGCTTCAATTCTAGCTTGTTCATCTCTCGCTGCATCATAATCAGCATTTTCAGACAAATCACCTTGAGCTCTTGCTTCTTTTAAATCTTGTAAGTTTTTTTCTCTAACAGGTCCTTTTAATTCTTCCAACTCTAATTGGTGTTGATCGTAACCTGCTTGGGTTAATTTAAATTTATTTTCCATGTTTTTAATCCCCTTTACATTTTATTATTATAACATAGTTTGAATATATTCTTAAACTAAAATTTTTCTGACCATACTATTTGCTTGAATAACAACAGGACAATGAACTTTAATGGTTTGTAGTGGATGTCTTGCTGCATCAAGTATATGATCTTCTTCATCATATAAGTGTTTGGCAGTTAATTGAATAATCGTTTTATTTGGCATTAAAATCTCAAGATTATCTCCTGGTTCAAAATAGTTTCTTTGTTGAAGAATTATCTGTTTTTTTGAACTATCATAGTCTTTGACAATACCAACAAACTCTTTTGTAGGTATTTCACTTCGGCTATTATAAAGTTGTTGTTCAGTCGTAGTATCTCCTTCGAAAAAACCATGAGACGTTAATCTATTTTCCGCTTTTTTTATTTCTGTTTGGTAAAATTCAATTGGTTTCATGCAATTAATTTGATAATCGTCAATCATCATTCGATACGCATTAATCACAGTTGCTATATAGTGAATTGACTTCATCCGACCTTCAACTTTTAATGAAACTACCTTTAAATCTAATAAATCTTTAATAAAGTAAGTTGCTTCTAAATCTTTCGAAGACATTTGATAATCAAAGTCATCAGAAAGCAATTCGCCATCATCATATAAATTATATAACCAACGACACGTATGAGCACATCCACCACGATTAGCATCTCTTAAAACTGTATAATTTGATAATGTACATCTTCCAGAATAAGACACACACATTCCTCCGTGAATAAATACTTCTAAATCAGTTTTTGAATTTTTTTGAATTTCTTTGATTTCTTCTAAAGATGCTTCTCTTGATAAAACAACTCTTTGAATACCTTCTTCATAAAAATAGTTCGCTAAAGAGGAATTTGTTAAAGAGAATTGAGTAGATAAATGAATTTCTAGCTTGGTTAATGCTTTTGCTCTTTCAATAACAATCATATTTGAGCAGATGATAGCATCAACATTAATTTTTTCTAAATCTATCAAATAATCATCTAAGCCATATGAATCTTCATCATGAAAAACCATATTCATCGTAACATACACTTTTTTATTAAGTTGATGGGCAAATTGAACTAATTCTTCAATCATTGATAAATCGAAGTTAGAGGCTCTAGCTCTTAAAGAAAACTTCTTTCCTCCTATGTATACTGCATCTGCACCATATAATAATGCTATTTTAGCTTTTTGCAAATCACCTGCAGGTGCTAATAACTCAGTCAACATGTCTCTCACCCTTCGTTTTTTCAGTAGGTGTGTAATAAAATCCTTGGTGATATGCATCACCATACATTTCTATAAATGACTTTTCAGCTTCTACATTAAGATAGGCGCTAATAGAGTGGTAATACTCTTCATCGCCCATAAAAATTCTTTCAATAAATAGATCAGATAATTGGTTTTTTAACTTTCTAACTTCATCAAAAGATTGTAATTTTTTATCTCTAAATATATGGGTACCCATTTCATCTTCATATATGGGATAAAAAGTATTCTCTCTAGTTTTTTCCTCGATAACAAAATGGTCATTATATTTCACTTTTCTTCCAACTAAATTTTTATGGATAAAGTAATTAGAAATTAGTTTTCTTTTTGAATAAAACATATCAATAAATCCATGTCCTAGCAAAGAATATTCGATGTTATTTGAAGCCTTCATCATCTCTATTATTTCTTCAAGGGTAATCTCTTTTGATAAAGTCATGCCTTTAATTTTATTTTCTAGGTATGAAACATCAAAACTATTGGTATTCATTGTACCTGGCTGATATATAATTTTATCTTCAATGCCAAGTTCTTTAGCTAAAACATAAATTGTAAAATCATTGATAACAATACCATCAATATCAATATCTTTAAATACTAATAACCACGATTTCACTAATGCAACATCAGACTCATGTATCATCTTATTCAATAAAACATAGGTTTCTTTTCCCAAGTTATTAATCGTTTGATTTATACTTATTAACTGTGATTTATCCAAAGGGAAAATCACTTTTGTTGTTAAATCGTTTGTATCTAGCAAAAAAACATTGGCGCCAATTTCAGCCAAATGTTTAATTTCATTTTTATTTTTTATTCTAACTACTAATTTCAAAAAACCACCTATTTCTTAATAGAAATTGAAATGCCATCTCCAATTGAATATATATAAGTTTCAAAATCAGGATGATTAACAATATATTCATTAAACTTATTTATTTTTTTAACCAGTTGCATTCTATTTTTACTTTGAATTAAATCATGATCTGCAACCTGTCCCCTAAAAAGCAAATTATCAGACATAATGATTCCACCTGATTTTATATTTTTTGAAAACTTATCAAAAAAATGAATATAAGATGATTTAGCTGCATCAATAAAGACGAGATCAAAATCATTATCATTGATAGAGATATCATTTGCGTCAGCTAATATCAAATGAATTCGGTTGTTCAAGCCACTCAAATCTACATTCTTTTTTGCTTGATTAAAAAGATTGATGTCCCTTTCAATCGAAGTGATATCAACATTGGTAAAAAGTGCCATAAGAATAGAACTATAGCCTATAGCAGTTCCAATCTCAAGCACTTTTTTTGCCTTCTTAATTTTTAAAATTTGAATCAAAAAACGAATACCTTCATCAGTGATAATCGGTATTTGCCCTTTTAAAGCTTGTTCTTTTAAATCATCAATGATTGGATGATCCAATGATTGATTGATTGACTTCAAATATTCATGATTCATTGCTTATTCTTTTTCTTCTTCGTCTTCTTCTTCGTCTTCTTCTTCGTCAAGGAAACTTTCTAAAACTTCTTCAATTAAGTCCCACTCTTCATCAGTTTCTACTTGACCAAGAGATCCTTCGTCACCGTCTTCTGGATTAAAACTAGCAGCATGATATTCATCTTCTTCATCATCATCTAATTTATAAACCACATATGATTTATTAAAATCTTCTGATTCAAAAGTTAAAATAATTCTAGCTGTTAACTCATTTCCTAATTCATCGGTAAGTATAAGAGTATCATCTTGTAATTCTGTCATATTGTCCTCACTTTCTGCTATCTAAATAGCTTTGTAATATAATTGTAGCTGCGATATAATCGACTTTTTTCTTTCTTTTTTTTCTGCTCATATCTGCAGATATCATTAAAGAATGAGCCATTTTTGATGTTAAACGTTCATCCCATAATACCACTTCTAAACCTGTCGCTGATTCTAATAGTCTTTTAAAAGACATTGTATCTTCAGCTTGAGATCCTAAAGAACCATTCATGTTCTTTGGTAACCCTAAAACTATTTTCTCATATTCTGAGAAATCAATCAATGTTTTTAACTCATTAATTGCTGTCCTAAAATGATTGGTTTCAAAAGTAATGGTTTTAACCATCGTAGCGACGGTTTGAGTTAAATCGGAACTAGCAACACCTAATGTTTTAGAACCAGCATCTAAACCAAGAATTTTCATAATACCATCGCCTTCACTTTATCTATAGCTTCATTAACTTTCGAAGCATCTTTCCCACCTGCTTGAGCAAAATCTTTGCGTCCCCCACCAGATCCACCACAGACCATAGCAGCTTCTTTTACAATTTTACCAGCATCTAAGTTTTTGTTATTACTCTTTGCAATAAAGACAACTTTATCACTTTGTATTGTTGCTAAAAAAACAAATCCTTGTTCTAGTGTTTGAATTAAATCATCAGCTAATTGCTTTAATACAGATGCATTAACACCATCTACTATAGAGATAATATTATTGCCAAAGGTATCATTTGAAAAATCAGCGACATTCTTAATTGCTTTTTCTTCTTTGATACGATTATATTCTTTTTCAAGATTTTTGACTTCCATTTGATATTGTCTTAATAAATCATGTTGATGAATAACATCTTCATAGCTACCTTTAACTTGATAATCGTCATCAAAATGAATATCTAAATTTATCTCTTCTTGTTTTGCTTCCTCAATGATTCTTTCTGCTTTACGTTTGAGGTTATCTAAGTCTTCATTAAGACCCTTCATATCTTTGACTAAGTCATCAACTCGATTATTGACCAATGCTTCAATCCTAAAAATTCCAGAGCCAATTGAATAAACTGATTTAATTGCGAACCTTTCAATATCTGCGATGTCTTTTACATGAGTCCCACCACATAAATCTAAAGTATACTTTAAATCAACAGTTCTAACTTTATCTGTATACTTTTCTCCAAATTCAGCAATCGCACCTTTTTGTTTTGCTTCATCAACTGAAAGAATAGATGTTGTTGTTGGATAAGAATCTTTAATCATATCATTAACATCTTTTTCAATACTAAGAATCATTTCCTCATCAAGATTTTCATAATGATTAAAATCAAACCTTAGATTATCACTCGTTACCTGTGATCCTTGTTGACTTACATGTTTTCCTAATCGATCTCTAAGAACCTTAAACAATAAATGAGTAGCTGAATGGTGATATTCGGTAAACTCTCTATTTTTTTGATCAACACTTGCTTTAAATTCTAATCCTTCTAGTTTTCTTGAAATATCTTCTTTAATTTTATGGATAAATTGTCCATTAGGTAATTTATTCACATCAATAACATGTAGACGAATATCGTCATTGTAGATGATACCAATGTCAGCTGCTTGACCACCAGATGTAGCGTAAAATGGTGTTTTATCAAGAACGATACCTTCAGGAAAAACTTTAATTACTTTTACATTTTCATTAAGTTTTTCATATCCAACAAATTCAGATTCTTCAACAAAATTTAAATATTCTTGGTTTTGTGAAGCTAAAGAAGATGATTCAGTCCGAGCATTACGTGCTCTTTCTTTTTGCAAATTCATCTCTTTTTCAAAACCTAAATAATCAACTTTATAACCTTGTTCTTCTGCATATTCATCCGTTAATTCTAAAGGAAAACCGTAAGTATCATATAATACAAACGCATCTTCTCCACTGATTATATTGTTTGAGCTTTGAAGAATGATTTCTTTAAGTTTTTCTTCACCTGATTGAAGTGTTTCTAAAAACTTCACTTCTTCACTATGAATTATCTTTTTTATCATTTCTTCTTTTTCTAATAAATCTGTATAAGTTGGTTTCATTAATTGAATAACAACAGTCACAAGTTCAGTTAAAAAAGGTTTATCAATACCGTTTTGCTTACCATGTTTAACAGCTCTTCTCAATAAACGTCTTATAACATAACCTCGACCCTCATTAGAAATCATCGCGCCATCATTTAAAGCCATCGTTATTGTTCTAACATGATCAGCAATAATTTTAAAGGATTTTTGACCAGTATATTCTATATTTGAAATCTCACTAAAACGATTAATAATTGGTAAGAATAAATCCGTTTCAAAATTAGTTTTAGCATTTTGAAAGACAGAAGCAAAACGTTCTAAACCTGCACCTGTATCTATATTTTTATTTGGAAGTTCAGGGTAATCTTCTCGTTTTAAATCTTCTTTTGCATTAAATTGAGATAAAACAACATTCCATAATTCTACATATCGATCATTCTCAATATCTTTTTTAATACTCTCTGTTGTAAAGTCTCCGAATTCTTCTCCTCTATCAAAGAATATTTCGGTACATGGACCACAAGGCCCTGTTCCAATTTCCCAGAAATTATTTTCAGATGGAATTAAATGATTTGGTTTTATCCCTATTTCTAACCATTTATCATAAGTATCTGTATCGGTTGGATAATAAGTAAAGTATAACTTCTCTATTGGTAAATCAAAATATTTTGGACTCGTTAGCAATTCATATGCATATTCAATAGCTTCACTTCTAAAATAATCTCCAATCGAAAAGTTACCCATCATCTCAAAAAAAGTATGATGTCTAGCTGTGTTACCAACATTTTCAATGTCATTCGTACGAATACATTTTTGTACATTGACCATTCTTGGATTTTTAGGGACAACCCTACCATCAAAATACGGCTTTAATGCTGCTACACCAGAGTTCATCCATAACAAAGTAGGATCATTATTTGGAATTAATGATGCACTTTCTTCAATACGGTGTCCTTTATCTCTAAAAAAGTTTAACCATATGTCTCTAATTTCAAATCCTTTTAATTTTTTCATCTAATCACCTCATAAAATAAGAAAATCGTCCCTTAAACCAAGGACGATTGAATCGCGGTACCACCTTTATTCTAGTTACCTAGCACTTAAAACTCTTAACGCGAGCAACGTGTGTGATTAACACCTCTCAGAAGGAGCTTCATAAATAAGTTTGTTTAGCTTCCACCTTGACTAAACTCTCTATTAATTAACTTAATTTACTAATAATCTTCATCATTGATTTCAAAAATATTATACAATATAAACCATTAATTTGCAAACTTATTCATCTAAAAAATCTTCAATTCTGATTTGGTTTTCAGGTGTTTGATTTATTTCTTCTAACAAGAACTCTCTTAACATCGTTTTCCGTTGTCTATCTTTACCTAAAACACCTCTTTTAAAGGCTTCAAAGTTACCAACCATTATCAATATTTCTTTAGCTCTGGTTATTGCTGTATAAAGTAATTTCTTTCTTAACATAATTGAATAAGCTAATGTTAATGGCAAGATAACAACTTTATATTCTGAACCTTGAGACTTATGGATTGATGTAGCATAAGCTAAAGTAAGTTGATCTAATTCTTTTCTATTATACTTCACTAATTGTCCGGAAAAATCAACAAGTATTTCTTTTTCGTCATCAATACCAACAACGACGCCTTGATCTCCGTTCATAACGTTTTTATCAGGCTGATTGACTAATTGCATGACCTTATCTTGAAAATAAAACTTCTTATCTCCATAGGTTAATGACATCGCCTTGTTATCCCCATTAAAAGTTTCTTGTATAACATCATTTAATCGATTAATACCATTTTGACCTTTATACATAGGAATAAGTACTTGAATATCTTCTAGTAATTTATAATTTTTTTGAATTAACCTGTCAATAACTTTAAGTACTGTAGAACTTAAATATTCATCCTTTGCATGAATAAACATTCTATCATCACTATTTTTTTGTATATCTTCACTAATATGTTTCTCTAATACATCATAGGCTAGTGAAATAATATTTGAATCATGCGCTTGTCTATGAATAATGTTGAGCTCTTGAACAGGAAACAAATCAGACTGAATTAAATCATTTAAAACTTCTCCTGGTCCTACCGAAGGCAATTGGTTCGCATCTCCAACAAGCACGACGATTGTTCCAGATTTAATTGCATTCAATAATCTTCTCATTAACAAACAATCTATCATAGATGCTTCATCAATGATGATTAATTTAGCGTCAAGAGGATTTAGTTCATCAAACTTAAACTCGCCATCAAAATCATACCCTAGTAGTTTATGAATTGTAGAAGCTGGCAAATCAGTTGATTCTGATAATCTTTTTGCTGCTTTTCCAGTTGGTGCTGCTAAACGAATATCATCTTTATTGATTGATTGATTTCTCATCATTTTATAAACATGAATCAAACCTTTAATAACTGTCGTCTTTCCTGTCCCTGGACCTCCAGTTATAATACTCATATGGTTCGATAAGGCTAAATGAATTGCTTTTCTTTGCGCTTGAGTATAGAGAATATCATTCATAGATTCAAAAGCTTCTATATGAGCGTTAACATTCATATCAATGTCATTCTCAATTGTTAAATCAAGCATTCTTTTAGCAATCATTTTTTCAGCGTTATAAAGATATCTTAATGATATACGATCGTCTTCTTTAATTAATCGTCCAGATTCAACTAGACTAAAGAGTTGATTCAAAACTTTATTATCTTCTACTTCAAAAGACTCGTGATTATTTAAAAACTGCAATGTATATTTAATTAATTCATCTTGTAAAAGATACGTATCTCCAAACTTATTCATATACTCATTTAACAAATAATAAATAACTGCAGATATTCTAATATCACTATCATATCCGAAGCCAACCTTTAAACCAATTTCATCCGCTCGCTTAAACCCAATTCCATCAATTTCTTCCATAAGAATATAGGGGTTTTCTTTAATAATTTGTTTCGTTTCTAACCCATACTTTCGATAAATTTTCATCGCCATATTCGGTGATATTGAAAAGCCATAAAGCCAAACAAGGGTATTTTCCATTTCTCGATTATTAATAATCCCTTGAAAAATGATGTCTTTTAACTTCTTATTTAATTTAGGAACTTGATTAAGAACGTGTTTATCTTCAGCAATCAAATCTAAGGCACTTAACCCTAGAGTATCCACAATTTTCTCAGCTGTTTTAACACCAACACCAGGAAACATATCGCTTGAAAGGTAATCGATAATACCTTCATATGTTTCATCAATTAATCTTTCAAATGTTTTTGCGTTAAACTGAATACCATATGTTTTATGATGTGTCACTTCTCCATGAAATTTATAATTCGAATGTGTGTCCAACTTAGGAAAAAACCCACAAACAATCATTGTGGGTTCATAACGAATCAATTCAGGATCATCAGTGTCATTAATCTCTATTTTAATGACCGAATAAGAATTGTCTTCACTATAAAATAAATATTTTTTTATAGCACCTTCGACATATGTCATATTATTCCTTCTTATTAAAATATCCTTCTATATCAATAATTTCTTTAATAATATCTTTACTTAAATTATCATAACCATTTTCAGTTACTAAAACATCATCTTCAATACGAATACCTATTTTTTCTTCTTCAATATAGATACCAGGTTCCACGGTAACGATAACGCCTGGAACTAATTTTTTAGAGTATGTTCCTACATCATGAACATCTAATCCAAGATAGTGACTAACGTTATGATAATAATACTTGCTAATCTCTGATTTTTCTTTAATCATTCCTAATTTTAGCATACCTTCTGCTAAAGCATCTTTTGCAAATTCATTTAACTCTTTCACATAAATACCTGGTTTAACTCTTTTGATGGTCTCTTTGTTAACATCTAATACCATTTGATATAGTTCAGCTTGACGTTTAGAGAACTTACCATTCACCGGGAATGTTCGACTTATATCAGCTGAATATTCATTGTTATATGCACCCAAATCAAGTAAAACTAGGTCGTTATCATGAATAATTTGATCATTTTCAACATAATGTAAGACTGTTGCATTTCCGCCACTAGCCACAATCGTATCAAATGAAACACCTGATGAACCTGATAACTTAACACTATATTCAAAAGTAGCTTCTAATTCTCTTTCGTTAATACCTGGTTTTGCATAATCAAAGATTCCATGAATTCCAGCTTGAGTATGCTGAATTGCTTTTCTAATATCATTAACTTCACTTTCAGATTTCACGCGTCTCATTTCTGAAATCATACCACTTATATCCTTAATTCTTAATTCAGGATAAGCATCAATAATTTTTTTGAAATATCCAAAACTAATTGGTTTATTTAGAGGTTTTGCACGATACATATCTAAATACACCTTTGTTGGAACTTGATCTAATATTAATTGTCTTGAATCTAATAAAAATCGATTTGATATAAAACTTTCAAAATCTTCTAAGTAATGTATTCTCTGAATATCTATACCAGAAACTTCGCTAACTTCTTCCTTGGTTAAACGTCTTCCTAACCATTTTGTTGCATAATCACTTGGTTCTTCAATAAAAATAAAATCTAAAAATGCTTTCTTGTTTTTAGCAAGCACCAAAATAAATTTTTCTCTTTTTAATCCAGTTAAATAGAAAAAGTTTCTCTCTGGAAAATATTTAAAATGTTGATCTAAAGATTTGTGTTTTGCCTCACCAGAAGCCAACAATGCAAAACTTTGATCTTCTAATTGTTCGCATAATGCTTTTCTTCTCTCAATAAATTCATTTCTACTCATAATGATCACCTCTAAATTTAATTATATCATATAGACATAAAAATGAACAATTAAATACTAATCTTTATCTTCAAAAAAAGAGCCAGATTTTCTTTTTCTTGTCTTTAAATATACTATCCATATAGCCAATACAACGAAATAAGCAATCATCATCCATAGTACGTTTAGTGGGTTATCTTGAAGGCTAAAAACAGATCCTAAAAACACCATAAATATAACAATTATGAATCTAGATATAATCGTTAAAAACAAATATTTTTTTAATTTCACTTTAGCAAGTGATAGTCCATAATTGAGTATTGAAGAAGGTAAAAATGGATTTGATAAAAGCGTTAAGATAAAACCAGTACTTTTCCCTTGAATAGCATGAATAAATCTATCACCATATTGATATTTCCTTACTTTTTTTACAAAATAGTCTGATAAAGTTGCTTTAATGATCAAGTATATCATAAACATACCTAAAAACGAGCCTAAAGTGGACAGTAGTATCGTAAGTATTGTTCCTTCTAATGTTCCAAAGGCTGCGCTTAGAACGCTTAAATTGAATGATATAATGATTGCAAGAGGGATCATTGGAAATAGAGCTTCTAGAAAAGGCAAAAATATTCCAATGAAAGGCGCTAACCAAAAATTATTTTGAACTAACACCCTTAATTCATCTAGTAGTTTATAAAACAGTTCCATGTTTTCACCTAAAAAAAATAAAAAGCATCCGTAGATGCTTTTTAAAATCAGTTATTCAGCCATTCTTTTTAAAGTACGAATCATTTGTGCTGTAAATGAATACTCATTGTCATACCATGTAATGATTTTGACTAATTGTTTTCCATCAACTTCCATAACTTTTGTTGATAAAGCATCAAATAATGTACCATATGAAATTCCTATAACATCTGATGAAACGATTGGATCTTCTGTATAACCAACAGTATCAGATTGAGCATTTTTAACTGCGTTATTGACATCTTCTTCAGTAACTGTTTTTTCTAATTCTACAACTAAATCAACAACTGAACCAGTAATAACTGGAACACGTAAAGCCATACCATCTAATTTACCATTAAGTTCTGGTAAGACCAATCCTACGGCAGCTGCTGCACCTGTAGAAGTTGGAACGATATTTGCTGCTGCTGCTCTACCTCTTCTTGCTTCAATTCCTTTTGGATGAGGAATATCTAGAGTTGCTTGATCATTTGTGTAAGCATGAACTGTTGTCATGAAACCTTTAACGATACCAAAGTTGTCATTTAAGATTTGAGCAATTGGTGCTAAACAGTTTGTTGTACATGAAGCTGCTGAAATAATTTTTTCTTCGCCAGTCAATACGCTATCATTTACACCAAATACAATTGTTGGAATATTTCCTTTAGCTGGTGCTGATATCAATACTTTTTTAGCCCCTGCTTTGATGTGTTTGTTAGCGCCATCTTCTGATGTAAAGAATCCAGTACATTCTAAGACAACATCAACATTTTTTTCTTTCCATGGTAATTGTTCAGGATCTCTTTGAGAATAAATAGTTACTCTTTTTCCTTCAACAATTAGTTCATTGCCTTCAAAAGACACTTCTTTATTATAACGACCTTGTGAACTATCATATTTTAATAAATAAGCTAATTGTTTTGCGTCTGTTAAATCATTAATTGCTACGATTTCAAAATCTTTGTTTCCAAACATAATTCTGAAAGCTAATCTACCGATTCTTCCAAAACCATTAATTGCTACTTTTACTGACATAATATGTCCTCCTTTAATTATTTTTACATCTATATTTTAACGTATATAGATGTTTTTTACAAACAAGATAGCGATAATAAAAACGTTTTCATAAAATTTGTTCTTCTTTTATCCCTAAAAAAAGAAAAAGACCTTAAAAGGTCTTGTTCAAACTTAATTATTCGTCGTCTTCTTTTGCACTTGCCAAAGCTTTTTCCACACACTCTTTATATTCGCACTCAGGACAATCCTCAGTGCACACCGAAAAATTTCTTAATTCACTCGGTATAAACGCTCGGATTTCATCTTTGTTATATCCTGTTTGCATAATTTGATCATTAATGATGATAGGTCGTTTAAGAATGGTTGGATTGTCGATGATAAAATTAGCTAATTCAGAAAACTTCATGTTATCTGGTTCAATATCACTTTCTTTAAATACTTTTGATCTTGTAGAAATAATATCTTCAAAACCATTTTCTGAATATTTAAGCATGTTTATTATATCGTTTCTAGTGAGTTTAATCCCAATAATATTTTTTTCTCTATAAGGAATTTTATTGTTATCTAACCACTTTTTCGCTTTTCGGCATGATGAACAACTAGAACTAGTATATAAAGTTATCATATAAACACCTCACTTCCATAATATTATACCATAAAAGATGTAAGATTAAAGATTTATTTTTTATAAATTGGTTCATTATATGGTATAATTAAGCCAAGAAAAAACTTAGGAGGACATATAATGAAATGGGATTTAACATATCATTTTAAGAATGATAATGAATTTGAAAAAGCTTTTAACAAGACGGTAAGCATTATCGATAAACTCGCTTCTTTCAAGGGTAAATTAGGTAATGAATCAGATTTTTTAAGTTATTTTGATTTGCAAAAAGAATTTGAAGAAACTGGTTTGAGAGTATATCAATACGCTTCTCTTTCAAGTGATTTAAACAAAAAAGATTCAGAAAAAGCTGCTCGCTTACAGAAAGTTCAGTTAGCCTTTGCTAAACTCCAACAAGCTGTATCTTTTGAAGAACCTGAACTCATTGCTTTAGGCAAAGAAAAAGTGATGAGTTTCATCGATAACAATAAATCATTAGAAGAGTATCGTTTTGCAATGGAAAAACTATTTAGAAGACAAGAACATATTTTAGATGACAATTCAGAAGCTTTACTTGCTAACTATTCACAATTATCTTCTGCCGGTAAAAGTTTATATAGTTCTTTAACTGTAGCTGATATTGAAGGCACAGATGTGATGTTAGATAATGGCGAAATAGTTACTATAACCAATAGTAATTATCGTGCATTTATTCAAAAATCTAATTCTCCTGAAGAGAGAAAAGATATTTTCGAAGCAGTTTTTAATTATTATTCTGATCATAAAAACACTTATGCTAATATTTATAAAACAGTTTTAGATGCTGATTATGCAAGAATGAAAAACAGAAAATACAAAACTTCTTTAGAAAGTTATTTGTTTAACAACAATATTCCTACCGATGTCTATTTGACTTTAACAAAAGTTGCAAGAGAAAATACAACTGCAGTCAAAAAATATCTGAAATTAAGAAAAGAATATTTAGGGCTAGAAAAACATTATACTTATGATCGTTTTCTAGAACTTGCTAAATCTGATAAAGAATATGAATTTGAAGAAGCTAAAGAATTGTTTTTTAATTCTATTAAAGACTTTCCTAAAGATTTCCAAGATAAAGCTAAAGAAGTGCTAAGAGACGGCTTTGTTGATGTGTTAGAACAACCAGGGAAACGTACTGGAGCTTATTCAAGTTCAATGCCAAATATGCATCCATTCATTTTATTAAACTACGATAAAACATTATCTAATGTCTTTACTGTCGCTCATGAAGCTGGTCATTCAATGCATTCAATGTTTGCATCTGAAAATCAACCTACAAGCTTACAAAATTATACTATATTTGTTGCTGAAATAGCTTCTACTTTTAATGAACATAACTTACTTGACTATATCATCAAAGAATCTAAAGCTTCTAAGAATGAAAAAATAGCATTATTGCAAACAGCTATTGATGATATTATGAGTACATTCTATCGCCAAACGCTTTTCGCTATTTATGAACTAGAATCTCATAAATTAATTGAAACAGATCAACCTATTACAGCTGATAGATTATCTAAAATTATGATTGATTTATATAAAGAGTTTTATGACATTGATATTACTGAAGAAAATGTCAAAGAATTTGTTTGGGCATATATTCCTCATTTATTCTATACACCATTCTATGTATATCAATATGCGACAAGTTTCGCAGCGTCACTTAAAATTTATGAAAACGTTAAAAACAAAGAAAAGGATGCTTTCGAAAAATATATTGGTTTATTAAAATCTGGTGGATCTGATTATCCAGTCAAACAAGCATTAGAAGCTGGTGTTGATTTAACCAAAGAAGATTCATTTAAAGCAGTTGTCAATCGTTTAGAAGAATTAGTTGATGAATTAGAAGTTGTATTAAATTCTTAAGTTTGATATAATATAATAAATCAAAGATATGGAATAGTAATTGATTATTTTTTCTAGAGACAAGGTGCTTGGTGAAAACCTTGATGAGTGATTAATGAATGGACCATTGAGAGATGCTAATCACATCCGTATGTCTGCGTTAAAGAATTAAGTGCTAGTTTACTAGAACTAAGGTGGTACCACGGTTATTAATCGTCCTTTTTTAAGGACGATTTTTTTTTAGAAATGGAGAGAAATTATGAAAAGAATTGTTTCAGGAATTAAACCAACAGGTAGTTTGACTTTAGGAAACTACTTAGGTGCAATTAAGCAATTTGTAAAATTGCAAAAACAAAGAGAAAACGATGAATTTTACTTATTCATCGCTGATTTGCATGCGATAACTGTTAGACAGGTACCGCATGAATTAAGAAAAAGGTCTTTAGATATTGCTGCAATGTATTTGGCATGTGGTCTTGACGAAGATAGAACCAACCTATTTATTCAATCAGAAGTTCCTCAACATGTAGAACTAGGATATATACTGCAATCCAATGTTTATATGGGTGAATTAGAAAGAATGACACAATTTAAAGACAAAACTCAAAAAGGTGAAGAATCAATTGCTTCTTCTTTATTTACCTATCCTGCACTTATGGCTGCGGATATTCTATTGTATGATGCAGATTATGTTCCGGTCGGTGATGATCAAAAACAACATTTAGAATTAACTAGAAATATTGCTGAAAGATTTAATCATTACTATCATGACTTTTTTACTGTTCCCGAACCAATTATTCCTGAAGTGGGCGCAAGGATTATGGATTTACAAGATCCTAACAAGAAAATGTCTAAATCTGAGGATAATCCTAAAGGTTATATAACAATGTTCGATGACGCAGCCACCATCAAGAAAAAAATTGCTTCCGCAGTCACTGATTCATTAGGTATTATTCAATATGATCCTATCAATCAACCTGGATTAGCTAACTTAATTAATATTTTTGCAAGTACAACTGATCAAAGCATTGATCAAATAGTTGAAAATTATAAAAATTCAAATTATAAAACATTTAAAGAAGACTTAGGTCAAACTCTTGTAGATTTGTTAATTCCAATTCAAGAAAAATATAAAGTAATCGTTAACTCAAGTAAGTTACAAGAAATTCTTGATAGAGGACGTGACATAGCTTCTCAATATGCATTCAAAAAAATGAGAAAATGTAAACAAAAAGTAGGATTAGGTCGAAAATAAGAAAAAGACTTCCATGATTAATTGGAAGTCATTTTTTTTTATGTTGTTATATGGTTCATTCTTCTTCTTGTTAATGCAGCGATGATAAAAATTAAAATCATTGTTATTCCAACTAATTTAAATAATAAATCATAAGAGTAATCAGCTATCAAACCTATAAGAGGCGCGAATATAACTAATAAAATAGAAGTTAACTGTGCTTGTATACTTAATGCACTTGCCCGTCTACCTTCTTCGGTCACATCGCCAATTTCTTGAACCATAATCGGTCTTCTTAAATTCAGAATAATATACATAACAATAAATGTTGCAAAGATAACGTAAATATTAGCGGTAAAGAAGCCTAAAAACAATGATACTGCCCCCATTAATAACCATGCATAATTTATGATTTTTACTTTATCTACTTTTCCTTCAAGTTTATATGCATTAGCACTAGCTAAAGCACTAATTATATATATAACCGCATAGATAATACCAATATATACTTCTTCATTTTGATTTTGACTAAAAACATATAGTCCAACAGTCGCAGCTAAAATCAAGGGTTGAATATAATCCTTAATGCTTTTAAATCCAGCTTGAAAAGCAGATGCATCTAATACAAATCCTCTAACTTTTTTAGTCGTAAAAACATATTTTAAGCTTAACCAGTTTTCTCTTAAAAACTGTTTAAATTTAAATGAAGTTTCTTTCTTTTGATTCATATAATTAGGATAAGTTAATATCATTATCATGTCAATTGTATAAGGTACAATTGCAGCTAAAAATAACCAATGATATTCACCTTTCACCAATATGATTAATACGACTGAAATGATACTCATAACAGTTGAGCCAATCAACGACATTGATCTTGTTTTACCGTATACTTCGCTTTTTTGTTCAACAATATCTTCAACATCAAGAAATTGCATAATCATTGCTTTATGAGTACCTGATCTAAATGCTTCTGCAAAGCCAAACAAACTCATTGCTATGACAAACAACCAAAACGAAGGATAAATTCCTCCTAAGAAGAAAATAATAAAAGATATAATATAGAATATAAAACAAATAACTAATTGTGTTTTCTTACCATACATATCCGCTACCACACCAGATGGTATCTCGACTATATAGATAATAATTTCACGTATTGAAATAAGTAATCCAATTTGAAATAAATTTAAGTCTCCTGAAGCTAAAAAGAAAAGAATTAAAAAAGGTTCAAAAAATCTAAGATTTTTTAAGAACCCATACATGCCAAATTTGAGCATTTGTCCTTTATGTTCTTGAATACTTGACATGTTTATTTCATCTCATTAATATCTGAAATTATTCTAGAAATCGCTTTAAAAGCCTCATCTTCATCATTGCCAGAAAAAGTAATCTTAATTTTACTATTGTTTGGAACACCTAATGATAAAACGCCCATAATCGATTTTAAATTTACTTTTCGATCATTATACTCCATATACATTTCTGCTTGGAAACTATTTGCTTTTGAGACTATTTTTGTAGCTGGTCTAGCTTGTAAACCTTGTGAATAAACAATCTTAAATTTCTCTTCTATCATTTTTCTCCCCCATTTATTTCTTCATTAATTTTTTCAACTAATTTTTTCATATCATAGGGCAATACCATTTTTACGTTATTACCAGATATGAAAATACCTGTAGCGCCCAATGTTTTAAATCTTTCTACATCCATATTATCAATTTTAATTAATTCTACTTTTAATCTTCGACCATCTAATGAAGCATTACGAATATTATTAAAACCTCCATAACACTCAATAAATGAAATCATTTGTTCATCTTCTATAGGTTTTGATACAACCTTTTTTGGTTTCTTTTGAAGTCTTATAAACGAAATGGTAACGATGATTAATACAAGAACGATTAATAACCACCAAAAGTTGTATTTAAACCAAGTTGTTATATCTCCAAAAAATATGATGTTATTCATGTTAGTCACCTCTATTTCTATGTAAATATTTTATCATATTCTAATAAAAAAATAGATAAAAACTTAAAAATTGATTGATTCATGTTGCAATTGACCAAATAATCCTATATAATCTTTTCAAGAGGGTGATATTATGTCAAGAATCATAGAAGCAGTCATAGAAATTCCAATGGGAACACAAAATAAATATGAAGTTGATAAAGAAAAGAACAGAATTAAATTAAACCGCGTATTATACTCAAAAATGACTTATCCAGCTGAATACGGTTTTATTGAAAAAACCTTAGCTGAAGACAATGACCCACTTGATATTTTAGTTTTAGCAACAACTCAAACATTCCCTGGTTGCATTGTGGATGCTAGAGTCGTTGGGTATCTAGATATGTATGATTCTGGAGAAAGGGATCAAAAGATTATTGCTGTTGTGGATGCTGATCCAAGATTTGAAGATATCAATGATATCAGCGATATTAAGTCTTTACAACTTAGAGAGATTAAACTATTCTTTGAGAACTATAAAATTTTAGAACCAGGTCACCATGTAAAAGTTCTTGAATATTATTCTAAAGCTGATGCGATTGAGTTAATTGAAGAATGCCAAGTTAGATACACTGAAGAATTATCAAAAAAGTTATAACACCACAATAAAATAAAATATTTTTGCTAGGTTAATTCTAATTAACTTAGCTTTTTTATTTAAAATAAGACAATATCATTTAAAAAAGGATATTGTCTTATTGAATTTATTTATGAATTATTTCTCCGTTAATCATAACCATTTCTGTTTTTGTTAAATAATGTAAAGGATGCCCATTCCAAATAACGATATCTGCATCTTTTCCTACTTCAATACTTCCAACTCTATCATCTACTTTATTGATTCTAGCTGCGTTGATTGTTACCGCTTTGAATGCTTCTAACTCATCTAACCCTTCTCTAACAAATAAACCTAACTGTGTTAATGCACTTGAAGCATGAATCACAGGGTGGTCTGTCATAATCGCAAATTCAATACCTGCTTCTTTTAAAATTCTTCCAGATTCAAAGGTTTTATTTCTGAGTTCGTATTTAGATTTAGATCCCAATGTCGGTCCAATAATCACTTGTTGTTGATGTTCTTTTAAATAATCAGTTATCAAATGACCTTCGGTACAATGTTCAATTGTTCCATCAAGTCCAAATTCTTCAATAATTCTTATTGCAGTTACAATATCATCTTGTTGATGTGCATGAATTTTTACTTGCAATCCATCAAATACACGTGATAAAGAAGCCCACTTCATATTAAATTCAGGTTTCTTAGCTTCTTTATTTGCTTTTGAATAAAGTTCATATTCATCCAATTTATCTTTATAGTCTTTTGCTTTAGATAAAGCTTCTCTGATGACAGCTGCTGTTGCCATTCTTGTTGCTGGAGTTTGTGACTTAGAACTATAAACTCTCTTAGGATTTTCTCCTAAAGCCATTTTCATTGATACTTCTGGTATAACAATCATATCATCAATTGTTTTACCATATGTTTTGATAACAGTAAATGTACCACCAATACAATTGGCACTACCAGGTCCTGTAACAACAGTAGTAACACCGTGTTCTCTCGCTTCAATAAATGCAATATCTTGAGGTTTAATAGCGTCAATAGCTCTCAACTCGGGCGTCACAGGTGACGTCATTTCATTACCATCTGATCCTTCAAAGCCAATCGCTTCTTCATATAAACCAATATGGCAATGTGGATCTACTAAACCTGGAGTAACATAGTTTTCTTTCGCATCAATCACCTCAATATTCGGGTAATCTTTAGCATTCATTTTTCCGATTTTTTTTATGACTTTGCCTTCAACCAAAATATCGGTAATTTCATAATTAATATCAGCCATACTCAGTAAATTTGCGTTTTTAATTAAATACATTATTTGCTCCTCCTTTTAATTATATCTATAAATATTTGAACACCATTCATCAAAGCATCTTCATTCAAATTAAATTTAGGGTGATGAATATTATGTGTTTCTTTATCTGTTTGTTTGACACCTAACCAAGCTAATGCGCCTTGTTTTAAGTTAATATATCTTGAAAAATCCTCGCCACCGGCCATTGGCAATTCTAAAATTCTTACAGATTCATCACCTAAAACCTTTCTTGAGGATTCAATAAAAGTATCCACAGAAGATTTAGTATTTATGACTGGATCATAACCAAATTCATAATTAAAATTGTATTGCCCACCATGTCTATTAGCAATTGAAAAAGCTAATTTTTCTAATTCATCTTTTATTTTTTCCCTAACTTCTTGAGAAAAAGTTCTCACTGTACCCATTAACTTAGCATTCTCTGGTATCACATTATGCGTAGTGCCTGCTTCGACTTTTGCAATAGTGATAACAGAACGTTCCATAGGAGATATTTTTCTAGTGATGATATTTTGTAAAGACATAATGAATTCAGCTTGCATTACAATAGGGTCGATGCCTTCTTCTGGCAAAGCAGCATGAGCACCTTTTCCAATCAACTCAATATGTATTGTATCCGCCGCAGCCATTGCTGGACCATAATTAATTGCTAATACACCCGTTTCATATTGAGGAGACACATGTAGCGCATAAAAATCATCTACATCATCAAGTAATCCAGATTCAACAATAGCTAAAGCACCACCTGGCGCTGGACCTTCTTCAGCTTCTTGAAAAATAAATTTTATTACTCCAGACCATTCTTCCTTATGTTCAACCAAGTATTTACAAGCTCCTAGAAGCATAGATGTATGAGCATCATGGCCACAAGCATGCATTTTACCTGGGTTTTTTGATGAAAAAGAAAGGCCAGTATCTTCTTCGATATTTAAAGCATCAAAGTCAGCCCTTAATCCAGTCGTTGGTCCTTCACCATTTTTAACTACTGCAATTAATGAATGAACTCCTACTTTATGGATTTGGTCGACTTGTATTTCTTTTAGAAAATCAAAAATAGCTTGACTTGTTTTTTGACAATGAAAACCAACTTCTGGGTGTTGATGAAAATATCTTCTTTTATCAATAACATAATCTCTAAGATTCAATCTTATCACTTCCTATTTCAAATTTAGTTAAATATTTAGCTGCGATAAATCCTATTGCTAACAAAATTACTCCGATAATAATAGTGAATGGATTATCAGCAATATAAGCCCATAAATCTTTATAAATTGGTGTTTGATTCTCATACGAATTATGAGTTAAAGGATCTTTTATTTCTAAAAAAACACCAATAAGACTTGCTAGAATAAATCCAAAAATTGCCATATATGTTTGTTTAGGATATTTCTCTAGCAAATATGATATGAGTTTTGAAAAACCTATAATTCCGATAGCAATACCAATAAAGAAAAAGAATACGACTTGAAAATTATAACTGAATACATCAAAATCTAATACATTTCCTATTACGTTCGTAACAATTGCAGTATAAAAACCTAAGACCATTAACATTGCTGATCCACTAATACCGGGTATAATCATTGTTGTTGCAGATATAATACCTAATCCAATAATAATCAAATAGTCAGTAAATGTTAAACTAAAATATTCAACGCCCTGAGTCGTTTTTGATTTATCAAATATAATTAAAACAATTAACAAAGTAAAAGCAATAATCCCAGATAATATAGATGGCCAATGAAGGGTTGTCATATTTGCTTTTAGATAAATGTGTTTTATCCCTCCAGCTAACAATCCAATAAAAAACATGAGCACAATAAATGAATTCCATTCAATTAAAATACCAAATAATTTAGCAAGGCCAAGAACAGAAATAACGCCACCTATTCCAAAAGGTATTAAGAATTTCATGCTTTCTTTAAAATCAGTAAATATATGGCTAATTGAATCAAGTAGTTTTTTATAAATTCCTAGGTAAATGGCTAAAGTACCACCACTAACCCCAGGAATAATAAAAGCTATTCCTACAATGAATCCTTTAATCACGAGTTCGAGAAACATCATTACCTCCAACAATAGCATCTCCAATCAAATCATATCCAAAGAAAGTAGTAATCTTCACATGAACCATTTCACCTATATGATGAGTTTCTGCAGATTGAAAAACAATCATTCCATCAATATCATCTGGAGCAAACGCATATGATCTACCATAATAAAATTTTGTTTCAGGATCATAATTTTCCACTAAAGTATTATGAATTTGACCCATTTGTTTTTTATTGATTTGACGGTTAATCTTCTTTTGCAATTTCATAATTCGATCTAATCGTTCTTCTTTAATTTCTTCTGGAATTTGATCTTCCATATAAAAAGCTTTTGTATCTTCTTCTTTAGAATAAGCAAAAACTCCTAATCTGTCAAATTGATATTTTTCTGTAAAATCTAACAATTGTAAGAAATCATCTTCAGTTTCACCAGGAAAACCAACAATATAAGTTGTTCTAATAATACTTTCAGGAATTTCATTACGAATTTTTGTTAATAAACTCTCTATAAACTCTCTATTGCCTCTTCTATTCATTCTTTTTAGTACAGAAGATGAAATATGCTGAATAGGTATATCAAAGTATTTTGCAATCTTAGGATTGTTTTTAATTTCCATAATTAATTCATCTGTTATTTCATCTGGATATAAATATAAAACTCTAACCATTTCAACACCATCAATTAAACTGATTTCATGAATTAATTCATGTAATTTTGATTTTTTATCAGGCGATATATCGGTCCCATATCTTGATGTATCTTGACTAATTAGATTAATTTCTTTTGCACCGTTTCCAACCAATAATTTGCATTCTGATAAAACATCAGAAAATGGTTTTGAGTAAAATCTTCCTCTGATTAAAGGTATAGCACAATAAGTACAATTATTATTACAACCTTCACCTATTTTTACATATGGAGAAAAATGAGACGTTGTTAATAACCTATTCTCATATCTCAATGGTGAAAACTTCATATGTTCTTCAGAGAATAAATCATTAAGTATTAAATGTATTTTAGGATAATCTTGTAAGGTAATAATCTTATCAATAAAAGGCATTTCTCTTTCTAATTTCTCTTTATATCTTTTTGCATAACAACCAGTAACAATTAATTTTTTATTAAATAAACTCATTTCTTTAATCGTATTGATTGTTTCTTCTTTTGCAGACTCAATGAAACCACATGTATTAACAAATATTGCATCTGCTTCTTCAGGATCACTTACTATGTCACATCCTGCTTGTTGTAAGATCCCTAATATCATTTCTGAGTCAACTAAATTTTTAGCACATCCTAAGCTGATAAATCCTATTTTCATGAGTCACTCCTAAATTGGTTTATTTAAAAATTGAGAATTGTAAAGTTCAGCATAAACACCTTGTTTTTCTAATAATTCTTGATGATTTCCTTGTTCAACAATTCTTCCTTGTTCCATAACTAATATGGTGTTTGCTTTTTTAATGGTTGATAATCTATGGGCGATGACAAAAGAAGTCTTGCCTTCCATCATTTTTAACATAGCATTTTGAATATAACTTTCTGTTCTTGTATCTACAGATGATGTTGCTTCATCTAGAATTAATATTTTTGGGTCAAAAAGAATCGCTCTCGCAATTGTTAATAATTGTTTTTGACCTTGAGAAATATTGTCTGCATCTTCTTTTAATAAAGTCTCATATCCATCTGGAAGTGTTTCAATAAAATGATGAACATGTGCTTTTTTACATGCTTCAATAATTTCTTCATCAGATGCATCGATTTTACCGTATGCGATGTTTTCTTTGATTGTTCCTGAGAATAACCAAGTGTCTTGCAAAACCATACCAAATTGTTTTCTTAATACAACCCTTGGGATTTCAGTCGTGGCTTTTCCATCAACCAATATTAATCCTTTATCGATGTCATAAAAACGCATCAATAGATTAACTAAAGTCGTTTTCCCAGCACCAGTATGCCCAACAATAGCAATTTGTTTTCCTGGGTCTACTTGTAAATTAAGATTTTGGATAAGTTCTTTTTCTTCTGAATATGAAAAATCAACATCTCTAAACTCAACTTGTCCTAATACTTCAGTTAATTGATAATCAACTTCTTTGACTTCATTTAGTTCCTCTGCTTCATCTAGGACTTTAAATATTCTTTCAGCACCAGCAATTGCTGATTGGAGTTGATTAACGATATTAGCAATATTTAATATCGGGTTAACAAAACTTCTTTGGTATTGAACAAAAGCAGTGATATCACCAATTAATAATGGACTTGGTAAGCCAGCTAAATATCCACCTACAATAACAACCAAGGCATATCCAATATTAGATATAAATTCCATGATTGGTCTAATTAAACCACTTAAATATTGAGCACCTTTCATCTCTTTAGTTAAGTTAAGATTGATCACATCAAATTGTTCATATGATTCATCTTCCTTATTGAATAGTTTAACAATTTTACTTGCAGTAAATACTTCTTCAATATGCCCGTTTAATATACCTAGTTCTTTTTGTTGAGCTTTAAATTTTTTCTGTGATTTTTTCGCTATGGTAGCGGTAGCCAAAATGAACAATGGTAAAGCAACTAAGGCAATTAATGTTAATTTCCAAGAGATGATAAACATCATCACTAATATTCCAAAAACCATAAAGGTTGACGAAATAATATTAATCAAACTTTGCTGAATAGCATTGATAACTATATCAACATCATTTGAAAAAACTGATAAGATATCCCCTGTTTGTCGTTCATCATAGTATTTAATAGGTAGTTTTTCTAATTTATCTCTTAAATCAGTTCTCATTTTTATACCGATGTTAATACTGACTCTATTACCTAATAACATCAATATAACTTCAAGAAAGAATCGAACAACATATAAAGATACTATGGCGATAAAGAATATAGAAATAGTTCTAATACCTTCTGCTCTAGTGATTTCTCCAGTAATTAATCTTTGTAAAGCATTGATGATATATCTTAGTAAATTTGGACCTACAACAGCTACTGATGACACTAAAATTGTTAATATAACAATTAATAATAAATGCCATTTATATTTCCCTATATAGTCTAATAGTCTTTTAGTTGTACCTTTAAAATCTTTTGGTTTTTCTGATGGTCTTCCCATGGCCATTCCATGTTGAGGACCTCTACTTTGTTTTTCTGATTTTTCTCGTTTTTTATCTGTCATTTCATTTCCTCCTCATCTAATTGCGATAAGGCAATTTCGCGATAAACTTCACAAGTGTTTAATAAATCCTTGTGCTTACCAAATCCAACCATTTTTCCTTCTTGTAATACTATAATTTTATCAGCATCCATAATGGTTCCGATTCTTTGTGCGACGATAAAAACTGTTGCATCTTTTATTTCATCATTAATAGCTTTCCTTAAAGAAGAATCCGTTTTGAAATCAAGCGCAGAAAAACTATCATCAAAAACAAAAATCTTAGGATTTCTTATTATCGCTCTTGCGATTGATAATCTTTGCTTTTGTCCACCAGAAAAATTATTTCCTGATTGTTCTACAACAGCATCATATCCTTCATCAAGTTCATCGATAAACTCTTGAGCTTGAGCTATCCTTGCGGCTTTAACAATGTCTTCTTCGCTTGGATTATCTACGCCATAAGCAATATTTGATCGTATAGTCCCACTAAATAAGGTAGCCGTTTGCGGAACAAAACCAATAAGTTCTCTTAATTTCGTTAATTTGATATCTTTTATATCAACGCCATCAATTTTAAGTGATCCACATGTAATATCAAAAAATCTAGGTAATAGATTTACAACCGATGACTTTCCAGATCCTGTAGAGCCTATAATTGCAACAGTCTCACCAGGTTCTGCAGTAAAACTAATGTTCTCTAACACATTCTTTTCAGCATCGGGAAATTTAAAACACACTTCATTAAAACTTACTTGACCTTTAAATTGATAATCATCATATGATTCATCTGCAGTATCAATAATTGAAGATTTTAAATTAAGGATTTCTTGAATTCTCTTTCCAGAAACTTCCGCTCTCGGGTACATTATAAAAGTCATCGTTAACATTAAGATACTAAACAACATTTGCATCGCATATTGGATTAAAGCAGATACATTCCCTAATCCTTGATAATTCGTGATACTGCCATCTAATACCATGTGATATGCAAAAAAGACAACTGCTAAAATAACCACATTAAAAATTAAGTTAATTGAAGGATTTAACATAGACATAATTCGTCCAGCTTTATATCCTACATCACCTAATTCTTGATTACTTTCATCAAATCTATTAACTTCTCTTTCTCCTTGACCAAATGCTCTAATTACTCTAACGCCATTAATACTTTCTCTAGTTACCAAGGTCATTTTATCAACCTTTTTTTGATATGTTTTAAATAGAGGTAAGACTAATTTAAAGGCTATAAATATAACAATACCTAGTAATGGCACTCCTGCTAAAATAACGAGAGTCAGTGTTACAGATTTTTGTAAAGAGAATACTAATGCTCCAACAAATAATATTGGAATTCTTAGAACCATTCTTAAAGCCATAATTAAAAAGTTTTGTACTTGCATGACATCATTAGTAGCTCGTGTAATTAATGTAGATGTACCAAACTGTCCAGTTTCATATATTGATAGTTCATTGATTTTCTTATAGTAATCACGACGAATGTCGCGTCCTACTTTACTTGATACGTCACTTGAAATATACATTAATGCAATAAAACTTATTGTTGATACTAAAGTGACTCCAAGCATGATGCCACCATACTTAATAATAACATTCAAATCAGAGGTTTGAATGACTCTACATGTATTAGGGTTTTCCTCTATACTACATGTATCAATGACTTGCCATTCACCGCCAACAAGTTCTTGATACTCAGCATCTAATCCTTCGCCAATAATTTTGCTCATATAATCAGGTAATAGTAACATTCCTAAAGCTGTCAATGTCACTAATACTAAAATGATAAATACTTTTAATTTATACGCCTTTAAGTACCCAAACATTTTATTCATCTTGTAATTCTCCCTCGAAGTAAGTTTTTAGCTTTTGATATACTTTTTCTCTCATTTTATCTAACAATATTCGCTCCTCTTCATCCAAAGCACTATTAATTAATGCTTCCCAATCTTCCATAATTTTTTGAACTTGTTTAGCAACTTCAATGCCTTTTTCTGTAATAGCAATAATATAGCTTCTTTTATCATCTTTGTCTATTTCTTTAGTTATTAAGCCATCTTTAACCATTTGATTAATCGCTCTAGTTGTATGAGACTTATGAAAAACCACATTAGATATCAATGTGTTCATTTTAATTGGACTTTGATGATAAATCATTTTAATATAAGGCGCTTCAGCTCTACCTAAATTAAAATCTTTGAACTTTCTTTCTAAGAACTTATGATGATACTTATTGATCATTCGCTCATTTTGATTATTCATTGATCCATCCCTTTTCTTATATACTTATATTAAGTATAAAATATATTAGTTGCGATGTCAACTAATTATTACCTATAATAAAAAGTTGTTTATCAAAAGACAAACAACTTTTAAAGTTTACATCTATTCTTCAATTTTTTTATCGTACTGTAGTCGATACAATTGATAATAATGACCTTTTTCTTTTAATAATTCTTGATGATTCCCTTGTTCTATAATTTTTCCTTTTTGCATAACAATTATTTTATCAGCATGTTGAATCGTTGATAATCTATGAGCCACAATAATCATCGTTCCGATATTCATTATCTTTTTCAATGATTCTTGAATCAACATTTCAGTTTCAGTATCGATATTAGCTGTTGCTTCATCTAAAATCATGATTTGTGGCTTATGGACTATTGTTCTAGCAAAAGATAATAATTGACGTTGACCAGATGAGAAATTGTTTCCACGTTCCCTAACTAACTCATCGTATTTATCTGGTAGTTTTTGGATAAAATAATCAGCATTAACATATTTAGAAGCTGATAAAACATCCCTATCCGTAATCATTTCATCTCTTAAGCGAATATTTGATTCAATAGTACCTGAAAATAAGAAAACATCTTGTAACATTTGGCCTATTTTACTTCTTAAACTTGATATTTTTATGTTCTTAATATCGATATCATCTATTAAAATTTGACCTTTTTGAATATCATAATTTCTTACAACTAATGAGATGATAGTGGTTTTTCCAGATCCAGTCGCACCAACAAGTGCCATTGTTTGATTTGGTTCAACAACGAATGAAACATCTTTTAATACCCATTCACCTTCATTGTAAGCAAACCAAACATTTTTAAACTCTATTTTACCTTTAACTTTTTCTAAGTCAATCACTTCTTCTTTATCATGAACTTCAGGCTCTGTATCTAAGATTTCAAAGATTCTTTCACCTGAAGTAAATGCTTCTTGTAAAGTGTTAAACTGTGCTGCTAAATTTTGAATAGGTTGGAAGAATCGATTCACATATTGCGTAAAAGCAAATAAAATACCTGCACTAATATAACCTTCAAGAACAAATCCAGTTCCTTGCCATAATATCAAAATCAAACCTAAAACATAAAGCATATACATAAACGGTCTATATAAACTAAAGGTTAATATTTCTTGATAATAAGCTCTTCTTAAAATATTGTTTTTACCTTTAAACTCATTATATTTTTTTTCTTCTCTATTAAATATTTGAATGAGTTTCATACCTGATAAATGCTCAGATAGAAAAGCATTTATATTTGAAACATTTTTTCTAACATTACGATATGCTTTTCTAGCAAACTTTCTAAAAAAGTAAGAGGCAATAAAAATCATTGGAACCAAACCGAGCAACCAAATTGTTAATTTTGGTGCTAAAACTGCCATAAAAATAAATACACCAAAGACCATTAAAATGTCTTTAAATACACTGACCACAACATCTGTATAAAGCATATTCAATCTATCAATATCAGTTGTCACCCTGGTTACTAGTTTACCAATAGGAACCCTATTATATTGAGAAATCGATAGTGTTTCCATGTGGTTAAATACATCTCTTCTAATATTATAAATGATTTTTTGTCCTGTAACTTGAAGCATAATTTGTTGCTTATAAGTTAAGAAAGCTAATAAAGTCAATGTTACAAGATAAGTAATAACAATTAATAATATTTTTAATCCATTAATATCAGATAGTGATAATTCATCCAAGACTATTGAAACAAAAAACGGACCCACTAAATCTAATCCAACGATAATAACAACTAGAATAAAAGAGATAATCACTGGTCTTAAATATGGTTTTACATAGGTTAATAATCTTTTAATAATTTCTGTATCTGTCATATCTCGATTGATGATTTCATCAAAATCTTTTTTTATTTTTTTCTTAGCCATTATAATTCTCCCTCCAATTCTGATTCTAATTGTTGACGGAGAACTAAATCATGATAAAGTTTACAAGACTTCAATAATTCTTCATGTGTTCCTTTTGCATAAACTTCGCCATCTTCTAAATATATGATTTGATCAGCTTCTTTAATCGTGGAAATTCGATGAGCAATAATAATGGTTGTTTGACCTTTTCTTAGTTTCTTTAAATTAGACATGACTGATTCTTCAGTTTTTGTATCAACTGCAGAAAAAGAGTCATCCATAATTAAAATATTTGGTTTCTTTAATAAAGCTCTTGCAATTGAAATTCTTTGTTTTTGACCACCTGATAAGGTAACGCCTCTCTCACCAACCATTGTTTCATATTGGCTAGGAAAATCAATGATATTCTCATGTACATCAGAATATTTAGCCATTTCAGTCACTAATTCTATATCTGCTTCATCATCTGCGAATGAAATATTATTTTTAATAAAATCAGAAAAGATGAAGTTATCTTGAGGTACATATCCTATTGAATCACGAATGGTTTTAATTGGTAGTTTCATGATATCGTGATCATCTAGTAATAACTCATTCGTTCTAAGATTGTAAAGTCTTAACAATAAATCAACCATGGTTGTTTTACCAGATCCAGTTCGACCTATAATACCAACGGTTTGTCCTTCATCAATTGTTAAATTAACATGTTTTAACACTAATTCTTCAGTACCAGGATAAGCAAATGATAAGTTGTTAAATGTAATCTTCCCTTTTATTTCATCAACATGTTCTAATTTTTCACGGTCATCATGGATTTCTATTGGTTCATCTAAAAACTCAGAAATTCTATCTAAAGATGCTTTTGCTTGAGCCCTCATATTAATTAAACGGCCTATAGCCATCATCGGCCAAATCAGTGACCCGAAATATCCGATATACGTTGTCAGGTTCCCTACAGTAAAGTCTGCATCAATACCTATTGTGTTAATTACTAGTAAGGCTCCAAGCCCTAACATAATTACTCGAACAATATTGATAAATAATTCGATTCCAACATGTAATAATGTACTTACTCGGATAAATGATTCATTCTTTTCTTGATTATTTCGATTGACTTTAGCAAATGCTCTAATCTCTCTTAATTCATTAACAAAGGCTTTGACAACAGTGATTCCATAAAAGTTCTCTTGAGTAAAATCACTTAAGTCTTCAAAAGCTTTTTGTCTTTCTTTAAATTTTTGTCTTGTTATTTTAGAAACAAAAGTAGCTAAGACTGCGATTAAAAACAAAGGAATAGCTGCCATATATGTGATAAAAGGATCTAAATTATACATTTTATAAAATGCCAAAGTACCTAGAATTAATACATCAAATAGCATCAGTAATCCTGGACCAAAAGCCATTCTAATAGCGTTTAAGTCATTTGTAAATAATGCCATTAACCCACCAGTTTTTTTCTTGCCATAATAGCTTTGGCTTAATTTTTCTGCGTGAGCAAACATTTTATTACGTAAATCATAATCTATTTGTCTAGACGTTCCAAATATAAAAATACGCCAAGCAAATCGACCGACAACGATAATTAAGGCAATCCATAATAGATTAATGATGATCGCTGATACGTCACTTATATCGTTAATTATTTCAACATTTTCTTCACCGTTTAATCCATCAATAATGTTTCCAATATATTCAGGTATTAACAATTGAAAATAATCAACTAATATTAATGCGATAATTCCTATTAAGAAAAATATTCCGTATTTGAGATAAAATTTATTGACATGTTTTCCAAACAGCATATGTATTTCCTCCGCAATCAATTTGACACAACTTATTATTGTACATTAATTTTCTATAAAAATCAAAAAAAATCTTATGTATCGACATAAGATATTATTTTAGTATATAAAGCACACCAATGGTTCCTTTTCCACAATGACTTGAGATGACACAACCAGCTTGTGTCTCATAAATTTGATTTATATTCACTTTACCTGCAATTTTATTATGAATATATGCGACTTCTTCATCAGCTAAAGAATGGGTTATCATCATAAAATCCGGATCAATTTGATCGGCTTCACTGAGCATATCCCCAACCATTAAATTAATCGCATTGTCAATTTTACCTCGTCCTTTTTTCCCAACACCCATCACGCCATCTCTAACTTTGATGATTGGTTTAAATCTAAACATAGTCCCAACAAAAGCACTTAATGCATTAAGTCTTCCACCTTTATATAAGTAATCAAGTGTTCTAATAACAAATTGAGATCTAACTTTTGGAACAATGAGTTCAATTTCTGATTTGACCTTTTCAGCGGAAAAACCATCATTAATCATTTGTCCAGCCTTGAGTAGTAACAAACCAGTCCCAGAAGATAAATTCAACGAATCGATTAAATAGATACGATCACTTCCAAGCATATCTTTAGCGACTTTAGCACTATTGAGGGTTGCGGAAAACTTAGATCCAATGCCCATATAAATAATATCATAATTGAGTTCAAGATATTTTTTAAAGATATACTCAAACGCTGCAGGTGATGGCGCTGCAGTTTTTGGTAATTCATTTGTGTCTTTAACCATATCATACATTTTTGGCACATCTAAATCAACACCATCCAAAAATGATTGATTTTTAAAATTAACATATAAAGGTACGATTTCAATATCATACTTTTTAATAAGTTCTTGACTTAAATCACAAGTGCTATCAGATACTAATTTAATCTTATTCATTATTATCACCCTATTATAAATTATAACGAATATCTTATTAAATGTAAACTCTTTATCAAAAAATTGAAAAATAGGATTTTTTCGTTTTATCTTCTATTAACACATGTTATAATGTTTTTGAGGTGAGGCCATGTACACAATTGAACGTAAAGTCATTATTGAAACAGTTAAGGATATGTTTATCGATTCTGCATATCATTTAGGAGAAGATTTTATCAATAAACTTAAATCTTCACATAAGAAAGAAACGAGCCAACTAGGAAAAAGTGTTTTATCAAAAATTATTGAAAACCAAGATATTGCAAGAGAAAAACAAGTGCCGTTATGCCAAGATACTGGTGTATCAGTAGTGATTTTAGAAATTGGTAGAGAACTTATATTCAACTTTGATCTTGAAGAGGCTATTAACGCTGGTGTTAGACTTGGATATTTGGATGGATATTTAAGAAAGTCAATGGTAAGACATCCTCTTAACAGAATTAACACCCTTGATAACACACCCGCAGTTATCCATTATGAGTTTATTCCAGGTCATGATTTAATAATCCATGTTGCCCCTAAAGGTGGCGGTAGTGAGAATATGTCTAGACTCGCAATGTTGACGCCTGGCGAAGGCGAACAAGGCGTTATAGATTTCGTTTTAGAAACTATAAAACTAGCTGGTGGAAAAGCTTGTCCGCCTTTAATTGTTGGTGTTGGAATTGGTGGCAATTTTGAAAAAGCTGCTTTAATAGCCAAAAAAGCTATTTTTAGAAAAATCAATGATCAAGCGGATAATGAAGTGGATAGATTACTAGAAGAAAAATTACTTAAATTAATCAATGAAACAAATGTAGGTCCAATGGGATTAGGTGGTATAACAACTGCACTAGCTGTTAAAGTTAATTCATTTCCATGTCATATTGCTTCTTTACCTGTTGCGGTTAATTTACAGTGCCATAGTGCTAGAAAAAGTGAGGTGATTCTTAATGGAAAAAAGATTAACAACACCCATTGATGATTTAACAAGAATTTCTTTAAAAGCTGGTCAAGAAGTACTTATTTCTGGAACCATTTATACTGGAAGAGATGCAGCCCATAAATTACTAATTGAATCAATTGATAATCATGAAGAACTACCTTTTAATGTCAATCAACAAATAATCTATTATGTTGGTCCAACCCCTGCAAGACCAGGCCACATTATTGGTGCTTGTGGACCTACATCAAGTTATCGGATGGATCAATACAGTCCTAAATTGATGGAAAAAGGATTAAAAGTTATGATTGGTAAAGGCCCTAGAAGCGCTGAATTCATTCATGAATTGAAAAAGCAAAAAGCTGTTTATTTGTTAGCTATTGGAGGTTTAGGCGCTAAGTTATCTCAAACAGTTATTGAGAATAAAACCATTGCTTATCCTCATTTAGAATCAGAAGCTGTTAGACAGTTAAAAGTCGTTGACTTCCCTGCTATCGTCGCTATTGATTCAGAAGGAAACTCAGTCTTTTAAATCATAAACACAGTCTTAACTTAATAGACTGTGTTTTTTTTTATAAAAAGACTAGGTCAATGATGAACCTAGTCTAATAATATTATTATTTTTAATAAGCTTTTGCGTAATAAACCACATGTTTTCCTGGTTTATGGCATACTGGACACTCTTCACCTATTGGTGTTTGATCAAACGGCATACATCTTGAAGTCGCTCTTGTTTCTTCTTTTACCTTTAGCTCACAAGCCTCATCACCACACCACATCATTTTAACATAGCCAGCTTGTTCATCCATAATTTTTTTAAATGTTTCATAATCTGTTGCTACTCTTGTATTGTCTTCAACATTTTTTAAAGCAGCATTATACATAGTTTCATGAATACCTTTTAATAGAGCAGGAATTTCTTTAACGACGTCTTCTATTTGATAAGTCATTTTTTCTCTATTGTATCTTTTTACAATAACAACCTGATTATTCTCTAAATCTCTAGGACCTACTTCGATTCTTAATGGTGTTCCCCTCATTTCAGATTCAGAGAACTTCCAACCAGGAGATTTATCAGTTTCATCTAGTCTCACTCTAATACCGTTCTTCATAAGTTCATCTCTGATCTCATGTGCTTTTTCTAATACACCTTCAACATGAGACATAATTGGAATAATATCTACTTGAATTGGAGCTAAATATGGTGGTAATACCAATCCAGAATCATCACCGTGAACCATGATAACAGCGCCTATCAATCGTGTAGAAACTCCCCATGAAGTTTGAAAAACATTTTTTAATGTCCCATCTTTATCTTGGAAATTAATATCAAAAGCTTTAGCGAATCCAGTTCCTAGATAATGAGTAGTTCCTGATTGTAAAGCTTTATTATCATGCATTAATGCTTCTATTGTATATGTATCAACTGCACCTGCGAATTTCTCTTTCTCAGTTTTCACACCAGTAATGAAAGGAATTGCTAGAAGATTCTTTCCTAAATCTTGATAAATATCCAGCATATCCAAAGCTTCTTTTCTCGCTTCTTCTTCTGTAGCATGAGCAGTATGTCCTTCTTGCCATAAAAACTCAGATCCTCTTAAGAAAGGTCTTGTTGTTTTTTCCCATCGTACGACTGAACACCATTGATTATACTTCTTTGGTAAATCTCTATGAGATTCAATTACTTTAGCATAATGATTACAGAACAATACTTCTGAAGTTGGACGAACAATTAAACGTTCTTGTAATTCTTCATTTCCACCAATCGTGATAATCGCTGTTTCAGGAGCGAAACCTTCAACATGTTCAGCTTCTTTTAAGAATAAAGACTCAGGTATAACTAGTGGCATATATACATTCTCATGACCAGTTCTTTTAAAGGCTGAATCTAAATAGTATTTCATATTTTCCCATAAAGCATAACCGTATGGTCTATAAATAATAAAACCTTTGGCGTCAGAATAATCCATCAATTCTGCTTTTAGACAAACATCTGTATACCATTGTGCAAAATCTTCATCTCTTGAAGTTATTGCTTTAACAAATTTTTTCTTTCCCATAATGCACCTCAATTTCAAATCATTATATCATAATTTATTTAATTTATGAAGATACTTATATTGCTTTTTCTATAAAGGAAATGAAATCTTTTTGTTCGCCAAATTTAAATACATTACAATCCTCTAAAATTTGTTCAAACTTCTTTCCAATTTCCATTTTCAGATATTCATCTATATCTGAAGGTAATTCTTTTGATTTCAATGATTCTATCCATAATGAATGTTTGCTCAATTCAGGATAATCAAAGATGTCTTTTTTTAAAGAGATAACTTCTTTGATCATTTCAAGTTCTTCTTTTAATCTACCAGGTAATATTGCAAGACCCATGACTTCAATCAAGCCAATATTTTCTTTTTTAATATGAAACAATTCAGGCTTTGGATGAAACAAGCCAAAGGGTAAATCCTTTGATGAATAATTATTTCTAAAAACCATATAGAAATTAAATTTTAAACCGTCTAATTTCACAATTGGCGTGACTGTATTGTGATCTTCATTGGTGTGAGCATATATTTGAAGGTCTTCATTATTATATTTCTTCCAATTCTCAAAAATATAATGTGCAATATCTAACAAACGATTTTCATTATTTCCAACGAGTCTTATTGTTGACATTGGCCAATCTAAAACTTCAATAGTCACACGGTTTGTTTTATATTTTTTGAGGACTCTTGCTTTTTCAATTGGAAAATCATATCTTCCACCTTGAAAATGATGATGCGACAAAATAGAGCCGCCAACAATTGGCAATCCTGCATTAGATCCAATTAAATAATGGGGGAATTTGTTGACAAAATCAACTAATTCTTCAAAAGTTTTATCATTAACATACATCTTTGTATGTTCTTTTCTTAAGACAATTAAATGTTCATTAAAGTAAGCATAAGGCGAATAATGCATTGCCCAAGCATCTTTTTCGTTATTAACAGTTATAGATACTGCTCTATGATTCATTCTAGGGTCTAAAGAAGGTGTTTGATACATTCCAACATTTTCCATACATATAGGGCATTTTGGATATTGATCATTGTTCGTATTTGCTTTTTTTATTTCTAAAGGATCCTTTTCAGGCTTTGCTAAATTAATCGTAATATCTAAATCACCGTATTTACTAGGATATTTATAGTTCAGATTCTTTTCGATTCTTTTGAGTTTTATATAATTAGAGTGTATCGATAAATCATGGAAAAACTTGGTTGCTTGTTGCGGAGATTTTTTATATTTGTTTCTAAAAAGACGATTTAATTCACTCGGTCTTGGTAATAAACAATCGATTATTTGAGCTTCAAAAGCATCTCTTTCAATCGTTGAGTTTATTGTAATTATATTATTATTAAAAGCATAATCGATTAAATCTTTCATAATTAAATCATAATCTAAGTCTTCAACTATTTCTCTTTTAAAAATATCACTATTTAATATTTTTAATAGTCGATTAACTGCATAATAAACATCATCTGATTGAATCAGTTGATGTTTAATTCCATATTGAAGTAATTGGTTTAATCTTTCATTCATCATCTTTACTAGCGCCTCCAAACAGTTTAAATCGACTAAATATCCCTTCAGTAGGATAATCGATAAATGTTAACTCTTCTTTCGATACAGGATGGATAAACGATAGTTGATACGCATACAATCCTAATTCATAACCTTTTGTTTTTGGTCCATACTTATTATCTCCATATAATGGGTTTCCTATATGAGATAATTGCGCTCTAATTTGATGAAATCTTCCAGTTTCTAATTGAACATCAAGTAAAGATAAATCCTGATGATCAACTTTAACACTTTCTAACACTTGATAAGTAAGTCTTGAAAATTGATCATTACTCGATTTGGTAATTAATGCTATTTTATTAATTTCATCCTTTTTAATAAAATTTTCTAGAACATGAATTTTATTATCTAAAAGCATTTTTCCTTGAACAATCGCAAAATATTGTTTACTAAAAAGCTGTTCTCTCATTTGTTCATTTAATCTTTTTGCAGCCTTTGATGTCTTGGCAAAAACCATTACACCGCCAACATTAAGATCAAGCCTATGAATCAAACCTAAATACACATTCCCTGGTTTATCATATTTTTCTTTAATATAGTTTTTGATAATCGTTAACATATCAGGCATATCTAAAGAACCAGCTTGAGATAAAATACCTGGTTTTTTTACTGTCACTAATATGTGATTATCTTCATATAATATTTTAAGATTCATTTCTTTCCTCTTTTGTCTATTTTACCATATTACAACGAAAAGAATGAGATTATTTCAGATGAAATAATCTCACATTTTTATTTATGGCATAACTCTATTTGGTCCTCGATACAAGAATGTAACATCTCTAATACTATCTACTTCAAATAATCTCATTAAGAATCTTGTTAAACCAAAACCATACCCTCCATGAGGTGGCATTCCATATTTAAAGAAATTTAAGTAAAAATCTAGAGACTCTAATGACATTTCTTTTTCTAAAGCTTGCGTTTTTAAAATATCAATACGATGTTCTCTTTGTGCACCGGTTGTAATCTCAATGCCTTTATATAGTAAATCGAAACTTTTTGTTAATGTCGTTTCTTCATCTAACATATGATAGAAAGGTCTAGCTTCAAAAGGATAATCAATGACAAAAACAAACTCTGAACCTAAATTTTTCTTGGCATACATACAAATTAATTCTTCTTCTTTACGATCAAAATCATGTGCTTTTTCACCAAAATATTTGTATTTTTCTTGAATGATTTGTTTAGCTTCTAAAAAAGGAATTCTTGGAAATTTATTAGTAGGAACTTGAATTTCTTTATTAAAAACTTCTTTAAACTCATCACCAATTGAATTTTTTAACGAATTCATGACATATACTAATTTTTCTTCTTCCAAATCCATCACTTCATGATGTGATTTAATCCAAGATATTTCACAGTCAACCGATGTAAACTCTGTCGCATGATATGCAGTATGTGAATTCTCGGCTCTAAATACTGGCCCAATTTCAAAAACATTATTAAAACCTGCACCCATAGCCATTTGTTTATAAAATTGTGGTGATTGTGCTAAATATACTTTTCTACCAAAATATTCCAATTCAAAAACTTCAGCGCCTGTTTCTGATGCAGTCCCTAATATTTTAGGAGAATGAATTTCGATAAAATTGTTTTTTATCCAATATTCTCTCATTGCCATTTCAGCTAAAGTTTGTCCTTTGAAGATTAAGTAATTCTTATCTAATCTTAGGTCTAAAAATCTATTGTCTAAACGTAATTCTTGATTAGACTTATTATTATAATCTAAGATATCGATTGGAAGTTCTTCTTCACTTTTAGAAGTCACTTCAATGGCTGTCGGAATAAATTCCATTCCTCTTAATTTTACTTTTTCTTGTTTATGAATTGTTCCTTTAACTAACACTGTGCTTTCTTTTGTCATTTTAGAGATGATTTCATTAAGTTCCTTTGATTCATCATTTTTTTCAACAGTAATTTGAACTTTAGCTGTTGAATCTCTTAAGACAACAAATTGAACATATTGTAAGTCTCTTATTTTATCAACAAATCCTTGAATTTCAATTTCTTGACCAAAATAGTTTTCTAGATCTTTAAATAGTATTTTTGACATAAATAACCTCTAATCTATCATAAAATTTCTAACCAATTATAGCACAGTTTTTCTAATTCTTCAATTATTAATGTATATTCGTTAATTTTTAACTTTAAACAAATGAAACTTAATAAAAAAATATGAAATTGCTAATAAATAATTATTTTTTTTATGTTTATTTCACAATAAATACAAAATAATATTATATAATATTTACTAAAGGAGGCCATATGGAAAATAGTATTAAGCAATATATTTCTTTATTAGATCAAGAAAAGAAAGATGAAGCTATTCTCTATATTCATCAATTATTAGATCAAGGCATATCCATTATTGATGTTTATGAGCATTACCTAATTCCATCTTTAGCTAATTATGAATGTGATACTGATCATGAAGAAATTTGTATTTGGAAGGAACATACAAGAACTTCCATCGTTCGAACAATTATAGAGAGCACTTATACACACTTGATAAAAGCTAAAAAACAAGATAGTGTAAATAAGTTTATCGTTCTTGCCTGTCCACAGGAAGAATACCATGAAATTGGTGCACTTATTTCCGCAAATTATTTTTACTTAATGGGTTATAAAGTTAAATATATTGGTGCGAACACACCTAGTCTTGAAATCAAATCCGCTATAAGCATTATGAAGCCTGACTATTTAGCTTTAAGTATTACAAACTACTATAATTTAATTCAAACAAAGAAGTTATTGGAAGACTTGAAAGAAAGTTACCCAGATTTAAAAATTATTTTAGGTGGACAAGCTGTTATAAAACACGCTGAACAATCTCATATCCCTTATGATTATATTTTAAATAGTTATAAGGATATAGAAGCATTTAGAGGTGACGAAAATGAAACTAGCCTTTAATATCGCTAAGCGTTTTTTGTTATCAGCAAAAAAACAAACTATTGTGATTATCCTAGGAATTGCTGTTGGGGTTTCAGTTCAAGTATTCATTGGTGCTTTAATCAATGGTTTACAAGACAGTTTAATCGATACAGCTATCGGGTCACAATCACAAATCACTTTAACCAAAGAAACTGATGGTGAATTTATTGATGATTATCAGTTAATTATAAATCAGTTGAATAATAATGATTCACTCACTTATATCACACCTTCAATCACGTCTAGTGGTGCACTTTCTTATTCTAGTTTAAAAGAGAATGTTGTCATTAAAGGGGTTAACTTTAGTGATGCTGAAGGCATTTATAAATTTGAAGAAAGATTGACTGAAGACAGTCAATTACCTACAAATATAAACGAAGTTATTTTAGGTATTGGATTAAAAGATTTGCTAAGTATTGATATTGGAGATCAACTAGAATATGTTGATAACACAGATAGTACTTTGACAACGCATCAAGTAACCATCGTTGGATTTGTTGATTTCAATGCTTTAGATTTAAATAACTCATGGGTTATTTCATCACTTGATACGACACAACAAATCTTAGGCGCTAACATCAATGAAACACAGGCTATTGAAATTCAAATCTCAGATGTTTTTGCTGCTGATGAAGTAGCACAAACTATACTTTCTGATATTAACGATAATACCATTAAATCAGTGACTTGGGTCGAAAGAAACGGTGATTTATTAACAGGTTTACAAGGTCAAAGTATATCTTCATTAATGATTCAAATATTTGTAATCATTTCTGTTGTACTAGGTATATCATCTGTTCTTGCTATTACAGTTCTACAAAAATCAAAACAACTTGGTATTTTGAAAGCCATGGGCATTAAAGATAAAGATGCCAGTAAGATATTTTTATTTGAGGGGTTATTGCTTGGGGTCTTTGGTGCTATCATAGGTATTGTTTTAGGAATAGGTTTATTATATGCATTTGATATCTTTGCTGATACAGGCATTCCTATCACATTTGATTTTGGATTCTTAGCGTTGTCAGCGAGCATAGCGATTGTAGCTTCTACAGTTGCATCTTTATCACCAGCCATAAAATCTTCTAAATTAAGTGTTATTGAGGTGATTAGAAATGGATAAAATTCTTGAATTAAAACAAGTTGTAAAAATCTATGGAGAAAACACTAAAAATCCTTATAAAGCCTTACACGAAGTTGATCTAGCTTTTGAAAAGCATTCGTTTAATTCAATTATTGGTCAATCAGGTTCAGGTAAGTCGACTATGTTAAACATCATTGGAACATTAGATAAAGTAACTGCAGGACAAGTATTGTTTAATGGTGAAGATATTTCAAATTTTGATAAAAACCAATTGGCTGAATTTAGAAATAGACGTATAGGTTTTATCTTTCAGTTCCATTATTTGTTGCCAGAATATACTGCTTTAGAAAATGTATTGATGCCATATAATATATCAAAACAACCTATAACTGATGAAGTTAAGGAAAGAGCACATACACTTTTAGAAACAGTTGGTCTTGAAAAATATAAAAATACTTTATCTACTAATTTATCTGGTGGGCAACAACAACGTGTCGCTATTGCTAGGAGTTTAATTAATCAACCTGATATCATCCTAGCAGATGAACCTACAGGTAATTTAGACAGTGATTCAACTGAAAATGTATATCAATTATTAAGAAGAATTAATAAAGAATTGAAAACAACTTTCATTATCATTACACATGATCGAAAGATTGCTGAGAAAACAGATAGAATTATTGAATTAAAAGACGGTAAAATATATACCGATATCTCTAAATAATAAAATAGCTTAGTAGCGAACTTTCACTACTAAGCTATTTTTATAGGTTCTATAATTATTCTTTTGTTTTTGCTTGATGTACAACAACTTGAGGGAATGGAATTGAAATTCCATTTGAATCAAGTACTTTCTTAATTTCTTTTCTTAAGATTCTTTCAACGCCATAATGTGTTTCAGTCTTAACTTTTCCTACAACTCTTAGATTCACCGAGCTATCAGCAAGCGCAATGACACCCACGCATACAGGATCTTCAGTTAATTCAGGTATAGTTTCCCTCATTTTTGGCAATTCAATTTTAAGAATATCTAAAGTTTTATCTATATCAGAATCATAAGCAATTCCAAATTCTACAATTGCTAATGATTGAGTAATAGAAAAATTAATAGCATTTTGTACGCTTGAGTTATTAAATATTTTCACATCTTGTTTCCAGTTTCTTACACGTGTTGTTTTTAAGCCAATATCAATAACTTCTCCCTTAAAGTCCATGATTTCCACCATATCACCAACATCAAAGTGCTTTTCAAAAACAATAAAGAAACCAGCAATTATATCTTTAATTAAATCCTGTGCTCCTAAACCAACAACCAATCCCATAATACCTAAACCAGCTAAAGCCGGTAAAACATTGACACCCCAGGCTGCTAAAATTAATAATAAAGCAGCAATATAAACTATATAATTTACAATGCTTGATGTGATTTTTGTAATAGTATGTTTTCTTTTTTCATTAGCCGTCCTCATAAATTTTTGACTTCTAACAACCAAGACTTTAAACAACTTAATTATAAAGCCAGACACAACTATAATTAATACAGTGGAAATTATGGACCCTATCTTTTCTAGTATTCCTGCTCCTATTTTGTCCCATAAATCAAGCAAATATGTTTGAAGATTTACACCCCATATATAAAACCCAAAGGTAATTGAAGCAACTATGACAATAAATAGTGATAAATATAAAGCGAGTAATAATCGTTTACTCATCTTCTCTTCTTGACGATTAACAACCATATTAATGACTAAATATATGGCAATGATTAGTAGTAATAAACTAACGGTTATTATTATATTAATTGGTAACTCGAAAATCATAAAATCCTCCTATTGGATATTTGTTATTATAATTTCAACATATTTATTATAACAAAATTTCGATAAAAAAAAAAGTAAATCATATGATTTACTTTTGTATTTTTTTGGGTTGTATGACCTATTTTAATACAAATCATCATCATAAAATTCAGAATCGATCATACATTCAAGAAGTTTTTCTTTTAACTCTTTTTTTGTTAGTTTATTTAAATATTTCT
>CAYWUZ010000004.1:3003-69796 GCA_964461565.1 uncultured Candidatus Izemoplasmatales bacterium | reverse complement strand
ATTGATCAGCGGAACAAAGGGATATAGTTCTTTTCAGCATTTCGATTATAGCATAAGATTTAGTTTAAATCAAACATTTTTTACTTCTTTTGTTGTTCTTTTAGATAAATATTATAAAGATCAGGTCTTCTCTCTTTAGTTCTTTTAATTCTTTCCTCTAAACGCCACTTTTCTATGTTTTTATGATGCCCTGATAATAAGACCTCTGGAACTTTCATATCGTTAAAATCTCTTGGTTTTGTATACTGTGGATAATCAAGTAGGCCATCATAAAAAGAATCATTTATATAAGATTCTTGATCTCCTAACACACCAGGTATGAGCCTTACAAGAGAATCAACAATTGTCATAGCCGCTATTTCTCCACCAGTTAAAACAAAATCACCTATAGAGATTTCTTCATCAACTAAACTTCTTATCCTATCATCAAAACCTTCGTAATGGCCACATATGATAATGATATGATTATAAGTAGCTAGTGTTTTAACTTTTTCTTGGTTAAAGGTTTTTCCTTGAGGCGACAAGAGTATTTTATGAGCAAGTTCATAACCTTCAATACTTTGAAGAGCATAGAAAATAGGTTCTATAGCTAAAACCATACCAGCCCCACCACCAAATGGTGTATCATCAACTGTCTTATGCTTATTTTGAGAAAAATCTCTAAAATTGATAATTTGATATTCAACTAATTTTTGGTCGGAAGCTCTTTTTAAAATTGAATGATTTAAAAATGGTTCAATCATTTCAGGAAATAAAGATAAAATGGTTATTTTCAAAATAACCCCTCCATATCAACAATCACTATTTTTTCATCATCCATTTCTTCAATAAATTCATCTCTAAAAGGAATTAAAACTTCTTTATCTTCAACATTGATAACAAGATAATCATCTTTAGGATAATTTCTTATGTCATTGACAACACCTTTTAACTCATTGTTTTGGTAGACTTTTAATCCAATCAATTCACTTTCATGATAAGCATTTTCTTCTAATAAAAAATCGTCATTTGCATCTGCATATATGAATTGTTTACTAAACTGTTGAACTGAATTAATATTATCATAACCCTTGAGTATTAATAATGGTGTTTTTTGTTTTTCATCATATGATTTCACTTGAAATGTATGATATTGATCATTAATGATCATATATACTTTTGTGTTTTCTTGTAGTCTTTCTTTCATAAATCCTGATAAAGCCTTAATTTTCATTTCACCTTTTAAACCTTTAAATCCAATTACTTTTCCAATTAATTGATAGTCCATAATAACACCTCTCTAAACACTAAGATTATACAACAAAACCTTCATAAAATAAAATGAAATTAATATTATTAGATAACTTGTATTTATTATTTTTAGTTTTTAAGATATAATATTTAGAAAAGAGAGGTTATAATGAAAAAATATTTCAAGATTTTTCTAATATTTATCACAACTATCATTGTTTTTGCTTTTGGATTTATTTTAACCTTGCATTTATTTGAGTTTAGTCCAGAAGAAACTACTGATCTTTCAATCAGTAATTCTGATCAATTCACTCAAACAATCTCAATCAATACACAAATCACTATTTTGACCTTTAATACAGGTTATGCCTCATTAAGCCAAACCGAAGATTTTGTAATGGATGGTGGTGAAAAGGCTAAAATGGATTCAAAAGATGAAGTTGAAGATAACATCGATGGAATAAAAAGTATTTTATCTAGAGAATCCGCTGATATCTATTTATTACAAGAAGTTGATACAGATTCAAAAAGATCATACAATATTAATCAATATGATATCTATAAAGAACTCATTGGATTCCCTTCTGCTTTTGCTTATAATTATCGCTCAATTTTTGTTCCTTTCCCTTTGAATCCAAGTCAGATGATGGGAAAAGTGAATTCTGGTATTACCACTTTTTCATCTTATGAAACAACTGAAGCTACAAGAATTCAATTGCCAGGAAGTTTTCCATGGCCAGTTAGACTCGCGAATCTTAAAAGAGCTTTGTTAATCACAAGACACCCTATAGAAAACTCTACATCTGAATTAGTTGTTATAAATGTTCATTTATCTGCATATGATGATGGTAGTATGAGAAAACAAGAAATGGAAGCATTACAAGCAATCATGTTAGAAGAATATGAATTAGGTAATTATGTTGTGGTCGGTGGAGATTTTAATCAAAGTTTCCCTGAAGCTTTATCCGAATATAACAGTTTAACAGATTATCAATATAATGAACCTTATGATTTAATCCAAAAAGACCTATGGGAAGCTTTTCCTTTAGATCCTTTATGGTTTAATAACAATCAATTTGATTTAGTGGTCGATGCGTCAACACCTACTTGTCGTTTATTACATCAACCTTATGATACGGTTAATCTAAATAACAATCAGTATTATTTAATTGATGGTTTTATTGTTTCAGACAATATCCAAATAGATGACGTCGAAACCATAGATGAAGATTTTAAATACAGTGACCATAATCCAGTGAAAATTATAATTCGATTAACTCAAGAATAAAGGTTGGAAAAAATCCAACCTTTTTTTATTTGTTATTTTTTATCTTTTTTGAAACACATAAACCAATCTAAACAATAAGTGTCATCATCTTTTGTTTCCATTCTTTCTTTAGCAGTTCCACAAGATCCAGCTGTTGGAACGATAACATCATCTCCTGGTCTCCAGTCTGCTGGAGTTGCACAATTATCTTTATCTGCTTTTTGTAATGCTTGGATAATACGTTTAATCTCATCAAAGTTTCTACCCGTTGATAAAGGATAATAAAGAATTGTTCTAATGATACCCTTAGGATCAATCACAAACACAGCTCTAACTGCTTGAGTAGATGATTGGTTTGGTTGAATCATACCAAATTTGTTCGCTACATCCATTCTAATGTCTTCGATAAGTGGGAATGTAACATCTAAATTTTTCATTCCATTCCACTCTAATTCATTGATTTTTCTTAACCAAGCAATGTGAGCATACAGTGAATCAACAGATAAACCAATCAATTCAGTATTTAGTTCTTTAAATTCGTCTAGCATTCTTGTAAATGTCATAAACTCTGTTGTACATACTGGTGTGAAGTCTGCAGGATGTGAAAATAAAATCACCCATTTCCCTTCGTAATCTTTAGGAAAGTTAATCTTTCCTTGTGTAGTAGTTGCAACAAAACTAGGTGCAACATCGCCAATTAAAGGCATCTTGTAAATTTCTCTAACTTGTTCTTCCATTAATAATCTCCTCCTATTTTTTATAAATATTTTAACACAATATGTTAGATTTGTCTAACATATTGTGTAAATAAAAAACCTTTAGTGCTGATGATCAGTACAAGGTTCTCCATTTGAGTTAAGTTCATTATTCATGAACTTTTTAATGACTGTGTCTGCTTCACCACACACATTCATAAAACATTCAATTCCTAAATTTTTTAACATATTTACTGCCATTTGTCCGATACCACCAGCAATAACAACATTAACTCCCTGTTCTTTTAAAAACTTAGGAAGATGCCCTTTTTGATGTGGTGGATTTTTGATCAGTGACGAACCTAATATTTTATTATCTTCTATTTCATAAACAATAAAATAGTCGCAATGACCAAAGTGTTCTGTTACCATATTATTCTTTGTACTTAAAGCTACTTTCATTTTCTGCCTCCATGATGTTGTCCTTGATTTCTTCTTAAAGGAGCTAAGCATGCATCACAATCATCATCACAAAAAACATATTCACCGCCCTCAATCAATAATATTTTTCCATTGACTAAAGCATCGGCTATTTTATTTCTTGCGATGGTGTAAATTCTTTGAACTGTTGTTCTAGCGACACCTAATTGAGTTGCTGCTTCTTCTTGATTCATATTTAAATGATCCATTAAACGAATCACTTCATATTCATCCACTAACAATGTTAACTTATCTAGTGTATTTGCTTTTCTACCTTTTGGTCCAAACATTTGATATTCAGGTAATCCACATATTGTTCTTGGTTTGTTAGGTCTAGACATTTTATCTCCTCGTTTTAATTATATGAGTTTTATTGACATATGTCAATATATGATTTAGAAATTAAATTCTACATTTTTTCGTTCAACTATAGTATAATACATTTGTCTAAAATTATCGAGGTGAATCAATGGAAACTATTAAAAATTATGAAGAATTACAAGAATTAATTCAAGGTGAATTGGTTATTATCATCGCAAAAACTAAAACTTGTAATGTTTGCAGACCATTAACTGAAAAGTTAAGAATATTTATGGAAGATTATCCAACCATACCTCATTACCAATTATATTTGGAGGATGTCGAACTATTTCAAGGACAACATTTAGTCTTTACTGTCCCTACGATTTTAGTTTTCAGTGAATCTAAAGAGATTTTAAGAGAATCTAGATTCATTGATTTCGAAAAAATCGAAAGACTTTTTAATCTATATTTAGGCTAACTCATGTATTTAAGCATAGCGCTAATAATTCTTATCAGTATATCATTATTTATTATATTTGATAAACTTCATCTACCAGGTTTACTTGCTTTTATCATTACAGGTATCATATTAGGTCCTTTTGTATTTAATTTGATTAGTGATGATATCTTAAACATATCTGCAGAACTAAGAAAAATTGCTTTAGTTGTTATTTTAATTAGAGCTGGTTTATCACTAGATATTAATGACTTAAAAGTTGTTGGTAGACCTGCCATACTCTTAAGTTTTCTACCTGCATTATTTGAAATCATATTAATTGGACTTCTTGCGCCTTTATTATTTGATATAACTAGTATAGAAGCTTTCATATTAGGTTCGGTTATAGCCGCTGTATCACCGGCAGTTATTGTACCAAGAATGATTCATTTAATACAGAGAAAGAAAGGTACTGAACACAAGATACCTCAGTTGATACTAGCGTCTTCTTCAGTAGATGATATCTTTGTCATCATCATGTTTACAGTATTCCTTCAAATCTATGAAACAAAACACTTAGAATTAACTCAATTTATTCTTTTACCACTATCTTTGATCCTTGGCATAGCTTTAGGATTCATTATAGGGATTATTTTTGTATATATCTTTAAAAGAATTCACATTAGAGATACTTTAAAAGTTCTTATTATATTTGCTCTATCGTTCCTAATGATTGTATTAGAAGATTATATTCCGATTTCAGGTTTACTTTCGATTATTACTTTAGGAATCACCATTCTAGCCTTCCACCCAGTTTTAGCAAATAGATTAACATCGAAGTTTTCAAAAATATGGGTTATATCAGAAATGATGTTATTTGTTCTTATAGGAGCCGCGGTAGATATTAGTTTGTTTCAATCCATAGGTTTGTTATCAATTGTATTATTGTTATCAGGTCTCATATTTAGAACAATGGGTGTTTTAATCAGCATTTCAAAAAATCAATTCAATATTAAAGAAAAAACTTTTATATGTTTTTCTTATATACCAAAAGCAACAGTTCAAGCAGCCATTGGTGCTATACCTTTATCTTTAGGCATACCAGGTGGCGAGCTTATACTCGCAATATCTGTGTTATCCATATTCTTGACAGCTCCAATTGGCGCTATATTAATAGATCAAACTGCAGAAAAACTTATATAACAAAAGGGACATTTTATTGTCCCTTTTCATTTGGTCTTGGTCCGTAAAATTGATAATAAGTTGTTTTTATTCGACCGTTAAATAAAATTCGTTTTCGGTCAGCTTTAAACTTAATAATTTTTTCAAAATCTTCTTCATCAGTAATCACATATTTTGACCAAGTTGTAAGCTTTCTAAATAACTTTTTCATTTCTTCATATATTTCCGATAAATCATTATCATTAGATAAACGTTCACCATATGGAGGATTCGTAATAAAAATTCCATAATCTCCATCATATATAGCGTATTTGAAATTACTGTGTTCAAACTCTATACTATCCAGTACACCCGCTTCATCAGCATTCTCAATCGCGGCTTTGACACTGTCTTCATCAATATCAGAAGCTCTAATCTTTAACTCTATGTCATAGTTGATCTTTTGGTATGCACTTCTAATTTCTTCTCTCCATAAGTCTTCATCAATAAAATGCCAATGTTTAGAAGCAAAATCTCTTTGTAATCCAGGAGCTATGTTTCTTCCAATCATAGCTGCTTCAATTGGAATCGTTCCAGAACCACAAAACGGATCTTGTAATATGCGTTCAGGTGTCCAATAACTTAATAAAACCATCGCAGCGGCTAAGGTTTCTTTTATTGGTGCAGTCACTGGTTGAATTCTATAACCACGTTTATGTAAAGACTCCCCTGAGGTATCTAGGGTAAGTGTTGCTATATCATTTAACAGAGATACTTTAACTGTATATTCATCTCCTGTTTCTTTAAACCAAGAAATATTATATTTATCTTTAAGGTTTTCTACAATTGCTTTCTTAACTATCGCTTGAGAGTCAGAAATACTAAATAATTTAGACTTCACAGATTGTCCTAGAACAGTAAACTTCCCATCTTGAGGAATATAATCAGACCATGGTAAAGCAAGTGTTTTGTCGAAGAGTTCATCAAAGGTTAATGCTTTAAATTCGCCAAATTTCCATAAAACTCTATCAGCACATCTTAGCCATAAGTTGGCTCTTGCGATTCCTTGAAAATCACTATAAAAAGTAACTTTTCCGTTATCAACTTCTTTAACTTCAAAATTTAAATTTTCTAATTCTCTTTTCACAATTGCTTCCAACCCAAAAGTCGTTGTCGCAATTAATTCTATTCTATCCATATATTTACTTCCTTTTCCTATGTATTATACCAAAATTTAAAGGTTATTCAATGAATAATCTATATATATTTTTTTATGTTTGTTATTTATTTGAATTACATCTTATGATATACTTTTTTCATAAGGGGGGATTTAATGCATAAAGTTTTCAAATTAATATTAGTTATTTTATTGTTGGGAATCATGATTTCGTGTGATGGTGAGAGTAATCTAACCATTCAGTCAACTACATCAGAAGTTCAGACAAATGATCCTATAAATACGACGGAATTAGCTACTGAAACACCAACAACTGAGGAAAATAGTTCTTCTACGGATGAATTAACCACTGTAGAACCTACTACAGAAGTTTCTACAACCACTCAGGATACAAATGAAGTTTCAACATCTACAGAAATTCCGACAACTGCTCTTGTTACAACTGAAGTTCCAACAACTACAGAGATTCCAACAACTACTCAAGATACAACAGAGGCTCCAACAGCTACTGAAGTTCCAACAACCACTGAAGCTCCAACAACAACAGAACCCACTACAATAAAATACGTAACTATCTATTTTGAGAGTTCTATTGGTTCTTCAGGCATTCTTTCTAGTTCGGGCATTGCCGGAAATCCTTTTGAGATGCCAGATGATCCAACAAAGAACTTTTATGTTTTTGATGGCTGGTTTTTAGACGAAAGCTATGAAACTCCTTTTTCTATCACTGAATACCCTGACGAAGACATAACTGTATACGCAAAATGGATACGAATGACTCAAATATCATTTGATGAATTAACTGTCTTATTATATGGTGTTCCTGGTGATAGCATTACTATGCCTAATAACCCAACAAAAAATGGTTTTATCTTTGATGGTTGGTATTTAGATCAAGCCTACACAACACCATTTATACAAACTGATTTTCCTGAAAGCGACATTCTTCTTTACTCTAAGTGGATTGAGGAAGTAACCATTATTGATGAAATGGTCCAAATACTCGAAGATAATTTTAATTTCGTTTGCAGCAATAATGTTTGTGTTCTTGAAGAGTCTTCTTATATGACTTATACGTTCAACCTTAACAATGTCACTTTTACAAAAGAATTACTTGATGATGATACTAGCGGTGATGAACAAACTAAAACAGAAACTGTTGTAATTAATGATAGTTGGTATGTAGAGTATAATATCTCAATTAGATATTTATCTTCTAATACCGCTACTATGCGTGTCACAGGGAATGGACTTACAGGTTCTTATACTAAGAGAAGTTTTTCTTCTAATTATTTATCTGAAAGCGAAATGTATGATGATGCGATTCAGTTTATTGATGGTCCATACGGCGCTGGTGCAGTGGGATTTCTTAAGTACATATTAGAATTTGCAGAAATAACAATGGCTGATTTATCAAATTAAAAAAATATCCGTATTCTTAATCGAATACGGATTATTTTTATTTAAAATCAACGTTAAGTGTAATCTCTGCAGCTTTAGAAACTAATGCATGAATTGAACAATATTCAGCACCTAGCTTTGCACTTTTTAAAAGTCGTTCTTCATTACTTGGATTAGTGATTAAAAGATTCATTTCAACTTTATCTAAAATCTTTATGTTTGGATCAGTTTTATATCCACTTATTTCTATAGAAGCTTCATCAAAAGTTAATCTCATTTTTTTAGCTACAGATAGGAAAGTTGCATAAAAGCATGAACCTAAAGCACCAAACAACATATGGTAAGGTTGTAAACCATTTTCAGCATCACCTAAGTTCGTTTTAGCAGTTGGAGAAATAATTTCACCTTTAAAATCATAATCATAGTTTAATTTAATATTGTCGTAAGCCATAATATTCACCTCGATAAATATTATACTATAAAAGATTCAAATTTCATAATATTTAGTTTAAGCAAATTTATTCAAATTTTAATAAGAAAAGGTTTATTTGTAAGCGCTTTAGTGTTATAATTTTAGTGTTATGTGTTAGACATCTAACATAATTTATAGAGGAGGAATATTATGCAAAATATTTTTAAAGGGAGAAGTTTATTAACACTCCTAGATTACACACCTGAAGAGATCCAATCTTTACTAGATTTAGCAAAAGATCTTAAAGAAAAAAAACATAAAGGTGTTGCATTTGAACCATTAAAAGGAAAGAATATCGTTCTATTGTTTGAAAAAGATTCAACTAGAACACGTTGTGCTTTTCAAGCAGGTGGAAATGATTTAGGAATGAATGTTACATATTTGGGACCTACTGGCTCACAAATGGGTAAAAAAGAAAGTATTAAAGATACAGCTAGAGTTTTAGGTAGAATGTATGATGGCATTGAATACCGTGGCTATAAACAAGAAACGGTTGAGATATTAGCTGAATACTCAAAAGTTCCTGTATGGAATGGATTAACTGATTTATACCATCCAACTCAAATATTAGCTGACTTTTTAACTGTACAAGAAAATTTCGGGCATCTTAAAAACATCACTTTTGCTTACTTCGGTGATGCTAGAAATAACATGGGGAATTCTTTAATGATTGGCGCAGCTAAAATGGGTATGAATTTCAGAGCTGTTGCTCCGAAAGATTTATGGCCGAATGAAACTTTAGTTAATCAATGTAAAGAAATCGCTAAAGAGACAGGCGCGACTATTTTATTAACAGAAGATATTACTGAAGGTGCTAAAAACGCTGATGTCATCTATACTGACGTATGGGTATCAATGGGAGAACCTGATCATGTATGGAAAGAAAGAATCGAAAAATTAACACCATATCAAGTCAATAAAAACGTTATGGATTTAGCTGATAAAAACGGAATTTTTATGCACTGTTTACCTGCTTTCCATAACACCGAAACAAAAGTTGGCGAAGATATTTATCAAAAATTTGGAATGGATGCTTTAGAAGTTACTGAAGAAGTTTTTGAGTCAAACCAATCAGTTGTATTTGATGAAGCAGAAAACAGAATGCATACAATTAAAGCTGTTATGTATGCAACAATGGGTGATTTTTAATGAAGAAGATTGTTGTTGCTCTTGGTGGAAATGCTTTAGGAAACAATCCTATTGAACAATTAGACAAAGTAAAATTCGCAGCTAAAGCCATAGTTGATATGGTAAAAGAAGGCAATGAAGTTATTATTGCACATGGAAATGGTCCGCAAGTTGGCATGATTAATAGTTCATTTGAGGAAAGCCATTTGATTAACTCAAAACATCCTGAAATGCCTTTCCCAGAATGTGGAGCTATGAGCCAAGGTTATATTGGATATCATTTGCAAAATGCGATTCAAAAGCAATTAATGATAGAAAACATGACCCAACATGTTGCTACTGTTATTACTCAAGTCGTTGTTGATGAATCAGATTCTGCTTTCCAAAATCCAACAAAACCAATTGGAAGTTTTGTTGATTATGAAACTGCAAAAGTTTTAGAAAAAGAAAAACAATATATTATGATTGAGGATGCTAATCGCGGTTACAGAAGAGTCGTTCCTAGCCCGAAACCAACAGGCATCGTCGAATTAGAAATAATTAAAACTTTGGTTAACGCTAATCACTTAGTCATCACAGTTGGTGGCGGGGGCATTCCTGTCGTTAAAGACGGTATAGGTTACAAAGGTGTTGCAGCGGTCATTGATAAAGATTTTGCTAGTGCTAAATTAGCTGATTTACTAGATGCTGATATGTTAGTTATCTTAACAGCTGTAGATAAAGTAAAGATTAATTTTGGTCAACCAAACGAGAAAGATTTAGATAGTTTAACCATTCAAGAAATTGATGATTTTATTGCTGCTAAAGAATTTTCAGCAGGTTCTATGTTACCAAAAGTTGAAGCATGTAAATCTTTTGTGAATGGTTATAAAAATAGAACAGCTTTAATTGCTTCTCTTGAAAAAGCTAAAGAAGCTTTACTTGGTCAAACAGGTACAAAAATCATAGGAGGCTAACAATGAAAAATAACAAAGTTAAAATTGTCATTTGGGGATTTGGTGCTATGGGTTCAGGCATGGCAAAAATGATTCTTAAAAAGCAAGGTTTTGATATTGTCGGAATTTGTGATCTTTATGATGGTATTGTTGGAAAAAGTATGTTTGATGTTTTAAACATAGAAAACAATCAAGACCATGATGTTATTATTTCAAATAACATCGACCAAATTTTATTAGAAAAGAAACCTGATTTAGTTCTTCTAGCGACAGATTCATTTACAAAAGGCGCTTATCCTAAAATTAAGAAAATAGTCGAATATGGTATCAATGTTATTTCAACTGCTGAAGAAATGGCTTATCCTCTAGCAAATCAACCTGAATTAGCAAAAGAAATGGATATGCTTGCTAAAAAAAATAATGTTACTGTTCTTGGTACAGGTGTTAACCCTGGAATGATGATGGATTTATTGGCTGTTTGTATCTCAGGTGTCATGGATGAAGTTGAAGATATGGAAATCTCAAGAATTAATTCATTATCTCCATTTGGTAAAACTGTCATGGAGGAACAAGGTGTCGGATTATCAGTTGAAGAGTTTAATAGACGTTTAGAAGCTGGTGATATGGCGGGTCATGTAGGATTTAAAGAATCTGTATATATGATAGCTCATGCATTAGGTTTAGAAGTATCACAGTTTGAACAAAGTATGAAACCAATCATCACTGATATTGATCGCAAATCTCCATATGGATTCGCTGCTAAAGGCGATGTATGCGGGGTTGAAATGTCCGCAAAAGCGACTTTAGACAATGGTAAAATAATTCATATGTATCATCCTCAACAAATCGAACCTGAAATGGTTGGTGTCTCTACTGGCGATTATATTAAAATCAAAGGTAAACCACCAATTAATTTATCAAATTCACCAGAAGTTGAAGGTGGTATCGGTACGATAGCAATATGTGTGAATATGATTCCTCATGTATTAAATTCAAATCCTGGATTAAAAACAATGATAGATTTACCAGTTCCAAGAGCAATAATGGGTGATGTAAGAAAATTAATTGATAAGGAGTGATTGTGTTGATCAAGAAAGACACTTGGGTTCAAATCAAAAAAATCATATTAAACCCTGAAGATCGATCTGGAAGTATACCTGAAGAAACAAAAAAAGTCCCACTTGTCATGTGGGTTAAAGGCTTTTTAATGGATGATGCCGAAATGAATGATGAAGTTAAAATCAAAACAGTAACAGGACGTTTGGAATCAGGTATTTTAATAGAAATTAATCCTTCTTATATGCATACTTACGGAAAATTTGTGCCTGAAATCCTAAAAATTGATCAAATAGTTAAAAATACTCTTTTCGGAGATGATCATCATGAATAATTCTTATAATGCTGTTATGGCAAGAAAAAATGAAATCATGAGAAAATCTGTTGGAATAGACTATGATCAATATGAACAGGATTTCTTAAGTTTTGATTATGAAAGAATGTTAGATGATTGTGGCTTCTCTTTAGAAGAAATACGTCAAATTCAATCTCAAAGTGGTGTTGGACAAACACCACTTAAAGAATGTAAAAACATTACTAATCTTGCAAGAAAAGTATCAAAACCAGGTTATGGCGCTAGAATATTTATTAAAGATGAAGCACTAAATGACTCTGGAAGTTTTAAAGCAAGACGCGCAAGCATCTCTTGTTATCAAGCAAAAAAATTAGGTTACAAAGGCGTTATAGCTGCAACTAGTGGAAATTACGGAGCAGCTGTTGCTTCTCAGGCAGCTAAATATGGATTAAAGTGTATCATTGTTCAAGAATGTTATGATTCATTAGGTGTTGGTCAACCTGAAATCATCGAAAAAGCTAGAGCATGTGAAGCTTATGGTGCTGAAGTTGTTCAACTCAGTGTTGGTCCAGAATTGTTTTATAAATTTTTATTATTACTTGAAGAGACTGGTTATTTTAATGCATCTTTATACACTCCTTATAGCATCAAGGGAATTGAATCTTTAGGTGCTGAATTAGTTGAAGACACAATAAAATTAACTGGTAAAGAGCCGGATTTAGTCGTTGTCACTAATGCAGGTGGAGGTAATCTTACTGGGACTGCAAGAGGTATTCAACAAGTTACTAATAAGAAAATTCAAATTGTTGGAGCGAGCGTAAATCTTTATGGATTACATATGGCAAGTGACACTGATTTTAATAAAAAATCATTCACCACAGGGCACACAGGTTTTGGAATCCCTTTTATTATGAATCCTGACCGTTCAGATGTCCCAAGATCTGCCGCTAGAGCATTAAGATATATTGATCGTTACGTAACCATGACTCAAGGTGAAGTTTTCTTCATCACTGAAGCATTATCAGTTTTAGAAGGTATTGAAAGAGGCCCTGCAGGGAACACTTCTTTGGCTGCTGCTTTTTCTTTAGCCCAAGAATTACCTGAAGATAAAATCATTGTTGTTCAAGAAACTGAATATACCAGTGCTGGAAAACATCATCAAGCACAACTTGCTTTTGCTAGAGACAATGGAATTTGTATTTACTTCGGAAATCCTCAAGATGAAATCCCAGGTAAATCAATTGTATTTCCAAAGGAAGTATCTTTAATCAAAGCAGTTGATTTAAATTTAGAGGAAATTAAAACAAAATACGTTTTAAGTCATATTAAAAATATGAATAAAATATCGAAAACAGACTTTGAATTTTTAGTCATTGAAACAAATACTAATAAAAAGTTTGTACAAAGCATTTTAGATAGCAATCAAATTGAAGTGGAGGCATCAAATGAATAAAAGAGCAACTAGAGTTGACGACTATGAAGTACGTCGTCAGCATTTAAAAAACTTAACTGATGAAGAACTAAAAAAGAGATTTTGGGATTTAGCTGATAAAGCAGTTAGTCCTCTAATAGATTTAGCTTATAAGAATACATCACCAGCAATCGAAAGATCTGTTGTTTTAAGAATGGGCTTTTCTAGTTTAGAAGCAAAAGATATCGTTGATAAGACAATTAAACATGGTCTTATTACAAAAGGCGCTGGTCATGTGATATATCGTCTATCTAAAATAGAAAATATTTCAATTAGAGAAGCTGGTATCAAGTTAATTAATGATTTAGGCTGGGACCTCGTTAAAGAAAGTTTTGAGGTGAAAAAATGAAAATTAATGAAAAAATAGATATTCATTATATCCTTAAAGACTTAGATAAATATGAACCAAGAAGACGTGGTTGGACTTGGAGAGAACCTGTAAAAGATTTAAACATGGAAGGAAACATCTATTCAGATGCTTCTAAACCATTAAAAAACTCTATTCCTTTGCCAGCTGCAAAATATTTCAATAATATCGATCCACAACCTATCCAAGTCATTACTTCTGAAATAGCATCTGGTCGTTTTGAAGATGATATTAGAAGAATGAGAATGGCTGCTTGGCATGGTGCTGATCACTTAATGGTTATCCGAACAGCGGGACAATCTCATTTTGATGGATTAATTGAAGGTACGCCTCAAGGTGTTGGTGGCGTCGCAATTACCAGAAAACAAGTAAGGGCACAAAGAAAAGCTTTAGACATGATTGAAGATGAAGTTGGCAGACCAATTAATTATCATTCATATGTCTCAGGTGTCGCTGGCCCAGATATAGCAGTGATGTTTGCTGAAGAAGGCGTTAATGGCGCTCATCAAGATCCACAATATAATGTTTTGTACCGTAATATCAATATGGTTCGTTCTTTTGTTGATGCAGCTGAATCTAAAAAGATCATGGCTTGGGGAGATATTTTACAAATTGACGGAGCACATAATGCTAATGCAACAGCGATGATAGCTTGGAAAGTCATGCCTGAACTCATGGTGCAACATGCAATAAATAGTTTGTTTTCAGTGAAGGCTGGTATAAAACACGAAAATATTGCTTTATCAACAGTTCCACCAACGGCAGTTCCTGCTCCTGATTTAAAAATAAATTTACCTTATGCTAAAGCATTAAGAGACTTCTTCTCTGAATATAAAATGCGCGCACAAATGAACACAAAATACATGGAGTCTTCTACAAGAGAAGCCACTGTAACTCATGTATTAAATATGATGATATCTAAATTAACTTCAGCTGATATTCAATCAACCATCACACCTGACGAAGGAAGAAACGTTCCATGGCATATGTATAATGTTGAAGCATGTGATACTGCAAAACAAGCTTTGATTGGTATGGACGGTTTATTAGAAATGGTTGAACTTAAAGAAGACGGTTTCTTACCTCAAAAAGTCAGAGAATTAAAAGAAAGAGCAATATTGTTTTTTGAAGAATTGCTATCTGATGGTGGTTATTTTCAAGCAGTTGAAGATGGTTATTTTATAGATTCGGGAATCTATCCTGAAAGAAATGGTGATGGTATTTCTAGAGCAATCAATGGCGGTATCGGTTCTTCTACTGTTTACGAAAGAGACGAAGATTATTTTGCTCCAGTAACAGCTCATTTCGGATATAACAACGTTAAACAATATGGTCTTAATGAGGATGAATCTCCAGCAACATTAATTGGTGGTTCTACTTTCGAAGACCGTTCAAAAATCCAATATATTGATGAATTAGATCCTGAAGATAATGTCAATACGCGTTTAGCTGAAAAAGAAAAATACATTGATTCAAATATTGTTAGACCTGAAGTTGAATGGTTAGCAGATGGTGTAGTTGTTCTTGATTTAACACTACCTACTTCAATTAAGTATGCTGAAGCAGCAGCTTTAGCAATCGCTAAGAAAATGAATCTTTTAGAAGCTGAAGTTATTCATAGAGAAGTGCTTCACGTTTCTGAAGCAACAAGAATTCAAGTTAAAGGAAAAGTGGATTTCGATATCAATTTAGATGAATTAACATTGCCTGAAGAACCTGATATTTTATCAGATCAAGAAATCAAAGATTATCTTAATGACCATTCGATGAAAATTGTCGCAGGTACCGTAGGTGAGGATGAACATTCAGTTGGATTAAGAGAAATTATTGATATTAAACATGGTGGAATAGAAAAATATGGAATTGAATGTATTTATTTAGGTACTTCAGTCCCTATAACAAAATTGGTTGATGCAGCTATTGAAGCGAACGCAGATGCTATATTAATGTCTACTATTATTTCTCATGATGAAGTACATTATAAAAATATGAAAAAAATCCATGAATACGCTATTGAAAAAGGTGTTAGAAAAGATTTATTAATTTTAGCAGGTGGTACTCAAGTTATACCTGAAACTGCTAGAAAACAAGGTGTTGACCAAGGATTTGGCCGTGGAACAAAAGGACAACATGTTGCTTCATTCTTAGTTAAAAACAAAAAGGATAGATAATAAATGAAAATAGATGCTTTAGTAGCTGAAATTGGATCAACAACAACTGTTGTGAATGCTTTTGATGGGTTAGATACTGATAATCCACGTTTTTTAGGCAGTGGTTTTTCACCAACAACAGTCGTAGAAGGCGATGTCACTATTGGTTTAACTGGAGCTATCAATGAACTTAAAAGCAAATTAAATACAGACAGCTTACTGGCAAAAGAAACTTTTGCCAGTTCTAGTGCTGCTGGCGGCTTAAAAATGAGTGTTCATGGTCTTGTTTATGACATGACTGTCAAAGCAGCTAAAGAAGCTGCTCTAGGTGCTGGCGCAAACATTAAAATGATTACTTCAGGCATCCTTGATGAATATCAAATTGAAGAAATTAAAAGTCTTCAACTTAATATCATCATGATTGCAGGTGGTGTTGATTATGGTGAAAGAAAAACGGCAATCGAAAATTCTAAGAAAATAGCTGAATTAAAATTGAATATTCCGATTATATACGCAGGCAATATTCAAAACCACCATATCATCAAACAAATATTTACAGAACAACATCAAGAGAAATACTTGTATATTTCTGACAACGTATACCCGAAAATAGATGATTTACAAGTTGAAAGAACTCGAAAAATTATTCAAGAAGTGTTTCATCAACACATTATAAAAGCACCTGGTATGGAAAAAGTTAAAGAGATAATAACACATGAAATCATTCCTACTCCTGGTGCGGTTATGGAAGCATCATTACTATTGCAAAATGTCATCGGTGATTTAGTAACTGTTGATATCGGTGGTGCAACCACAGATATTCATTCAGTAACTCACGGAAACGAACAAATCGAAAAAATACTAATAGCTCCTGAACCTTTTGCAAAAAGAACAGTTGAAGGTGATCTTGGCGTCTATATTAACAAAGACAATTTAATCAATATAATTACTAAAGAGAAATTAATTAAGGAACTAAATATTGATTTAATATCGTTAAATAAAATCATTGATGAATATCAAGTAATCCCTAATGATAGACAATATCCACTCACAGAAAGATTAACAAAAGAAGCATTTAATCAAGCGTTAGAAAGACATTGTGGTCGATTAATCAAGATGTTTAATGCTGGTGGAAAAGTTATTTATGCTGAAGGAAAAGATTTGACAAACGTTCAACATATTATTGCTACTGGTGGTGCACTCACAAGACTTAAGAATAATTGTTCGATTATCAAAGATGTTCTTCAACAACAAAATGAACTCATTTTAAGACCTTCTAAAAAAGCTAATATTTGGATTGATCAATTCTATATCATGGCATCTCTTGGTGTCTTATCTAAAAAGCATCCTGAAGCTTCGCTTAAGCTACTCAAACAAAGTTTGGAGATGATTCAATGTATCCAAGAATAACTATTAATACAAATTCTATTATCGAGAACAGTAAACATATGGTTCAAGTAGCTAAAGAAAACCATATAGATTTTGTTATGGCTGTTGTAAAAGTTTTTACTGGTCATTTTGATTTCATTGAAAAACTTTCAAAAACTGGCATTACTCACATTGCTGATTCGCGAATTCAAAACTTAAAAAAACTTCAATCAGTTAAACTTCCTAAAGTTTTGGTAAGACTCCCAATGATTTCAGAAATTGATGAAGTCATCAAGTATGCAGATATCTCATTGAATTCAGAAATTAAAACTATAAAAGCAATTAACCAAGCATGTAAAAAAGTTCAAAAAAAACATCAAATTATTTTGATGTTTGATTTAGGTGATTTAAGAGAAGGCATTTATCATACAAATGATTTCATGAATATGATTGATGAAATAGTACAATTAGAATATATAGAATTATTAGGCATTGGAACCAATCTAACTTGTTATGGTGGTTTAGTTCCAGACAAAGAAATATTAAACAGATTGATTAAAATCAAAGATAAAATAGAACAAAAATATGATACTAAACTTAAAATTATTTCAGGAGGTAATTCTTCGACCGTTACTTTATTTGGTCAAGATGAAATACCAAAAGAAGTTAATAGTTTAAGATTAGGTGAATCAATATTTTTTGGTAAGGAAACTTCTTATTCAACTGATATCAAAGGTTTTCATCATGACAATTATTTGTTTGAAGCAGAAATTATTGAATGTAAAACAAAACCTAGTTATCCAGAGGGTAAAACATCAATTAACTCATTTGGTGAAAAAGTCGATATTGAAGACAAAGGCTTAATGAAACGCGCAATCCTCGCAATTGGAAAACAAGATGTTATACTAAACAATTTATTTCCTATCGATAAAAGAATTTCTATTATCGGCGGTTCTTCTGATCATCTTATCCTTGATGTCACTCATACAGATTACCAAGTCGGAGATATTATCGGTTTTGAAGTCAATTATCCAGGATTATTACATTTAATGAATTCTAGTTATGTCGAAAAAGTATTCAAATAAAAAAAGTCATTTCTGACTTTATTTATTCTTTATATGAATGACTGTATCTTCTTTTTTTACTTCAAAATCACTCATTTTTTCAAAAAACTCAAGAGGTCTCATATTCTTTCCATAATTTCTCGGATGAAAGCCAGGATATTTCTTCATAATTAATTGAGCAATAAGACTCCAATAAGCCCAACCATCATCTTCAAGATTACTATTAATCATATTTTTAAGTTCATGCTTAATCTTTCTTAAAGGTGTAATTGATGTTGTATTAGCATCTTGTACTACAGGTCCTACTGGTGGTTTTACTGTTTTGCGTTTTGGTGTTTTATCTTCAACATCATAAGTCCCTAACATTTTATCAAGATATGAAAATGTTTCACAAGAGTTAACTAGTGATATTGGCGTTTTAGATTCACCCATACCAAAAACCAACATATTATCTTCTCTTAAACGAGTCACTAATTTTGTAAAATCACTATCGCTAGAAACAATACAAAAACTATTTACTTTTCCAGAATATAAAATATCCATTGCATCAATGATTAATGTAAAATCTGATGAATTCTTTCCTGATGTATATGCATATTGTTGTACTGGTGTTAAGCCAAACTCATTCATTTTTTGTTTCCATGGATTAAGTTGTGGGGTCGTCCAATCACCATAGACTCTTCTATAATTTATTTTTCCATATTTATTTGCTTCATCAATGATAATTTCAATATAATTTGGAGAAATATTTTCCGCATCAATTAATAATGCAATACTTTTATCTTTTATTTCCATAAGTCACCTCTACACTATCATTATACCAAATTTATCGATAAGATAAACGATTAAATAGAAAAAAACACAGAAAGGAGACACATAGATAAATTCTATGTGACTAAAATGATTAAAAACAAAATTTTATTAGACTGGATTGAAGAAATTAAAAATTTATGTGAACCTGAGAATATCGTTATTTGGAACGGTTCAGAAGAACAGTACAACCATGTTGCTAACCAACAGGTAGAATCAGGAAAAGCAATACGTTTGAACCCTGAATTAAGACCTAATTCTTTATTATATCGTAGCCATCCAAGTGATGTGGCTAGAATCGAAAAAAGAACCTTCATCTCTACAAAAAATCAAGTCACTGCTGGTCCAACCAACAATTGGATTTCATCTGATGAATTAAAACCGATAATGCTCAATTTGTATAAAGGTTCAATGAAAGGGAGAACTATGTATGTTATTCCTTTTTCAATGGGACCAATCGGTCTTGATATGTCTAGAATCGGAGTTGAAATCACAGATAGTGCTTATGTTGCTCTAAACATGCATATTATGACAAGAACTGGACAAAAAGTCATTAATCTAATAAATCAAGATTTTCCCTTTATCAAATGTTTACATTCTGTAGGTTACCCTCTTCATGAAGGTACTAAGGATCCTGAATGGCCTTGTGCACCAATAGAAGAAAAATACATAGCCCAATTCCCTGAAGACCAAATGATATGGTCTTATGGCTCTGGTTATGGTGGTAATGCTTTGTTAGGAAAAAAATGTTTAGCATTAAGAATTGCTTCTTCTATGGCACAGAAACAAGGTTGGCTAGCAGAACATATGCTTATACTTAAACTAACAGACCCTCAAAACAATATCAGATATATCACTGGAGCTTTTCCAAGTGCATGTGGCAAAACGAATTTAGCGATGATTAATCCTAGTATTAAAGGTTGGAAAGCGGAAACCATTGGTGATGACATTGCCTGGATGCATATTAAAGAAGACGGAAAAATGTATGCAATTAATCCAGAAGCTGGATTCTTTGGAGTCACATCAGGCACTTCGAAGGAATCCAATCCTAATGCTATAGAAACCGTATCTAAAAACACAATATTTACAAACGTTGCATTAATGGATAATGGCGATGTTTGGTGGAAAGACTTAACCAAAGATGAACCTGAACATTTAATTGACTGGCATGGTAATGATTGGTATAAAGGTGATCTATTTAGACCTGATCATCCTAATGCAAGATTCACTTCTCCCTTAGTTAATTGTCCTATATTAGCAGATAATTATGAAGAACCTGTTCCGATATCAGCTATTTTGTTTGGAGGTAGACGACCAACGACTATTCCATTAGTTCACCAAAGTTTTGATTTTAAACACGGTATTTTCTTAGGTTCAATTATGGGTTCAGAGATTACAGCCGCAACCATTGATGATAATATCGGAAAAGTAAGAAGAGATCCTTTTGCGATGTTACCATTTATTGGATATAATATTAAGGACTATATCAATCATTGGGAATCAATGACTTTAAAAACAACAGAAGATTTATTACCAAAAATATTCTATGTTAATTGGTTTAGAAAATCTAATAATAACTTCTTATGGCCAGGTTTTGGCGATAATATCCGAGTTCTTAAATGGATTTTAGAAAGGACAAATAACAAAAGCAATTATATTAAAACCGCTATAGGCTATCTGCCTGATAAGAATCAATTTGATTTAGATGATTTAAATATTAATGAAGAAAGTATGGAAGAACTGTTAAAAGTTGATCATGATATTTGGCTTGATGAGGTTAAATCAATCGAAAATTACTATAATGATCTCTATGGAGATTCTCTTCCAAAACTTTTAAGAGACCAACTTCATCAACTAAAAACTAGATTAAAACAATAATTGTAAAGCAACAGTTTCTGACTGTTGCTTTTTTTAGTCATCTTGATAGAATTAATTCGTGTTTTCGTGTATAATATCATTTGTTTGAGAAATGAGGTGGTTGAAATGAAAAACATCAATAAAGCTTTTGTTATCGTTGTTATAATTTACTTTTTTCAAGGTTTAATTCATAACATCGGTCATCCTGTAACACCAGCTTTTGTATCAGATTCAGGTATTCCTGATTACATGTTTGGTGTCTTCTTTGCGGCCATGAGTCTTGGATTAGTTATTGGTGCTCCTATTTGGGGCATCGTTGCGGATAGAGGCAATAAAAAAAGCGCGATGGTTATCGGTTTAATCATCTATAGTATAGGACAATTTGCTTTTGGTTATGTTGGGAACATGTATTGGATGGTATTCTTTAGATTATTAAGTGGAGTAGGTGTAAGTGCCAGTGTAACACTATTTATATCCCATACAGTCGAAATATCTAAACCTGAAAATCGAGCTAAACATTTAGCTTGGATGGCTGCTTCATTAGCACTAGGTCGTAGTCTTGGTTATTGGGTAGGTGGATTTATTAGCACCAATGATTGGATCGTTTCTGTTTTAGGTACTAACGAAACTTCCTTAGAAAGAATCTTTCTTGTCCAAGCATTACTTAACTTAGTCCATACTGCCAGCATATTCTTCTTCATCAAGGAAGTTAAAAAAGATTTTTCAGTTTCAAAAAGACCTAACTTATTCCAAAGTTTTAAAAATATTAAATCTATCAATAAAACGGTACTCATTTTCTTAATAGCCCTTATATTTATGTCAATTGCACAAACCAATTTAAGTAAGTATCTAGATGTATATTTTAACAAGTTAGATTATAGCACAGGATTCATTGGTGATTATAATTTGGTCGTTGGTATTGTCGGAATTCTAACAAGTATTTTTATCGTCCCATTAATTATTAAATTTAATAAAAACTTATTGGTCTTACAAATCATTCAAATTGCTTCAATGATCTCAGTTATTTACGTCTTTAGAGCAAACAACTTTATTTTAGCCATCTATTCCGTATTTATGGTTTTCATCATTGGCCAAGCAATTTTCCAACCACTTGAACAAAACTTTATCGCTGATCAAGCCAAAGAAGGTATGTATTCAACGACAATGGGTTTACGCCAATCATTCTTCTCAATTGGAATGGTTATAGGTCCGTTAATCGGAGGATTCCTCTTTGATATTAATCCACTTTACGTCTTTGACTTTTCAGTAATTATGTTAGGAATTGGTTTTATATTAATCTTTATTGTTTATTTAAGAGTTAAAAAAACAAAACAAATTTCGTAAGTTAAATTAATATACATTTTATTTTATTTTTGCTAAAATAATACAAAGGAGAATAGTTATGTCAATCTATGATTTTTCAATTAAAAATTTAAAAAATGAAGATGTCTCATTAGAAAAGTACAAAGGAAAAGTTTTACTCATCGTTAATACAGCTACTAAGTGTGGTTACACCCCTCAATACGAAGGTTTGGAAGAACTCCATGAAAAATATGCTGATAAAGGATTAGTCATTCTTGATTTACCATGTAATCAATTTATGTCTCAAGCACCTGGATCAAACAAAGATGTCGCTGAATTTTGCAAAGTCAATTTCGGTACTAAATTTGAAACATTTGCTAAAGTAAAAGTGAATGGTAAAGACGCCATTGAATTGTACAAATTTCTTAAAGATGCAAAACCTCATGATGAAGTACCTGGCGAAGAAAACGAACATGTTTCAATCATGAACAAACTTATAGGATCTAAAATCAAATGGAATTTCACTAAATTTATTGTCGATAAAAACGGTGAAATTTATGGTAGATATGGTTCTAGAGTTGAACCTTACAGACTTGAAGAAACAATCGAAAATTTACTAAAATAAAAATGTGTAGAGAAAATCTACACATTTTTTTATAGTATATATAAAACTTCTTTATTTTCTAAGTATAAATCTAAATTTTCTAAAGTTAACTCGAACAATCTATGTCTCATATACATACTCGATGATGCATTATGAGGTGTTATAAAGCAGTTATCTAAAGTCCAAAGTTTAGAATCCTTAGGTAAGGGTTCAGGGTCAGTAACATCTAATGCCGCTCCCCTGATAGCTTTTCGTTCTAATAATTCTATTAAATCATCTTGAACTATAATTTGTCCTCGAGCAACATTAATAAACAAAGCATCTTTTTTCATCAAAGAAAATTTGTCTTTGTTAAACAAGTGTTTTGTTTGATCATTAAGAGGTATGGCTAAAATTAAATAATCCGAATTCTTAATCACAGTATTTAATCCATCGTCTCCAGTATATATTTCATCAAAGAAATCAACAGGCTCATTCTTTGTGCGATGACCGATAATTTTACTTGGATTAAATGATTTTAATCTCTTTGCCGTTTCTACACCAATCGAACCAGTACCGATGATTCCGACAGTTGAATTCCATATTTCATAATCATTTGAAATAGGTTTCCAAGTTTTTGTCTTCATGTCTTCGATAAACTCTCTTGTGTTCCTATTAAAATAAGAGATTTTCGCAATAATATCTTCTGCAATCGTAATTGAGAAAATATCTCTTGCATTACTAATAATGATACCTTTATTCTTTATTCCTTCAACATCAACATTATCAAATCCAGCCATATATAACTGAATCCATTTTATGTTTAAATATTCATCAATATTAACCCCAACAAGTGTTGAGTTTAATCCAAAGAAAACTTCAATATCCTTATGATTCTCTAAATCATGAACAAAACTAACATTTGGGTATTTTTTTAATAGTTCATCATATCTATCATTTGGTATAAATCTTCTATCAATAAAAATCTTCAAAATAATCATCCTTATCCATATAATTTTTTTACCGCCCAGTAAATAAATCTTTCAGGCAATATTCTTTGTAATAGTCGAATCATTTTATAAGAAAATCCAACAGTTGATCTTAAAGGCATATGTTTTTGATTAATCAATCGATGGATTTTTTTTGCGATTTTTATAGGCTTCATGCCGTTTTCTTCATCTTTTTCCATACGAGAAATTGATTTTTTTATACGTTCATCATATAGTTTATTCTGCGTTTGAGCTGGTTGTAAGCGATTTTTTGTAAAATCAGTTTTTATATCTCCAGGTAAAACTGCACTGACTTGAATATTAAAAGGTTTGACTTCAATAGATAAAGCTTTAGTAAATGCATCAATACTCGCTTTTGTCATTGAATAAAACGCTTGAAAAGGCAAAGCAATTTCAGAAGCAACTGAAGAAATATTGATAATTTTACCTTGTTTTGATTTTCTTAACAAAGGCAATAAAGTTTTGGTCACTAAAAAGTGACCAAAAACATTAACATTATATATTTGTTTGACTTCTTCTAATGGTGTGTTTTCAATCGCACCAGAAATACCCATGCCAGCCGAATTAACCAACACGTCAATATATCCATACTGATTTTCTATCCATTGTTTTAACTCAAGCACAGCTTCTTCGCTTGTAATATCACACAAATAATAATCGAATGGGTATTCAGTTTTTGGATAACTTCTAGAAATACCAATGACTTTGAAACCTTGATTATGTAAATACAAAGCTGTTTCAAAACCGATTCCTGTAGAAGCACCTGATACTAATACTATTTTATTTTTCATTCTCCAATACCTTTAATAATTCTTCTTCATCTTCAGGTAAATTATTCAATACTGATGCAATAATTTCAACAGCTTCATCCATAAGAGCAAACGTGTGTGTACTTGTATAGCTTGTTCTAATCAAGCATTCACCTTCTGGTGATGCTGGTGGAATAACTGGGTTAACGTAAACGCCTCTTTCATAAAGGATTTTACAAGCAACCATTGTTCTTAAAACTGAATATGTATAAATTGGAATAATCGGAACTATCGAATGATCGATAATTTTAAGACCATTTTTCTTTAATGATTTTCTAACATAGTCTGCAACTTCTAATAATCTCTTTGGTCTTTCAGGTTCTTGAATTAAAATCCTTAAAGCTTCTAAAGCAGTTCTAGCATTGGCAGGAGTAATCGCTGCACAGAAAATAAAAGGTCTTGATTTATGTCTAACATAATCAACAACTTTTGCATCCGCAACCATATATCCCCCTAAACTTGCTAAAGATTTAGAGAAAGTACCCATAATGATGTCAACTTCTTTTTCTAAGCCAAAATATTCTGCAGTCCCACGGCCAGATTTTCCTAAGACACCTAAACCATGTGCATCATCAACCATAACCTTTGCATCATATTTTTTTGCTAAACGCACTATTTCAGGTAGATTACAAATATCACCTGTCATTGAGAAAACACCATCAGTAACAATCAGTTTTCCTGCATTAGGATCAGCTTCCGCTAATCTCGCTTCTAAATCTACCATATCATTATGTTTGAATCGCACCAGTTTTGCATAAGATAATCTAGCACCATCATAAATACTTGCATGATTTTCTCTATCACAGAAAATGATATCGTTTCTTCCAGCAATTGCTGAAATAATTCCTAAATTTGTTTGGTATCCTGTAGAAAAAGTCATACACGCTTCTTTATTTAAAAACGCCGCTAATTCTTCTTCTAATTGTAAATGGATTGTTAAAGTCCCATTTAAAAATCTAGAACCAGAAACTCCAGATCCAAATTCTTTTATTGCATTAACACCAGCATCAATAATGCGTTGGTCTCCAGTAAGTCCTAAATAGTTATTTGAGCCAATCATGATACGACGTTTACCTTCCATGACAACTTCGATATCTTGTTTGGTTTCTAAAGCATGAAAATATGGATATAGTCCCATCTCTTTATACTTATCAGCTAGTTCATAGTTATAACATTTACTAAATAAATCCATGAGTTCCCCCTAAAAAAAAGTGATATAATCTGTTATTGATTATACCACATTTTCACTATAAATATATAATTTTTTTCTATTCGGTTCTTAAAGCAACCACTGGGTCTTTCTTCGCAGCCATTCGAGCCGGAATCAAACCAGCAAGGAAAGCTAAAAATACAGAAATCGTCACTAATGAAATGATATGAAGGAATGATAATTTTGCTATATTAGGAATATCTGATAGATTTTCTAATATAATATTTATCGGAATCATTAACAATAAAGTAATGATAATTCCTACCAATCCAGCAGTAAATCCGATGATAACATTTTCCGTGTTAAACACGCGAGAAATATCTTTTTTTCTTGCGCCAAGCGCTCTTAACACACCAATTTCTTTTGTTCTTTCAATCACTGAAACATAAGTGATAATAGAAATCATAATTGATGATACTACCAATGATATTGAAGCAAATGCGATTAATACAATTGATATTGCATCAATAATACCACTAGATATGGTTGTAAACAAGGCTGCTTGATCATTATAAATAACTACTTCTGATTCAGGTTTGCCTATATTATAATCATCTAGATATGATAAAATCTTTTCTTTACTCGAAAAATCATTTGGATATAAAGAAATTCGTTTAATCCCTTCATCATTAAATGGTGAAACGCCAACTTCACTTGGATGATTATCAGTTAAGTATGATTCAACTTCAGGTGAATAGACTAATCCATTTCCCATGAATAATGAAATATTTGTATTTGGTGTTGTTCGGATGATACCTGTAATCTCTACAGTATATGCTTCAGAAATATCACTTGTTAATTCATTATAGTTACCAATAAATAATTTGAATTGTTTACCGACAAGTTGAGAGAAACTGATTGTCTCATCTTCACCTAACGCATCCACATCAAAACCAAAGAATTCTAACTGTTCTATTGGCATTTGATTAAACATATTAATCGCTAACAATACTTGAATCTTATTTGACTCATCAATTGATTGTTCTGTATTCACAGGCATTGTTCCATCGATTAAATCATATGTTTCATTAAATATGACACCATCAGGTTGTAAATTGAAAAACGATCTACTAAATGGTGCGAAATCTGATTGATCTGGTGTTTTATTTTCTAATTCTATTTCTTGGTAGACACCTTCGTAATCTTCATATAATAAAGACATATTCATACGATAGTTGAATGAATATCCAGCTAAAGTATCCTTGCCTTCATTTTCAATGTATCGCTGTATATATTCAACATAATCTTGACTTAGATTATTGCTGATGATATTTTCTTCAAAAGCACTTTTTTCTGGAATAACATATTTAAAATCAGGATGTTCGACTAAGGAGTTTTGATCAGCTGAATACGACATAAGACCATTAATATCAATGCCTACATCACTAATTTGAATTGGATAACTTGATAAAGTTTCTCTTTCAAATTTATCGATTTCCTCTTGCATACCATTTGATAAAGATAAAATTAAGGCAATACCTATAATCCCTATACTACCAGCAAATGCAGTTAAAATAGTACGACCAAGTTTAGTCTTAATGTTATTCACAGATGAAATAAAGGCTGTAGTAAAACTCATTGCCGTTTTCTTTAAATTTAATGTGCCTTTATCTTCTAACTCACTTTTGATTGGATTAGAATCATCAGTGATTTGTCCATCTCTGATTTTGATAATTCTAGTTGCGTACTGATAAGCCATTTCAGAATCATGGGTAACCATAATAACAAGTTTGTCTTTAGCAATCTCTTTAATCAAATCAAGAATTTGTTTTCCTGTTTCAGTATCTAATGAACCAGTAGGTTCATCTGCTAAAATAATATCAGGATTGTTAGCTAAAGCTCTAGCAATCGCAACTCTTTGAGATTGACCACCAGATAATTGATTAGGTTTCTTATGTATATGTTCTTTTAATCCTACTTTATCAAGCAACTCAGTTGCTCTTTGTTTCTTTTCGGCAAATCCTGTTCCACTGAGTGATAAGCCCATTTCAACATTCTGTAAGACACTTAAATGTGAAATAAGATTATGAGATTGAAAGATAAATCCAATGGAATTATTTCTATACATATCCCATTCTCTATCTGAGAATCCTTTGGTTGATTTACCATTAATAATTAAATCACCACTATCCGCGTGATCTAATCCACCAACAACATTTAATAATGTTGTTTTCCCTCCCCCTGAAGGACCTAAAACTGTGACAAATTCTGATTGTCTAAATTCAAGATTTACTTTATCGAGTGCATTTTGAGAAAACTCACCGATATTATATGTTTTTGAAACATCTATTAATTTAAGCATATTTTGCCTCCTGATGAACTATAATCGTATCATGACTAAAGTCATTTTAATATATTTTTTATAAAAATCCAAGAATAAGATTTTAGTAAAGAGATTAATTTAGAACTCTTACCAACTCTCCATAAATTAATTCAAGTAAGTCATCTCTTGTTATATGAATTTTACCATCAATATATTGAAACATCAATCCACTAATCAATGCTTGAATGATATTGGATGTATATGGTTTATCTGTAAAATTAATTATTTGTTCTTTAATACCTAAAACAAATATCGTATTAAACCTTTTTTCCATTGCTTTTTGAATTGATTGAATCTTGACTGAACAATGTCTATAGTTAAAAACAACCAATTCATTTTGGGCGGTCATGATGGCTTCCATAATCACTTTAGCATCTTCTACAACTTCCAAAATAAGCGAAAGTTGTAGAAGCATAGTTTCCTTGTAAGAAGTCATTTCAATATCTTGTAAAAGTAAATCTTGGTATTTTTCTAATAAATACATATAAGTTTCTTCTACCATGGTATCTTTTGTATCAAAATAATCATAAACAGTTGATTTTCCTATGCCTGCTCTTTCGGCGATTTGTGACATAGTTACTTGTTTTAAAGTCGGTTCTTCCTTGATAAAAGAAATAACAGAATCTAATATTTTATCCTTGGTTGTTTTCATGATTAATACCCTCAGCTTTTATTTTCTTACGATTAAATATAGCAAATACTGTAGGAATCACAATTAAAGTTAAAACTGTAGCATAAATCAAGCCACCAATGGCTGTTAAAGCCATAGGTTGTAATAATTCAGCGCCTTCACCAACACCAATGGCAGTAAAGACTAAGGCTAAAATGGTTGTGAGTGCAGTCATAAAGATTGGTCTTAATCTTGTTTTACCTGCCAGGACAATAGCATCTATGACTTTATAACCCCTATCAATAAGTTTATTAATGTAGTCAATCAAAACAATACCATTGTTTACAACAACCCCAATAAGAATAATCAAGCCCATTAATGATACCATACTTAAATTCATTCCAAAGATCCATAAAGCAATAAAACCTCCTGTAAAGGCTAAGGGAATAGTCATAAGAATAATTAGGGGATATTTTAATGATTGGAACTGGATAGCCATAATCATATAAACCAATAATATAGCAACTAGTGCAGCTAAAGCCAAATCACTAATAGCATCCATAATCTCTTCATTTTCACCTTGGAAGCTAATTGTGTATCCTGAACCATATTCTTTAAATTCATTGTCCATATAAGCTTCTACAGCGTCTGTAACCTCTTGTGAAACAAGAGTGACGTTAAATCCTTGTTCAATTTTGGCAGTAACATTTATATATCTTTGACTTCCATCCGAATTGATGGCAGAGAATCCACTTACTTTTTCAATGCTTGTTACTGAATCTATGTCAGAGTACAAAGGCGCAAGAGCGTAAGACGCTAAGGTCGTTGACGTATTATCAAATGGCGCGAAGATAATTTCTTCTTGGTCATTGACTTTCAAGAAAGGATTTATAACAAATTGAATTGGATCTCCTGGAGTATAGGTAGGTAATGCCACATTTAAAATATATATGGAATTTCCTAAGTTCATAGAGACTTCTTGGTTTTCTATGTAATTGTCTATCATTAATTGAGCTTCTTTGTCAAATAATAGAATACCTGATAAGAAAGTTTCATAGTCACCAAACAATTCAAATCCAATATTTCCAACGGCTTCATTTGGTATAACAATGTCGTAATCGATCCCTTCGATTTGAACTGTGACAGCTTGTCCTCCTGTAAGACCTTCTAAATTACTATAGAAGTAATTTAAGTTATTTAAAACGTCTTGGTTGGTTAGATTGAAGACCATAGCATTTTCTTTGTTGACTGTCATTTTAATTTGGTCAGCGCCTTGTTCAACGCCATTATCAACTTCTTCTATATGATTTACATTACTTATAATCTCTGTTAATTGATTGGCTATTTTTTCTAAAGTTAATAAGTCATAACCACTGATTTTAATATTTACGCCAGATGTTCCGCCCAAAGTCATAGTTGAATTTTGTGAAGAAACTTCAAAATCTAATACATCTGTTTCTTGAATATTGTTGAGTAATGAATAGTCTATGCTTTGAATTAACGATAATATTTTTTCTTCATTTTCTAAGGTTGAATCATTTTTATTTTCTTTTAAATTAACAGTTAATTGAATACCATCATCACTTCCGCCAAACATCATCATCATTCCAGTGCCACCACCGATAGAACCTGAGACTGTTTCAACATCTTCCATATCTAAAAGCGCCTCTGTGATGTAATCAGCAAGTTCAGCATTACCAGAAAATTCTGTGGAAGCTTTAGTTTCAATGTTAACATTAATAACGCCTTCATCTGATTGAGGTAATAAGATAAATCCTTTACTCACAACTAAAGCAAAAGAACCAAACAATAACAATACTATAACTATAATTGTGACAAGCTTATGTTTGATTGAATATAAAACTGAAGATTCATACCAGTTCTTAACTTTAGCTAATATTTTTCCATCTTTCTTTAAATTGCTATCATTTAAGAATCTTGAACTCATGGCTGGAACCAAAGTTAATGAAATAATTAAAGAAGCTCCTAAAGAATAAGTAATTGTTAATGCCATAGAAATGAAAACATCGGAAATTAAGCCTTCAACAAATACAATCGGTAAGAATACGGCTATCGTTGTTAAAGTAGAAGCTGTAATTGCCCCTGCAACTTCTTTTGCGCCTTCAATCGCTGCTTCTTTTTTGCTTTTACCTTCATTAATCATTCTAAAAATATTTTCAATAACCACAACAGCGTTATCAACCAACATACCAATGGCTAGGGCTAAACCTCCCATTGAAACTAGGTTTAATGATACACCAGTGAAATACATCAACATAAAAGCCGCAATCACTGATATAGGAATGGCTAAGCCGACAATAACAGTTGGTTTAACACTTCTTAAAAATACAAATAAAATGACAATGGCTAATAAGGCGCCAATGATGATATTCACTAATACAGAATTAATAGATTGGTTAATGTATTCTCCTTGGTCTAATAAAACCATATAAGAAGCATTTGGATATTCATCTTCCAATTTATCTAATTCATCATAAATATTTTGAGTAACTTCTGTGATGCCAACATCACTTTGTTTTTGAAAGGATATTTGTATCCCTTGTTTACCGTTAATTTTAGAATAAGAATCTTCCGATGCATCCACATAACGAATGCCATTTTCTACAATTAAATCACCTAAACTAATAACATTTATCCCGTCGTATGTGATTGGTAAATCATGCATATCAGCCAATGTTTCCGGTTGATCTCCAAGAATGACCATTCTTAACTCACCATTATCTAAGGCAACACCTACTAATCCAGACGTGCTTTGTTCTTCAATGGTATTTAAAACAGTCGTTTGATCTAATGAATAATTATTTAAAAGAGTCTGATCTAAATTAATTTGTAATACTGTTTCAGCAGTCCCTGTTAAACTGACATCTGCAATACCCTCAATACTATTTAACTCAGCTAAAATTTCATTATTAATCCACTGAGTATTTCGAATTAAAGCTTCTTCATCCGATAATTCTTCATCATAGTCTTGAGATAAAGTAATAACCATAACTGGCATCATATCAGGAGAAATTCTTAAAATCCTTGTATTTCCCACGCCTTCAGCAAAGTCAATATTATTTATATTCTCTCTCATTTCAATGACCACAGTATCCATATTAGTTTGTTCGGCGAATGTGATGATTGATAAGGAGAAGTTCTCATAAGAAGTAGACTGGATTTCTCTAAAGTTTCCTATAGTCGCTACTGAAGACTCAACTTTTCGAGTTACTTCTTGTTCAATCGTTTCTGGATTTTCACCAGGGTATGTTGTGACTGTTACGATATAAGGTAAATTAATATCTGGAAACAGTGATAAGGGTAATCTTGTAACCGAATATATCCCTAACACAATAATTATTAAAACACCCATTAGTACAGTAATTGGTTTTCTTACACTATATTTGCTCATAATAACACCTCTTAGTAAATAGAATCCGACCATTTGGTCGGTCGATTAATTATATCATACTTTATGAAAATTTATCTATGAATTGATTATGAAAATTGTGTGATATTTTAAGCGAAAAAATATGGATTGTACCTAGGGCACAATCCATAAATTATTCTTTTATTTACTTTTGACTAGCTTTTGCAAATATCTCTAATCCTTTAGTTGTTAACTCATGTTTAACCATTTCTTTTAATACGCTATAAGGAATGGTCGCTATATGAGCACCAGCTTTTAGTGACTGATCAACGTGTTCTAAATGTCTAATAGATGCTGCGATAATTTCTGTTTTAAATTGATAAGTCTTAAACATATCTTTAATGTCTTTTACTAATTTAAACCCTGCGTCATTGGTATTTGTTAAATCATCGAGTCTTCCTAAAAACGGTGACACATATGTTGCGCCAGCACTCGCTGCCATTAAGGCTTGAGACATTGAGAAAACTAAAGTAACATTCGTTTTTATACCTTCTTTAGTTAATTGCTTAACCGCCTTAACACCCTCAATTGTCATCGGTATTTTAATGACAATGTTCTTGTGCATTTTAGCATAAACTCTTGCTTCTTTAAGCATATCTTCTGCTTTTCCCTCATTAACTTCTGCACTGATAGGTCCATCGACTAAATTAACAATTTTATTAATCGCTTCTTCTAATGTAATGCCTGACTTAGCAATGAGTGATGGGTTGGTTGTAACACCAGAAATAATACCCCATTGGCTGACTTCTTCAATTTCTTTAATGATGGCTGTATCTGCGAATATTTTCATTTGTTGCCTCCTATAATTTAACTTTTTTCAATAATAATTCTCTTAAGTTATTCGATTCTTCTTTAATTTCTTCAACAATTAATCTGTATTCTTCAGCTTGTTTTTGATCATATAAACCACTTAAATTAATTAAGACATTCATCGCCGAACCTTGAACCGCTGTATGAAGCATCATCACACCAACACCTTGATCTGAAATAGTGTTCTTATTTGAATACTTCATAACTGCTTCAATTCTTCTTAGTGAACTTACAGCTAAACGGCACACTTCTAAAGGTACTCGAATTGTTTCTACGGTTGCTTTTTGAATTTCTAAATCTCTTTTTTCTTTATCTTCATCTGTTTCTTTAGGCATTCTAAAAGCGCTCATTAACAAATTAAAAGCGTCTGTATCTTCATCAATGTATTTAATAAATCTTTCTTTATTATCTATAAAGAATTCAATATCCTTTTTAAAAATTAATTTAGTTGATTCATCGAGTTCTTTAAATTTCTTTTTATTAAATGTTAATTCGCCTGCCATAGCTATTAAAGCAGCGCCATTGGCTCCGGCTAATGCACTTACTGATCCACCACCAGGTGCGACTGCATCACTCGCAAGTGTATCAATAAAATCTCTGACTGTCATATCGACTAACTTCATTTTTGTTCACCTACTATTCTTCTATTTTCTACTAATAAATGTCCATTTTTAAATAGACTATGTGTATGATTAATACCATAATGATAGATAAAATAATCTATATTAGGACAATCTAATAATAACAAATCCGCTTGTTTTCCTACTTCTATACTACCAACAAATTCATGAATATCCAAGCTAAACGCAGGATTAATTGTAGAGGCAGTTAATATTTCATTTGGTAACATTCTTAATTTATTTCCTGCTATTTGTAAAGTTAACTGATAATTTTCTGAAGGGGTTGACCCTGGATTGTAATCACTTGATACTGAAATAGCAATCCCATGATCAATCATTTTTCTTGCTGGTGCATATTCTTTATTTAAAAAGAATGATGTTGAAGGTAATAAATTAGCAATCGTGTTTGATTGAGCTAAAAGAAGCATGTCTTTTTCAGTGATAGCCATTAAATGATCAACTGTTTTAGCCTCTAAATCAATACCAACTTTTGTACCACCTATCGAATCAATTTCATCAGAATGTAATCTTAGTTTAAAACCTAGTCTTTTTGCATTTGAAAAAATTAACTTCGTTTCTTCAGCTGTAAATACACCTGTTTCACAAAAAACATCAACATAATCCGCTAGATCTTCTTTTTTAATCACTTCTAAATCTTTGATGATTTGTTGAATATAATCTTCTCGTCTATCTTTGTATTCTTTAGGTAAGGCATGTGCTCCTAAATACGTGATATAAATATCAATCGGATGATTCTCATTTAGTTTTTTAGCAACACGTAATTGTTTCATCTCAGTTTCTAAATCTAAACCATAACCAGATTTGACTTCAAGAGAAGTTACACCGAACAATAACATTTCATCAAGTGATTTCTTTGCTTGATCATATAGTTCATCAAAACTTGCTTTTCTTGTTGCTTGTACAGTATTTAAAATACCGCCACCAGCTTTGAGTATATCTAAATATGGGACACCAGCAATTTTTTGACTAAACTCAGATTCTCTTGAACCACCAAAAACTAAATGTGTATGTGAATCTATTAATCCTGGAATCATGATTGTTTGTTTTGCATCAAAAAGTATTGTAGAATCTTCACAATCTCTATGATAATCACCAGTATCAATTTTTACGATTTTTCCATCTTCTATCACAAGATATGCTTGATTTATTTCTTGAATCATTGACATATGCTTACCTTTTACAGGTGGTCTTTGATTTTGTGTATAAATGGCTTTAATATTATAAATAATCGTTTTCATCATCAATACCTATAAAAAATAGTCAATGATTTTCGTTTGATCAAAATCTCTAAATTTTAAGTATTTTTTGCATCCTTCAACGATATCTTCTATACTCATATCATCATTAAAATCAAGATGATTCACAGCGTAATAATATTTAAGTGATCTTATTAAAGCATCTTTAGGAACTAATCCAACAATTTCTGCAGAAGGCACATTAAAATCATACCTTTTTGCTTCCATAATCACTGTTTCGAATACTCTATATATTGGATTCTTTTTATAATTAAGAATATTCATTGTGACTTGTGTATGTCCTCTATTTTCTAGAAAAACAGGTCCAGCTTGAACAAAAGAAAATCCGCCACTACTTCCTCGAATTGCTTTAGCGAAGTTATTTGTTTTCTTTTCATCTGTCGTTTCTATATCTATATTGTAAGCTATCAAAAAATCTCTGGCACCTATACCAATAGATCCAAAAGTTGGATGTCTTCTAGCAGGTCCAAAATCCGGTTTCCAATGAGGGTCTTTTATCTTTTCTTCCATCCCTTCAAATTCACCTTTACGAATATTAGGTAAACTGACTCTATCTTCATGTTTAGCAGCTTCTGCATATAAGAAACAAGGTATATCATATGTTTGAGCAATCCTCTTAGCTAGAGTTTCGGCGTATAGAACGCATTCATTCATCTTAACATCTTGAATAGGGATAAAAGGTATAACATCAATAGCGCCCATTCTCGCATGTTCTCCACTATGTTTAGTGAGATCTATTTCTTTTAAACACACATCTGTTAAATCCATCAATGCTTCAATCATTGGTTCAGGTTCACCAATCAAAGTCACTACAGTTCGATTATAATCAGCGTCTGCTTCATAGTTAATTAACTTGATATTGTCGTTGCTTTTCAAAACTGACATAATTCGATTTATTTTTTCTTGATCTCTACCTTCAGAAAAATTAGGTACACACTCAACTATTTTTGCCATTATTTTCCTCCTTTTTGATAATGTTTTTGAACCAATTTATGTATCATTGATTCATCTGTTAACTCAGGTATTGTCACAAATGAGTTATTATCAATTTGATTATATTCCTCACATGTAGACATAGCGTTTTTATTTCTAGCCCATGACCGTCTTGATACGCCAGTCATCACATCATGAAGCATGGCAGACTTTAAGATTTCATCTTTTTCATATGTGCCATCTAAAACCATGCCATATCCGCCATTCATTACTTTTCCAATACCAACACCACCACCATTATGTAAGGCAACCAAACTCATTCCTCTAGCAGTGTTTCCTAAAGCAACTTGAGTTGCCATATCAGCCATGATGTTTGAACCATCTTTGATATTTGAAGTTTCTCTAAACGGTGAATCAGTTCCACCAGTATCATGGTGATCTCTACCTAACATCACTGGTCCTATTTCGCCATTTCTAACCATTTCATTAAACTTAAGTGCAATCTTTAATCTTCCATAAGCATCTTGATAAAGAATTCTAGCTAATGTACCAACCACTAATTTATTCTTTTTTGCATCTCTAATCCAATAATAATTATCTCTATCTTGGAAACGTCTATCTGGATTTATTGCATCCATAGCCGCTTGATCTGTTTTATCTAAATCTTCTTGATTTCCTGATAAACAAACCCATCTAAAAGGTCCGTATCCATAATCAAATAATACAGGTCCCATAATATCTTCAACATAACTTGGCCAGATAAAACCGTCTAAGTCATTTTCACCATTTTTACAAATTTCTTCTAAACCAGTATCATAAATAGCCTTCATAAATGAATTACCATAATCAAAAAAATAAGTTCCTTTACTTACTAAAGATTTGATTACTTTAAAATGTTTGACTAATGTCTTATTAACCAAATGCTTGAATTTTTCTATATCAGTTTGTAATAAATTTGTTCTTTCTTCAAAACTTATACCTGAAGGACAATAGCCACCTTCATATACTGCATGGCAGCTCGTTTGATCACTCAATAAATCTATATGGACATTATTTTGATCAGCATAATCTAATAAATCTACAATATTCCCATGAAAGGCAATCGCTAATGGGCGATTGTGATGCATGGCATCTATTGCTAAATCAAAAGCTACTTCTGCACTACTAGTGACCTTACTCACCCAGCCTTGATCATACCTAGTTTTAATTCTAGATTCATCTACTTCGGCTATAATTCCAACGCCTCCTGTAATCTCAATGGCTTTTCCTTGAGCACCACTCATACCGCCAAGACCACTAGAAACAAATAATTTTCCAGCTAAATCTTTTTCTTCAGGGACACCTAGTTTCATGCGACCAGCATTTAGCAATGTTGAATAAGTCCCATGAACAATACCTTGAGGACCAATATACATCCATCCACCAGCAGTCATTTGACCGTAATTAGCAACACCTAATGAAGAAGCTCTATTGAAATTCTTTAAATCATCATATGCACCAATCATGATTCCGTTAGTAATAATGACTCTAGGTGATTGTTTACTTGATTTAAATAATCCTAAAGGATGACCAGACATAATCACTAATGTTTGTTCATCGTTCATTTCTTGCAAATATTTTTTTATGATATGATATTGCATCCAATTTTGAAATACAGAACCTGTTTCACCATAAGTAATCAGTTCATAAGGATATAATGCGATATTGTTATCTAGGTTATTATCAATCATGACTTGAAATGCTTTAGCCTCAATCGTTTTACCCATATATTCATTGATAGGTTTTCCATAAATTCTTGTTTTCGGTTTAAATCTATAACCATAGATTTTACCTCTTGTTAATAGTTCATCAAGAAACTCCTCTGCTAAAACAGAATGCCATTTCTTAGGAATATACCTTAAAGCATTTTTTAACGCCAATTCAGTTTCTGATTCAGATAAGCTAAAATCTCTTTTTGGTGCTCTCCTAATCCCTTTTTCAAACTCTACAGGCTTTGGTAATTCATTAAATATTTGATCTAATCGTATATCCATTGTTTCCTCCTAACCAATCATTAAAATAAATTCTTTTGATTTAACTAAAGATTCTATTTTATGAATTTTTTCATACATAATCACATCATCTTCGATAAATGGAAGATTTTTTCTTAAGTAATCATATATTTTTTTTGTTTTAGAACTTAATTTTTGAGGGTTATTAAACTCAACTGCTTGTAAAGCAGTTAGTAATTCCATAGAAACGACTTTATATGCATTATCAATGATTTCAGCAGCTTTTCTAGCAGCGTGATTTCCCATAGATACATGATCTTCTTGATTAGCAGATGATGGAATCGAATCCACACTTGCTGGATGAGATAATACTTTATTCTCACTTACTAATGAAGCAGCTGAATATTGAACAATCATGAAACCTGAATTGATTCCAGGATTTTTGACTAAGAAAGGTGGTAAGCCATTGCTTAATTGTGAGTTAACCATTCTTTCTAATCTTCTTTCAGAGATATTAGCAACTTCACTCATAGCGATTGATAAAAAGTCCATTGCTAATGCCAATGGTTGACCATGAAAGTTACCTGCACTAATGACTTTTTCTCTATCAGCAAAAACTAATGGATTATCAGTGACCGCGTTCATTTCTTTTTCAATGACATCATATACATAATTAATGGTGTCTAAAGACGCTCCTAGGACCTGTGGAGAGCATCTTAATGAATAAGCATCTTGAACTCTTAACTCACCTTGAGTTGTTGTTAATTGAGAATCATTAAGAATCTCTCTTAATCTTTTAGCAACAAAACGTTGACCTGTTTGATTTCTTAACTGATGAATTTCATCGTCAAAGACATCAGTTATTCCTCTTAAAGCTTCCATTGTTAATCCTAAAGTATGAACACTTAAATTAAATAAGTTAAGTGCATTGTATATGGTGACTGCAGCTATCGATGTGATCGCTTGAGTACCGTTTATCAACGCTAAACCTTCTTTAGCTACCAAACCTGGTAATGGTTTAATATTCGCAACTTTTAAACCTTCTTTAGCTGAATAACTTTTACCTTTATAAGTAACTTCACCTAATCCAATTAAAGGTAATGCCATATGCGATAATGGTGCTAAATCTCCACTTGCGCCTAGAGATCCTTTTGCATAAACAACCGGCAAAACATTATGATTAAGTAATTCTAGCATTTTCTCAATAACTATTAATCGAATACCACTATATCCTTTGATGAGTGCATTTACTCTTAATAAAAGCATACCTCTTACATATGCTTCTTCTAAGGGTTGACCAACGCCACATGCGTGACTTTTAATTAGATTTTCTTGTAATTGAGACGTATCTGATTTATTGATTGAAACAGTGCTTAATTGTCCAAAACCAGTATTGATTCCATAGGTTGGAACACCTGAATCAACCACTTTCTTTACATACTCACAAGCTTTATTCACTTTTTCAATACTTGACAAATCTATACCTACCAATTCATGATCCACTACAATTTTGATGAATGAATTTAGGTTAAGGTTTTCTCCATTAATATATATCAAAATATCACCTGACTTTCTATTCTATTATAACAATGAAAGCCTAAAAAATAAAGCGCTTTCTTTTATTATAAAAAAGAAAAAGTTGCTAGAAAACTAGCAACTTTTAATTATATTAATTAAATAAAATTATTCAGCAACATTTGCGAAAACATCGCCTAATACAACAATGTAATCATCAACTGTAATAGAAACATTAGCAACGTTATCTAATTCTAAAGAACCTTCTACTTCAACTGTTTCTAAAGCTTCAAATCCATTTTCAATAACGAAATCAGTAATTAAGTTTGCTTGTTCGAACCACTCTAATGTCGCTCCACCACGTGATACCATTCCATAGTCAAATCCTAATTCTTGTTTTGTTAATTCATTCCATAAGAATTCAAATTCGTCATCTGTATCATCTTCAGGAGTGTCAGCTCCAGCAGTTTGAGTAATTGTAGATTGTAAAACATCTAATGTTAAACTTTCAATTGTTCCATCTGCTTGCATTACTAATACAGCCCAAGTTACTTGAGGTTTACCATGAGACATTGATGGCATATAAGCTTGGAAAATTCCATTTTTAGCTAACTCAACAGCTTCAGCTGCTAATTCTGTATATCCACCATCTTTAATAGTAACACCAGCTACATTATCAATAACTGTATCTTCATCAGTAGAAACTGATTTAACACCATTTTCTAACCAATAAGCTTCGATTAAAGCTGCTTGTTCGTACCATTCAGCAATAGCTCCACCATTTGCAACCATGCCATAATCATCACCAAGTTCTTTTTTAGTTAATTCATTCCAAGCAAATGTTGTTCCATTTGATTGTAAAGCATCGATATAATAAGCAGTGATTTCTCCGTTTTCAATAGTAACTGTAACAGAAGTAATCATTGGAGCTCCACGATGATAATCAATATCAAAAGCAGTAAATTCACCATCTAATGGGAATGCTTCTCTTTCACCTGCAGCAACATAAACATCTCTTAAAACAACCATGTAATCATCAACAGTAATTGATACGTTAGCAACGTTATCTAATTCTAAAGATCCTTCAACTTCAATTGTTTCTAAAGCTTCAAATCCATTTTCAATAACGAAATCAGTAATCATATTAGCTTGTTCATACCATTCGTAAGTCGCTCCACCACGATCAACCATTCCGTAATCATCACCAAGTTCTTGTTTAGATAATTCGTTCCAAGCAAAAACGCCTTCAGTTATCGTTGATTGTAGTACATCTAATTTTAATTCTTCGATTGTTCCATTTGTATTCATAGTTAATTTAGCCCAAGTTACTTGAGGTTTACCATGAGACATTGATGGATAATAAGCTTGGAATATACCATCTTTAGCTAATTGAACCGCTTCAGCTGCTAATTCTGTATATCCGCCATCTTTAATTGTTACACCCGCAACATTATCGATCACTGAATCTTGATCAACAGTTACTGAGTCATATCCGTTAACTAACCAATAAGCTTCAATTAAAGCTGCTTGTTCATACCATTCAGCAATAGCGCCACCATTAGCAACCATTCCGTAATCATCACCAAGTTCTTTTTTAGTTTTTGCATTCCATTCAAAAGTTGTTCCATTTGATTGTAGTGCATCAATATAATAACCAGCGATTTCTCCGTTTTCGATTGTAACAGTAACAGCAGTAATCATTGGAGCTCCATAATGAGTTCCGATTTCAAAAGCAGTGAAATCTCCATCTAATTGAAATTCACTTGGAACTTCAGTTGTTGGAACTTCAGTTGTAGGAACCTCCGTTGTTGGTACTTCTGTAGTTGGTACTTCTGTTGTTTCATCTCCATTACATGCAGCAATTCCTAACATTAAGAAAGCAGCAAATAACACCATTAATAATTTTTTCATCTTTTAATTCCTTCCTCCGTTTTATTTAAAAATTCATACAAACAAAATATAACACATTCGTTATGTTTTTGCAAGTGAATTTATATCGTTTTTATCGATAATTTCGTATTTTTTTTAATTTTTTCTTAATAATTAAAATTCGCTTGATTGATATTTATTATAATTAAAAAAAAACTTTGAACCAAATTGATTCAAAGTTTTAATCTTTTTTATTTTTTTGCAAAATGCTCTTTTAAATACAACTTTAATTCTTCAGCTGCATCTTTTTTAATTGGTTTACAAGCCATCACATCTGTCTCTTTGTTAAGTAATGCAATTGCCATTTCTTTACATCCAGGGTGACCACATGCACCACAATTATATCGAGGTAAAAGATTCACAACTTCTTCAATCGCTGGATCTTCTTCTACATAAAATACTTTTGATACAAAACTAATTAACAACCCTAATACAAATCCTAACCCAGCTAATATTCCAGCGGGTATTAAGATATCTACAATAACCATTCAATTAATCCTCCAAATCTAGTGAAGATAATTGCTAATACTGCAGCGACGATTAAAGCAATCGGTGTTCCTTTAAAGGCTTTAGGCACTGGAGCAAAATCAAGTTTTTCTCTCATCATTGAGAAAATATACATAACGAATAAGAAGCCTACTCCTGTAAATAATGTAAATATAATCATTTCAACGAAAGTATGTTCATTGCTTATATTTAATACAGCAACACCTAATACCGCACAGTTCGTTGTAATTAAAGGTAAATAAATACCTAACGCTTTATAAAGCGGTGGTGATACTTTTTTTAAGAAAGTTTCAACCATTTGTACTAAAGCAGCAATCACTAGAATAAAGACGATTGTTCTCATATATGTAATACCTAAGTCAACTAAAACGAGGTTATATAGTAACCAAGTCACAGACGAAGAAATTAACATAACAAAGATAACTGCCATACCCATTCCTAAAGCTGAACTTCTTTTTGTAGAAACACCAATAAAAGGACAAATTCCTAAAAATTGAGTTAATAAAATATTTTGTAAGATAAAGGCTGAAAAGGCGAGTGCTATTAAGTTAGACATTTGCTTTCACTTCCTTTACTTGTTGTTTAGCTTGTTTTTTTGCTTGTAATGCGGCTAGTGCAGCTAGGATAAATCCTAAAGTAATAAATGCACCTGCAGGTTGAGTAAACATTCCAATTGGACTAATTCTTAAGAAATCAAATAAGAAGTTTAAATTCAATTGTAATTCTCCCCATATTGTTAATAAACCTGTTCCTAAGAACTCTCTAAAAATACTCACTGTTAATATTGCTAAACCAAATCCGAAAGCCATTCCTAATCCATCAATAAGAGAATCAAGTGGTTTGTTCTCTGAAGCAAATGCTTCTGCTCTACCAAGAATAATACAGTTAACGACAATCAAAGGAATGAAAATACCTAATGATTTATAAAGGTCAATTAAGAAAGCATGCATAAGCATTTCTACAACCGTTACTAAAGTAGCAATCACAACAATGTAAACTGGAATTCTAACTGGTTTAACTAATTCAGCTAATTTCTTATTACTCATAATTAATGAAATTAATAAGTTAGATAAAACCAAAACGAATACAACGGCAATGGTCATTCCCAAAGCATTTTCAACAGAAGTTGTTACTGCAAGAGATGGACACATACCCAATAATCCAACAAACAATGGATTTTCTTTAAATAAACCTTTTAAAAAGTTTTCACTTTTATTCATCTAAACCACCTCCAAAGTCTGCTTCTACTCTATCAGCTACTTCATTAAAAATCGCTTTAACAGCGTTTGAAGAAACTGTAGCACCAGAAATTGAATCGAAGGAACTCACATCATCAGCTTCTGTATAATTGAAATCATTACCAACTATTTTTGTACCTATACCTGGTGATTCATTTTGATAAGTCACTGTGTAACCTTCGATCGATAAATCTTTATTTACAGCAACTAACATTTCAACGTCGTCACCATAACCTTTAGCTCTTAAAGAATACACTAAATGTTCAATCGTTCCAGATTTTCTTAAAACATAAATCGTTTCTCCATCACCTAACTCAATTAAATCTAAAGTAAAATCACTAATTGTGTAAAATTCTTCAATAGCTTCGAATTTTAATCTTAATTCTTCTTGTTCAATTCTATCTTCAGTAAATCCATTAACAAATGCAAGTAACAATCCACAGACTAAACCTAATGTAAGTAACACTAATCCTGAAATTAAACCTTTATTCATCTTAGTTACCTCCATTCATGAATGTATTTAACCATTCAAACGCTGCGGTCATTGCTTCTGATGTTCTTGTTGCTCCAGCATGAGAATCAATACTTAAAATTGATCCATCTAAATTGTATTGATTTATATAATCATCTTCTACAACTGGCACTGGAGCACCACTATAACCTGAATTATACTCATCATCATAGTTCTCGTTGGTTGAAATAATTGAAACACTTACAACATTTGTTTCTTCGTTATTTAATTGAACTAATAATGTAATAAAGTTGTTTCTATTAAATCCAATTGTTATCATTTCTATCGTATGATTACTTGAATCATAAGCTGAAACATCAATTGGTTTATTGAATGTATTTGCAGCTTCTAAAGGATCAGATAAAGCTGAAATGACTTCATTAGTAGGTTCAACTCCTGAAACAAGTCCACCGTAATTAAATGTTGCATCAACTAAAATGGTTGCTTGTTGATCAGAATTAAATGTAATATTTGCTATAAAAGGATAATCAACAACAGTGCTTAAATCATAATTGTAATCAAAATCATCAACTGTTACATCAACAACACCACTAGATGCCCCAAAGTTTTTTGCCCATTCTAATGCAGCAGCCATAGCTTCTGATGTTCTAGTAGCACCTGCGTAAGAATCAATACTTATAATTGTTCCATCCAAATTGAATTGGTTAATGTAATCATCTTCAACAACAGGAGCAGGACCACCATTATAGCCATCATTGTATTCAGCATCATAGTTTTCGTTTGTTGTATCTATTGCAATATTCTCTACTGATGTTCCTGATGAATTTAACTCAACTGTTAAAGTAAATCCATCCCTATTAAACCCGAAAACTCTTAAAGTAATCGTTTGATTTGTTTCATCATATTCAACAACCTCAACAACTTCAGAAATTAATCCAGATGCTTCAGCTTGACTAGCAAAAGCAAGTTGTTCAGTTTCATTCAAATCATCGCCTTGTAATACTTCAACAAAATTAAATTCAGAATCTAGTCCGACAAAAGCTTGTTTTTCACCATCATCGAACGTTACATCAGCAACCAATTCATAATCCTCAATGGTTGTTAAATTGTAATTATAAACCATGCTGTTAAATACAAACGCAATTGTTTGTTGTGGAATCTCAAAGTCAAAATCACTAGCATATAATTCTCTTGAATAATCCAATCCAGCTACAAATGCTAATGAAGACGTTGTTGCTCCCGCAACTGTATCAACAGTCAATTCAGCAACATCAAAATCTTTATTGGTGAATTGATTAAAGAACGTTTCATCTAATAAATTATAATATTCATCCTCAACTGCTGTTGTTTCGTTATGTGAAATAACAACAATATCAAGTAATTGATCTGTTTCTAAAGAGATTGAATAAGCAACTCTAACACCATCTGAACGACCAATTGTTTCAATGACGTAAACAACCGCGATAGCTTCGTCATTTTCATTTAGAACTTGATAAGCTTCAATTAATTCAGGAGTATATTCTTCACTACTTTCTGGTATCAAATAGACTTTATCAACTTCTAATGAACTAAATTCTTCTAATTGTGTCCCGTTTGGAACAGTATCAATTAAACTTTGACGATATTCTCTTAAAGCTTCTTCTGCTTCTTTCTCAATTTGTTCTTGTTCGTAATCTTCGATATGTGATTCTAATTGAGTTGACATAAAACGAGAATACATTCCACCAAAAACAAAAACAACTAACAAGATTAAAGAAAATGATAAAATAAGACCTTTTTTATTTAAAAACTCTTTCATATTACATTACCTCCCAAATATTAATGATAGGTAATAAAGCTGTGTATAAACTTTTTGATGCAAAAACTGTATATACAATAAGAACTATTAAAATCCCTGCTAATGTTGATGCATAAGGAAGTGATGATTTTTTAAATCCTTTTGTTCTAATAATCGCAGAATAAGTATCAATCGGAATTGCAAAGATATTCATTAAGATTAATGATGTTCCTACACCTTCAGGTAAGACACCTACAAATCTAAATAAGACCGTTAAAACACCTAAGAATAATGCAAAGACAATTTTACCTAAAGAACTCGTTGGAGTTGATACTGGTTCAGTAATCATAAATACAGCTGCGAACATAACGCCACCTGATAAAATCGAATACATTGGGAACCAAACACCAGCTTCGCCAGCTAATATTCCAATAAACCATGAAAGCATAAATACTGTTCCTACATAAATGACTGGTGTATACCATTTAATTATTTTGCGATAAACCAACCAAATACCACCAATTAAAATAGCTAAAGCTGATGTTTCACCTAAAGCACCAGGAATCGTTCCAATAAAGAAGTTCCATAAATTACCATAAGGTTCAACAAGGGCTGAATAAGTAAATGCTTCACCAGATCCTCTAAATACCGCTAATTGTCCTAAAGGTGTTGCGCCTGCATATGAATCAATCAATATTTCAGAGCCGTTCATAACACCACCAGCATCAATGATATAACCCGATAAGGTGAAACCAACAACAGCGTATCCTAATAAAGCAGGATTAAAAATATTATGACCAAATCCACCGAAAAGCATTTTACCAATGATCGTCGCTGTAAAAGCCGCAACCATTAATACCCATATCGGTGTATATAAAGGCAATAACAATGCTAATATAATCCCTGGTATTGCTGCATAAGAAGTCGATAATTTTCTTTGAATGTCTTTAAATGTTCTATGTTCTTTATCTGTTATATAAAAGAATATAGCCTCCATAACAACTGATAAAAATCCACCCAATAGGATTAAAAATAATGGATATAGCATTTCAAAGAAATTAATATTTCCATCGATGTATACTTGAATACCGTTTTTATACCAAGAGAATAGAATCACAGGTACCATAGCAATCATGAAATCTCTCATAATTGTATTTGTGTTTTTACCTTGGTCAGATATTCTTAAGAATGGGGCTTTTCCGCCAGCAAATCTTGCCATTATTTAGCTCCTTTCCTGAGTAAGTCTTTACCCTTACCAACTGCTTCAGTAATTTCTATGTGAGAAGGACATACATATGAACATAGTCCACAATCAATACATTTATTTGCTTCTAATAAACCTAATAGATTAATATCTTTTCTTTCAAAAGCTTTTTTAATTTCAGTAGGTGTAAGGAAAACTGGGCAAACATCAGCACATTTTCCACAACCTAAACACTCAGGATAATCCCAAGTAGTGAATGGTTTAATAATCACTGCACCTAACGTATCATTGACAATTAAATCATCAATGAAAATAGCGCGTCCTGTCATTGGTCCACCAGCTATATAATTAGCATTCATTGGATCAAGACCATCAATGTATCCGCCACATTGATTAATCAAATCTGAAACTTTTGTTCCTAGTGGAACTAAGAAAGTTTTTGGTTCTTTAATCCCTTCACCAGTAATGGTGATAGGACGAGAAATCATTGGAATATTACTTTCAACGGCATCCGCAAAAACAATAGCTGTTGCTGAGTTATTAACGATAACCCCTACTTCAGCTGGTAAACCTTTATAAGTTTTACCCGTTACTTGCTCAACAATATATTTTTCCCAACCTGCTGGATAAACATCTTTCATTGGTGCAAATTTAATATGTGGGTATTTTTCAGAAAACTTATTTAATTCATCAGCTATGATTTCGTTATATGCTTTATAAGCAATCACAACTTCTTCCGCACCAGCAGAACGCATCATATAAGTTGCGCCTTTTAAAAGCTTTTCTGGGTATTTCAAAATGAAATGATAATCAGCTGTTAAATATGGTTCACATTCAACTGCGTTAATAATAACTGTATCTATTTTAGATTTAGTTTGGTACTTAATATAAGAAGGAAAACCTGCACCACCTAATCCTGTTAAACCAGCATTTTTCATAATATCAATTAACTCTTCACGCGTTAACTGATTGACATTTTTTCTTTCTTTTATACTATCATCTAGTATATTTTTGTGGTCATTGGTAATTTCTATTGCATCAACCATTTTTCCGCTTGAATGCCACACTTTTTTGATTGATTTGACTTCTCCACTCACACCTGCATGTGATATAAATGAACCGTAACCCGTTACTTCAGCTACGATTTGTCCAATTTTTACTAAGTCTCCGACTTTGACTTTAGGTTCTAGTTTTAAATTTCTATGAACCAATGGAATATAAACTGATTCTGGATTTAAGTATTCAACAAAAGGACTCTTTTTACAAAGTTCTTTTTTTCCATCAATTTGTATCCCTTTTGCTTTGTGAAAAATCATTCTCTATCCTCCATTTTATTTATTTGCATAATTAACAAAAGTATTATAACATAATCAAAATATCAAACCAAGCCTTTTTTTAATAAACAATAACGCTTGTTATCGAAATAAATCCTTTACTAAATTTATGGCTGTTTGTATTTCTTTTTTATCGATATCATTGTGTGCAACAAACCTAAAACCGTCTTCATATCCTAATATTTTTACACCGTTTTCAAAAAGATATGATTCAAGATTATATTTGCGGTCATCATCAATATCAAAGAAAACCATATTGATATCCCTTTGTCTTTCATCGATGATAATACCAGGTATTTCTCTTAATAAAGAAGCCATGTATTCAGCGTTTTCATGATCAATGTGAAGTCTTTTTGACATCTTCTCAACAGCGATTTTACCAGCAGCTGCTAAGATACCAACTTGTCTCATACCGCCACCCATTATTTTTCTTTTGTATCTGGCTCGATCAATAAAGTCTTTAGGTCCTACTAAAACTGAACCAATCGGTGCACACAATCCTTTTGATAAACAAACGCTGACTGTATCAGCGTATGAGGCAATATCCGAAACTTCAACACCTAAAGCTAAGGCTGCGTTAAAGATTCTTGCGCCATCTAAATGAACTTTAACAGAGTGTTTATCCGCAATAGCTTTTACTTTCTCAAAATAATCTAAAGGCAATGCTCTTCCATTATAAGCATTTTCAATACAAATAAGTTTTGTCTCAGTTGTTGAAATACTTCTTTTCTTGATCATTTTTTCCAATTTATCTAAATCCCAAATACCTAAATCACTTTCAAGTGTAAATAATTGTACACCTGATATAATCGGTGAAGCACCAGATTCGTGCTGAACGATATGTGCAAATTGATCAACGATAACTTCTTGACCTTGTTGGCAATGAGTAAACAAAGCTAATTGATTAGAAAAGGTTCCCGAAGGAATAAACACACCTGATTCTTTTCCTAATGTCTTTGCTACTAAAGCTTCTAATTCATTCATTGTTGGGTCATCACTAAACACATCATCCCCAACCAATGCTTTTGCCATTGCTTCGCGCATTTCTTCGGTTGGTTTTGTAACAGTATCACTTCTTAAGTCGATATATTTCATTCATTATCCTCCTTGGTAATTAAAGTTTCTTGGTATATTTTTGAAGCTGAAATAACTTCATAAAGAAACTTGATATATAGATCCTTTAATAAAGGGTCCTCAATCAATAAATCTTGGATCATTTGACTTTCTCTTTTTTGATCTTCAACAGGCAAATTATGTGTTGATTTATAAGACGCTATTTCTTTGATAATTTCCATGCGTTCTATAAATAATTTTCTCATTTCTTGATCAATTTTATCTAGCTTTTTACGATATTTTTCCATTATTCACTCCCTCAAGTATTTTATCATAAAATAACAATCGTTTCATTATAATATTGCAAATATCTAACCAAGAACTTAAGAAAAATAACTAAAAACATGATCAATTTATTTTTTAAGAAAAACTGAGTCTTTTTTTATTGCAAAATATCTTATTTATGTTATTATTTTGTTAGTGAACACAAGGAAAAGAAGGGGATGTTAATGATTAATAATAAACACATCAAAACGCCATTTTTTACAAAGTTGAAAGAATACGGAAAATCCAATGTTGCACCATTTGATGTACCTGGTCATAAACTTGGAAAAATTGATAATGATTTAATTCGATATGTTGGAAAAAGAACTTATTTATTAGATTCTAATTCTCCAATAGGACTCGATCATTTAAACAAACCAACTGGCGTTATTCGTGATGCAGAAAACTTAATGGCTGATGCTTGCCATGCTGAAAAATCATATTTTCTAACCAATGGAACAACCACTGGTATTTTAGCGATGATTATGAGCGTTTGTAAAGCAAACGATAAAATCATCTTACCAAGAAACGTTCATAAATCGGTTATTAATGGTTTAATCTTATCAGGAGCAATCCCTATATTCATTAAACCGAATATTGATCAAGATTTAGGTATAGCAAATGATGTTACTTATGAAGCAGTTGAAAGAGCAATTAATGAAAACCCAGATGCTGTCGCTGTATTTGTGATTAACCCTACATATTTTGGGGTTATATCAGACTTAAAGAAAATAACAGACCTAGCACATGAGAATGATATTATTGTTATGGTAGATGAAGCTCATGGAGCCCAATTCTACTTCTCTCAAAAAATGCCTTTAGCCGCAATGGAAGCTGGTGCTGATATTTCGGCGACATCGATGCATAAAACTGCTGGTTCTTTTACACAGTCATCTATTATACTGACTCAAGGTAAACGCATCAATCATCAAAAACTTCGTGCAACTTTAAATATGTTACAATCAACATCACCATCGTCATTGTTAATGGCTAGTATAGATGTCGCTAGAAAAACAATGTATTTTAAAGGTGAAGAAAAGATCGCTAAAATATTAGAAATGGCTCATAATACTAGAGAAAAATTAAAAAATGTTCCTGGTATTACTGTTATTGATAAAGAATATATTAAGAAAAAAGGATGTTTTGATTATGATGAAACAAAAATCATTGTTAAAGTATCTGAATTAGGTTTATCAGGATTCGAAGTCTATCAATTAATGAAAGAAAAATATAATATTCAACTAGAACTAGCTGAATCACATATTGTTCTTGCTATTGTTACTATTGGTAGTACAAGAAAAGATCTTGATAGATTATATAAAGGGTTTTTAAGTTTATCAAATGATTATCATGAATTAAGAGATAAGTTACCCAAGGTTGAATTCGAATATATGTTTCCAGAAACATACTCAAGACCTAGGGATGCTTACCACGCACCTAAATTAATTGTTTCTCTTGATGATGCAGTCAATGAAGTCGCTGGTGAATCTGTTATGATTTATCCGCCAGGGATTCCTATTGTTATTCCAGGAGAAGTCATCACTCAAGATGTCATTGATGATATCAAGTTTTACTCAAACAAAAGTAAAGCATTACACAGTGATTTAGATGACGCAATGATTACCATTGTTGATAAAGAAAATTGGATGAAATTTAGTGAGGAAATATAGAATGGATTATAAAAAAGTAGATTTATCGTTTCAAAGTTGTAATAAAGAATATAATGAAAGTTCAGTTGTTTTATTCTCTGCCCCATTAGATACCACAACTTCTTTTAGACCAGGCACTCGATTTGCTGGAAATGCAATCAGAGTTGAATCTGTAGGAATTGAATGGTATTCACCCTATAAAGAAATGAATTTAAGAGATTATAAAACCGCTGATATTGGAGATTTAGACATCCCAATGGGTGATGTTAAAACTTCACTTGATACCATTTATGATACAGCGAAAAATATCTTAAGTGATAAGAAAAAAGTCATGATGATAGGTGGAGAGCATTTAGTTACTTATCCAGTTGTTAAGGCTTATCATGAAGTTTATCCTGATTTAAAAATCATTCATTTAGATGCTCATACAGATTTACGTGATGAGTTCTTAGGAATGAAGTTATCACATGCAACTGTTATTAAACGTTGTTATGACATTCTAGGAGATAATAGAATCTATCAATTTGGTATTCGTAGTGGTGATAAACATGAGTTTGACTTTGCTAAAAATGGTCACACTTACATGGAAAAGTTTACCATTGATACCTTAGAAAAAATTGTTGATGAAATCAAAGATTCTCCTGTATACATTACCATTGATTTAGATGTTTTAGATCCTTCAGTTTTGCCAGGCACTGGCACACCTGAACCAGGTGGAATTTCTTTTAAAGAAATATTAAAAGCAACACAAATTTTTGAAAAGTTAAATCATGTTGTTGGTGCTGATATCGTTGAACTTGCACCTAAGATTGATCCAACAGATGTTTCAACTGCTGTAGCTGCGAAGTTATTAAGAGAAATGATTCTTTTGTTACACAAATAAAAAAACAAATAAAAAGCTATAAGACTTGTTAAAATCTTATAGCTTTTTTTGTTATTAAAATTATAAAGTGATATCTTTTTTGTTATAAAAGTACCATGTTACAAATCCACTGACACCTATAATCACAATCGAAATTAATAGATAAATCATTTCAATTGTTTGATGATTAACGATTGATACTGCATTAACATATTCATAAGGCGTTAAATATTTTAAAAACTCAAATTGATCTGTTAATGTTGCGATAATATCTAAGAAAAATAAGCCAATGACCAAACCTAGAGATACACTCATGACTTGTCTCGATTTGGTGATAAACACTGACATCGCTAAAGACATACTCGCAAAGATTAATTGTAAGATCAATGGACCAACAACAAATAAAACGATGGTTAGAAATTGAACATCTCCAATCATAATAAAACTAATCAATAAAGTCATAAATAATACAAGATTTAATAAGAATAAATTAACTATAATAATAATTGCTTTACCTAATAGCAATTGATTTCTAGAAATCGGTTTTGATAATAAAAACTCAATGGTTTGATCATCTTCTTCTCTAGATAATATCGTTGAACCGAGTAAACCTGCGTAACTACCACCGATTAACACAACAAACAAATAACCTTCCATGCCATACCAACCATATGGCGTTGACATATCCAATCCACCTTCACCTAATCCAAAGACTTCTAGAAAAGAAGCAGGAAATTGATCAAGCATTGATTCCATTTCTCCTATAGAATCTTTAAAAGCAGGAAACATACTTAACATTAAGATAGATAAACCACAGATTATCACTGCCCATAAAATTAAGGATTTATATTGTCTTAGAAATTCATTTTTTATATAATGAATCATTTGACTTCCTCCTTATTATAATAATGCATAAATATTTCTTCTAAAGTTGGTTCAGTAATACTGATATCTTCGATTTTATAAGCTGATATTTTATTTAATAATTCGGAGATACTTCCAGTATATGTGAAATGATAACTGTTTTTAATTATTTTTAAATCCACCACTTGTTTATCTTCGATTAAATCAAAATCATCAGATTGAATTCTTACATTTTTTGCTTGATTTTTGATAATATCTTCAATCTTCTCTACTTTAATTAAACGACCTTCTTTAATAATCCCGACCCTATCACAGACTTTCTGTACATCACTTAAAACATGAGATGAAAAGAATATCGTTGCGCCTCTTTGTTTTTCTTTTTCTAATAAATCAAAAAAAACAGATTGGATTAATGGATCTAAGCCTGAAGTCGGTTCATCAAAAATAAGTATCTTTGGTTGATAAGCTAAGGCGAGTACAATTGCGACTTTCTTTTTATTACCAAAAGATAAGTCACCTATCTTCCTTTTTAAATCAAGTTCAAGTTTCTTCGATAGTTCAATGATTCTTTCTTGGTAGTTATCTGTGTAAAACTTTGTAGAAAAATTTAAAAAGTCTTCAACAATCATATCATTATAGTAATGCACTTCTGCAGGTACATATCCGACATTCTTTCTGATCTCTACAGTATCTTTAACAATATCTAAATCCATAATCTTGCCTTCGCCAGATGTTGGAAAGATAAAGTTTAGAAGTGTTCTTACGGTTGTGGATTTGCCTGCACCATTTGGTCCAATAAACCCAAATATTTCACCTTCTTTGATATGTAAAGATACATCGATAATACCTCTTGAGTTTTTACCATAATATTTGGTTAAATCTTTAGTTGTAATCATATTGACCCCCTGTAAGATTTTTTTACTTACGCTTTCATTATAATCAAAATCACCAAATAAAACAATAAAAAAAACCAGATCCATAAAGGACCTAGTTGTATGTTTACATAAATTGTTTGTTATATCTTTTTCTTTCAATTTCATCTAAAACTTTTTTTCTTAAACGGATTGCCCCTGGTGTAATTTCAACCAATTCATCTTGTGCGATAAATTCTAAAGCTTCTTCCATTGTTAATTTCATTGGTTCTAGTAATTTTACTGCTTCATCAGATGCACTCGCACGTACATTGGTTAAGTTTTTATTTTTACAAGGATTGACTACTAAATCGTTATCTCTTGAGTTTAAACCAACAATCATACCTGCGTAAACATCTGTCGCAGGATCAACCATCATCCGACCTCTATCAGACAAATTAAACAATGAATATGCCATGGTTTTTCCAGCTTCTTTAGCAATAAAAACACCATTTCTTCTTTGTTCTATTTGACCTGCGTAAGGAAGGTATCCAGCAAAGGATTTTTCCATAACACCCATACCTCTGGTCGAGTTAATAAATTCACTTCGATACCCAATAATACCTCTTGTAGGCACAAGGTATTCTATCTTGGTATAGCCATTGTCTGTATTCATCGAAATCATTGTGCCTTTTTTCATATTTAAAGCATTAATGATTGTCCCAACATATTGGTCAGGTGCTGATACGATGACTTTTTCAAAGGGTTCTAATTTATGCCCATGCTCATCGTGTTTTAATAACACTTGAGGTTTAGATACACATAATTCAAAACCTTCTCTTCTCATATTTTCTAATAGAATTGATAAATGCAACTCGCCTCTACCATTAACTTTATATCCGTTTTCGATTTCTTCAATCTCTAAACCAATATTCGTTTCTAATTCTTTTATTAAACGATCTCTTATTTGTCTTGTTGTGACTAAATGTCCACTTCTTCCAACAAAAGGACCATCATTAACTAAGAAGTTCATTGATAATGTAGGTTTTTCAATATCAATCATTTCCATAGGTTCTATTTTAGATTCATCACAAATCACTTCACCAATAGAAATATGAGAAATACCACTGAAAGTAACAATATCACCAGCAAATGCTTCTTCTTTTTCTACTTTTACTAAACCTTCATTAACATAAATATGGTTCACTTTAACTTTTTCTTCTGAACCATCTCTTTTAATTAAGACATAATTCGTTTTTGTTTTAAAAGTTCCTCTTGTAATTCTACCTATTCCAAGTCTTCCTAAATAATCATCATAACCTAAACTAGATATTTGCATTTGTAAAGGCTCATCTGAATTATCTGGATAAGATTCCACATGACGTAATAATAAATCAAATAAGGGTTCTAAATCTTTACCTTCATCTTCTAAATGATCAATAGCGATACCACTTCTAGCTTCACCATAAATAATTGGAAAATCTAATTGTTCATGTGTTGCGCCTAAATCTAAAAACAAATCAAAACATTCATCCACTACTTCAATCGCTCTTTGGTCAGATTTATCTATTTTGTTGATAAAAACAATCGGTTTTAAACCTCTTTCTAAGGCTTTATGTAAAACCACTCTTGTTTGTGGCATTGGTCCTTCACTTGAATCGACCAATAATATAACTGAATCTACAGTTTTTATAATACGTTCAACTTCACTCGAAAAATCCGCATGTCCTGGTGTATCGACAATATTGATTTTTGTATTGTTATGTTCTATTGAACAGTTTTTTGAATAAATGGTGATACCACGTTCTCTTTCAAGATCATTACTATCCATCACTTGTTCGATTAATACTTCGTTGTCATGGAAAATTCCACTTTGTTGTAAGAGTGCATCAACTAAAGTTGACTTCCCAGCGTCTACGTGAGCGACCACAGCGACATTGATAATTGATTTGTTTCTCATTATTTGTTCCTCCAAAAAAAAGCATACATTACACTATACCACAAATTTGAAAATCATAAAGAAATTTCGCTTTAAATCTGTTAAATAGTAAATATTACATTATTAATTAACACTATAAGTGTGATATAATTCAAAAAAGGGGTAATGATGAAACTAGCAATCTATGATTTTGATGGGACTTATGTCTCTAAACAAACACTACCAATACTTTATAAGCTATGGAAAGACAAACAATTAAACGATCGTGTTTATAAGAAAATATGGCGTGGTTTTATTGTGCGTTATATCTTATATAAACTTAAAATATTTGGTTGGAATAAACGTCGAATTAACCCATATACCATGAGAAAAACAGCGGATTTATTTGCTTCTATATCAAAAGAACAGCTTGATCTTTTTCTAATCGATAACTATCATAATTTACAAAACTATGTCTTTGAACCTTTAAGAAAACAAATCATTCAAGATAAAAAAGATGGTTATCACATTGTTCTTTTAAGTGGTAATTTAGATATCATACTAGAACCATTTAAAAAAGATGGTTTTGATACAATTATTGGAACAAAATCTAAGAAAAACAATCATTTACTATCTTCTAATGAAATTGAAGTCATCATTGAAGATGGAAAAAAACAAATGATTTTAGAAACATTTCCAAACGCGGACTTGAAAGCTTCTAAAGCCTACGCTGATAATGGTTATGATATTCCCATATTAGACCTTGTTGGAACAGCTTATGCAGTGAATCCTGATAAAGAATTAGAAAAATATGCTTTAAAAAACAATTGGAAGATTATAAAAAAAGACAATTAGTTTAAATAAACTAACTGTCTTTTTTTAGGTTAAAGCCCTAACGTATTTATTTAATGAAAGTGCAGCGTGAGCCCCATCACTGACCGCTTTAGCTATTTGTAATAAACCACCGATGCAATCTCCAGCTGCGAACAAACCAGAAATATTAGTCATGTATTTATCATCAACAACTATATTGTTCTTATCTATGATTGCGCCCATTCTTAAAGCAAAATCATTTGCGGATGGGGTACCCATCGCAATAAATAAAGCATCAATATCATATTCATTATTCTCAGTAATGATTTTTTTAATGACCTCATCACCTTGAATTTCAATAATCTTTTCTTCCACAACTTTTTTATTTCCAACATCAACTGTTAATTCATTGGCATCAGTAAATATTGTGATATCATCAGTAAAGTTAGATAAAGTTTCTAATTCTTCAGACATGAATTTTTTATTGCCAACAATCCCTATTTTTTTATTTCGATAAATAAATCCATCACAGATAGCGCAAAATGAAATTCCTTTTCCAGTATATTCTTTAAATCCCCTAACTCTTAAATTAGGTTTTGATTGTCCTGTCGCTAACAAAACTGTTTTAGATTCATAAATAGATTGATCAGTTTTAACTGTGAACTTATGTTCTCCAAATAAATCATTTTCAATGTCTAAGACTTCTTCTTCAATAATCCTTACACCTAAACGTGCAGCTTGTTGTAAGCCTTTATCAACTAAATCTTTACCATCCATGGTATCAATAAATCCCCAGTAATTATCAATATGTCCAGTTTTTTCTAAAGTACCGTAATCTTTCATAATGAGTAAAACATCTAATTTTGATCGTTGTAAATAAATAGCGGCGGATGCGCCTGCAGGGCCTCCGCCAATCACTATTACATCATGCATTCTTAAATACCTAATTTTTTAACTAAGTCTTCTTTTCTCATTAATCCAATCACTTGGTTTTTTACTTCGCCGTTCTCAAATAAGTATAAAGTTGGAATGCTTGATACTCTATATTGGTTAGCTAAATAGCCTTGTTCATCTACATTAATTTTTACGACTTTGACTCTGCCTTCATATTCTTCAGAGATTTCTTCTAAGATTGGCGCGATCATTAAACAAGGTCTGCACCAAGTTGCCCAGAAATCTACGATAACTGGAATATTTGATTCTAATACTTCTTTTTTAAATGTTTCTGTTGTTACATGTAATGGCATATTGTATTCCTCCTAATATGATTTAAAATTCTTGTATATTTTAACATGCCCCGGTGGGTATTTCAAATAGTTTGCTTAGAGTTTATAAATTAATTTCATCTATTCTAAAAGTTGTCCATTCTTTCATGGGTTTCGCACCTTTTTTTATGTAAAAATCAATGGCTTTTTGATTCCAATTTAAGCAGACCCATTCCATTCTTCCACAGTTTTCTTTTTTCGCTTTATTTCTTAACTCATTAAACAATAGATTCCCTATACCTAGATGACGATAGTCTTCATAAACAAATAAATCTTCTAAGTAAAGTCCTTTTCTTCCTTTAAATGTGGAATAGTTATAAAAATAAAGAGCGAAGCCAACTGCTTCGTCTTCTAAATAAGCAATAATAACAGAAGCATCTTTTTGATCAAATATCGATTTTTCAATATCTTTTACAGTAGCTTCCACTTCAGATTCTAGCTTTTCGTATTGAGCGATACCTTTAATAAAATTTAATATGAGTTGACTGTCTTGTCTTTGTGCATCTTTTATTGTTATATTCATTATTAATCCTCAAATAGTGATAGTTGATTGACCCTGCTTTTTTTATTTTCAAGTAGATCAATATAATTTTTATAGATTAAGTCAGCGACTTCAGATAAAGTTAAATCTGTTGTATCAATAACTAAATCTAATCCTTTAATATGTTTGATATTAAACTCTTTTTTGTCTTCCTTGATTCTGTCTTTGATATCTTTTATCTTATCTTTTCTTTGTTTCATGCGTTCAATTCTTATTTCTTCGCTTGTTTTTAAGAATATCGCAACAATCGGTATATCAAGTTTAAGAAAAGATTGTAAGCCTTTTGGTTCTAATATAATAAATTTATCATCTGCTAGCTCATTCTTCGGTGTTCCATAATGATATTGATTGTAATGAGCGGTTTCAATAAAATATCCTTGCTTTTTCTTTAATAAAAATTCTTCACATGATAAAAAATGATAATCAAATTCATCGATTTCATTGATTCTTTGTGGTCTTGTAGTACAAGTCACAACCCTCGAAATCGGGTACTTATTCATCATGATTTTAGCTGATTCAGTTTTTCCTGAGGCACTTGGGCCAACCAATACTAACATTCGATCTCCTTTGTTAATTTATTATAACAAATTTCTGACTGAATAAAAATGATAAAAGATGATTTGCCAAAAAAAATATTCCGGTGTATAATTTATATAACTTATTGAATGGGGGACACTCTATGAAAAAAAGAAAGTTTCCACCACTTGTTATAATTCTCTTAAGTTTTCTGGGAATTATTGTTGTTGGTGCTATACTTCTTAAATTGCCTTTTACGACCGTTGGTAATGAATCTTTATCCTGGTATGATTCTATATTTTTATCAGCTTCAGCTGTTTGTGTGACTGGTTTATCAACCATTACAAGTATTGGTGATACGTTTAGTATCTATGGGAAAGTTGTTTTAGCTTTGTTAATCCAAATTGGTGGTTTAGGTATTGTCACGATAGCTATCTATATTTTAATTATTCTTGGAATTAAAATTGGTGTAACAGAACGTTATGTCGTTAAAGAAGCTTTAAACCAACCACATCATGGTGGAATGATTAAACTTGTTAGATCTATTGTTATTGTTACTTTAATTATTGAATTTATTGGAATGAGTATTAATTTTATTGTATTTATTCAGGATTATCCTTTTTTCGAAGCGTTAGGTATTTCAGCCTTCCATGCAATATCAAGTTTTAATAATGCTGGATTTGATATTTTAGGAGATTCTTCTTTACAAGCTTACAGTTCTAATATTTTATTAAATATCAATACAATGGCAATGATTATCATTGGTGGTATTGGTTTCATCGTTATTCGTGATGTTTTAGAAAAGAAAAAATGGAAAACTTTAACCCTATATTCTAAAATTGTTATTAAAGTAACCCTCTTCTTAATTATCGCGGGTACACTATTTATTAAAGTATTAGAATATGATCAAGTGACTTGGTTAGAAGCGATGTTTCAATCTGTAACCACAAGAACCGCTGGTTTTTCTACAGTTAATATTTCTGCTTTTAATTATGTAACATTAATTGTTATTATGGTATTTATGTTTATTGGTGCATCACCTAACTCAACTGGTGGTGGGATTAAAACAACATCTGTTTATATCATCTTTGGTTCAGTATGGAGTTTCTTAAGAGGGAAACCATTAATTACTCATAAACGAATGATTGATCATCCAAACCGCATCAAAGCTCTGGTAATTGGTATTTTAGCATTTTCTATCACCATAACATTCTTTTTAATTATTTCAATTATTGAAATTAATAATACTGGTTATGATGATAAAATGCTTAATCTGTTATTTGAAACTTTTTCTGCTTTTGGTACTGTTGGTTTATCTACTGGTATCACAACAGAAATATTCCCAGCCACAAAAATTCTATTATCTGTATTAATGTTTATCGGTCGTATTGGACCTATCACAGTTTTTGGTATTATTAATAAAAACTGGAAACAAGATTACACAGGTAAAATCGATTATCCAAAAGAAAGTATCTTAGTAGGTTAAAGACAAGAATCATTTTCTTGTCTTTTTTTTAAATTAGGTATTGTGTTCTACACACTACTGTGTTATTATTAAAACAAGGAGGGATTATGAACGCACAATTTAAACGGGGGATTATTGAACTCTGTGTTTTATCTGAAATAGCACAAGAAGATATGTATGGCTTTCAAGTCATAAACGAAATATCTGAACATCTTGATGTCAACGAAAACACAATTTACCCTATATTAAGACGATTAACAAAAGATGGCTATTTTAAAACCTATCTTCAAGAATCAACTGGCGGAGCCGCAAGAAAATATTATCAAATGTCCCAAGAAGGATTTGCTTACTATCTTAAACTTCGTGATGATTGGGATCAATTCATCGGTGGTGTATACGATATTTTAAATAAGGGAGGGAAAAAACATGAAGAAATACTTAGACGATTTAAGAACAGAACTGAAACTAAGGAAAGTAAATGATTTTGATATTCAAGATATTATCAGTGATCTTGAAGAAATGATTCAAGAAGCTATGGCTGAAGGCTTAAAGGAAGATGAAATTCCAAGGAAATTTGGTTTCCCTAAAGATTTGGCTGATGATCTTGCAAAAGATAATAAAACTGATTCAACTGAATCTAAAGAGGGTAAATCTTCTTCTATTTTCAAACAAAGTGATATCCATTCTTTAGATATTGCTTTACTTGATGAAGAAATCACCATAGAAGAAACTGATTCAGATCAAATCGAAACACTTTGTGAAAGTAAAAATCTAAACCGATATGAAATCTTTGAAAAAGACAATTGTCTTCATATTCATAGAAAAAAATCAGGTTTGATCGAATTTAATTTTTTCAAAAGTTCTTCAACAGAATTTACTATTAAAATTCCGAAAGATAGACTTATGGAATCTGTTTCTATTAAAACTAAAAGTTCAGATGGTGAAATTTCAAATCTACACTCTAAAATATTCAAAATGAATACAGTGAGTGGCGATTACAATTTTAATGATTGTCATTTAGATGATTTAGATATAAAGGCAGTCAGTGGTGATATCACTCTAAAGGATTGCGAGTTAAAACAGTTGAATGTATCAAATGTGAGTGGTGATTACCACTTATCTCATTCAATCATTGATAATGATATAGTTATCAACACTGTTTCAGGAGATATAGATATTGTAGAATGCAACCCAAAAACTTTAAGATATCATAGTGTTAGCGGCGATTTTTCAGGTCAAGAGTTTTATCCTGAAAGTATCAATGTAAAAACAGTCAGTGGTGATGTCATTATTGATAATAAAGACAAGTCTAAAAAGATTAATATTATTAGTAAACATACCATTAGTGGAGATATTCAAGTCTAAAAAAAAGCGTTCATCCTCGGATGAACGTTTTTATTATGCATGAAATCTTTTTTTGATTTCATCCTTAATTGATTTTGGAAAGAAGAAAACAATAAACAATAAGATAAATACAGCGAATCCTGCAGAAGCGAGTGATGGCCATAATACATTAATGACATCAAATAATATCAATATAATCGGTCCTACTGAAAATAATACGATCAGTAATAAATAAGATAAATAATCTCGATAATTGATGCGTTTCACTAAAATAATTAATGAAATAGCGACATTACATGAAATTAACATCAAAGGCGCTACATAATCAAGTGCCCAACCTTCTGAATACGATTGTTCATCTATCGAATAAATAAAGAGAATGGATACAATCGTCAAGACAAATAATTTAGAAGCGATATTATGTTTAGAAAGTATACCAAGAGTAATAAAAATCCAGAAGAAAGCAATACTTGTTATTGGAACTAAAGACCACAATGTATCAAAGCCAGTAAATCCATTGATAATAATTAAAATAGTAATGGATGTTACTGATAAGAAAAACATTATTCTTTTCGTTAAATTTTTAACAGGTCTAAAATCACCTTGATAAGTTGGATATTTTTCTACAACAGTTTCTTCTTTAACAACTTCTAAGGTTTGGTGACACAAGGGACAGAATTCATGATTGGTTTTAATGGATATTTGACATTTATCACAGTATTTCATGCGTAATCCTCCACAAAATTACTTTCTATTTCAATATCTAAACCTTCATTTCTAAGATGTCTAAAGAATTCTTTTTCTATTCTAGTCTCGATGATACTTCTTGTGAAAGTAATTTTAAATTTATTTTCATAAGTCATAATTGAACAATTGACTGTATTGATTTTTCCAGCAAAAACAGCTGCAGTTAAATCACGAATATAAGGTTTCATTGACTCAGGAAAAATAATATTACCTATATTGGTTAAACTCATGGTATTTAACTTAATACCTAACATAGAATAACCAATTTTTAAAACAAAGTTTTTTAAAAAATAAGGTGTTATTCTTAAAAAGATATTTTTTTCAAAAGCAACATTCTCACTCATTTTACGAATCAACTCTTCTTTTTCAATCCCTTTAGCGAATTGTTCTTTGACTAAATCTTTGATTTCTTCAAAAGTGATATCTGGTTTATTCATTACCATGTTGGTTTTTATAAAATTAGAAAAGTTTCTTAATGTATTCGAAGGAAAATGTTTCCGTAAATTAACTGGAACAAATATCTTCACAGGTTTTTGATTTGATTTGATGTTTTCACGATATTGAATCTGTGTTTTGTATATAACAAACATCATTAAGGCTGCTAAATATTCTGTAACAGTCATTTTTTGACTTCTAGCAAGGTTCAATACCTGTTTGGTGTCTAATACACCAGAAATTAAGCCGGTGAAGTCTTCGTCAATATGGGTGCCTTTAATCTTATAAGCTCTTTCTTCAGGAACATGTTTTCGATTCTTATGATCATAGAATTTAGCATTAGCATCTTCATATTCTTCTATTTCAGGTTTATCTGTTTTAGTGGCGATTAAGTTATCAGGTGTCACATGTTTTCCCATTAATAATAAATATTCGAAAGTGAGTGATTTTAATAACTCCATCACACCACCACCATCAGCTAATGAATGGAACATTTCAATGGCGATATCATGGTGATGATAATAAACTTTAAATAAATACCCGTTATTTTCAATAGCTACCATTTCAGAACATATTTGATGAGTCATTGGTCGAACTATAAAAGGTTTTGAATTATAATCAAAATATGTCCAAAATAATCCTTTTTTTAATTTCACTTTAAACATTGGGTAACGTTCTAATATAATATTAACAGCTAATTGTAATTTTTCTGGATCAACGACTTCGGTTAAAGATACGGTCACTCTAAATGTATTGGTTTCGCTTCTATTAGATACAGTAGGGAATATTTTTCCCGAATTATCAAGTTTAAACCAATCTTGAGACGCTACTGTTTTTGGCATGTTTATTCCTCCTTCGTGAGTTGTTCGTTTAAGTATTCTTCAATAATTTTCCATGATTTTCTTGATGAAGACATGACTTTAAAGCCTAAAGGAAAGACATGAAACATTCTTGAAAATTCATGTACAATGGCTTTAGAATGATTTAATGCGATATCTAATGTATCAGATTTAATCAATTCATTGCCACCAACGAACATTAATAAATTAGGTAGTTTATTATAGTCACCATATTTAGGTGAAATTTTATCGTGTTTATAAGAGTAACCACCCGCATAGGCTTTTCTATCGAGTTGAGTATCTCCGACCCTAAAGAAAATATCCTTATGTAAGTTCTCTTTATATGAATCACCTTCAGCTGCGAAATCTGTCCAAGCAGACATGGTAATAATTGCTTTTGGTAATGGTAACCCTTGGTCTTTGATTTCATAAGCCAAAGCTAAAGCCAATCCTCCACCAGCACTATCACCCGTAAAAATGATATTTTCAGGTGCATATTCTTTTAATAAATTTTGATAGATCATAACAACTTCATTTAAAGCTTTAGGAAAAGCATGTTCTGGAGCCAGAGAATAATATGGTGAAACAATTTTAAACTCATTATGTATTTTTAAGTATTTCTTTGCCATATCTCTATAATTATCATTAAAGTCATAAAGATAAGCCCCACCATGTAATTGTAATAAACAGTGGGTTGATTTGAGATGTTTATATTGTATGGTTTCTACTTTAACATCATCATGATAGACTGTTTGCCAATCTATCTTTTTAGAATAATGATAATGTTTACTTAATCGTTCATAAAACCGATCAGTTATATTAATTTTTGTTAAAGCTTTTTTAACAATGAATCCAAGTTTGACAAGTTGAATTCCAAACAAATCATCTAGATGATGATTATGAAAATGATATTGGCCCATATAGTCTCCTCGCCCCATTATATCATAATCTTTAGTATTTAAATTGATAAATCGAATTGATATGTGATAAAATAAAGCATAGAAAGTCGAGGAGATTACAAAATGGATTTATTAGAAAGATTTTTAAAATATGTCACGTATGACACACAATCAGATTCAAATTCAAAAACATACCCATCAACGGATAAGCAACTCATTTTATTGAATGACTTATTCAAAGAATTACAAGCAATGAACATTGAAGTCAGTATTGATGAATATGGATATGTTATTGGAAGAATACCAAGTAATATAGAGAACAAAGTTCCTAGTTTAGCATTAATTGCTCATGTGGATACATCACCTGATGCAAGTGGAAAAAATATCAAAACAAGAATCGTTAAAAACTATGACGGTTCTAAATTATTGTTAAACGAAGAAAAAGAAATTTATTTAGATCCATTAAAGTTTCCTAATTTAAAGGATAAAATTGGTGATGATTTAGTCGTAACAGATGGCACAACCCTTTTAGGTGCGGATGATAAATTAGGTGTCGCTGAAATCATGACGATTGCGGAAGAATTACAATTAAACCCTGATATAAAACACGGGGATATCGTGATAGTTTTCACCCCTGATGAAGAGGTTGGTACTGGTACTGAGTATATTAATGTTAAGAATATTAACGCTGATTTTGCTTTTACTTTAGATGGTTCTAAAGCAGGTGAAATTGCTTATGAAAACTTTAATGCAGCTTCTGCTTATCTTACTTTTTATGGCAGATCAGTTCATCCTGGTTCAGCTAAGAATAAACTAATCAATTCATTAGATATTGCAAATGAGTTTTATGGTTTATTACCAAAAAACTTAAGACCTGAGTTAACAGAAGATTATGAAGGTTTTAACCATTTAGTATCACAATCAGGTACTGTAGAAAAAACAACTATGGTTATGATTATTAGAAATCATGATAAAGCCATGTATGAAAAACAAAAGCAAGATTTTAAACTAATCAAAGATTTTATCAACCAAAAATATGGTTTTAATGCATGTGAACTTAAATTAAGCGACTCATATTTTAATATGAAAGAAATCTTAACAAATCATCAAGATAAAATCAATCTGGCAATATCAGCTATTAAAGAAAATGGTTTAGAACCGATTATTGAACCTATTCGTGGTGGTACAGACGGCGCTAGACTATCTTTTATGGGTTTACCTTGTCCTAATCTAGGTACCGGTGGTTATAATTTCCATGGTCCATTTGAATATGCTTCTGTTAAAGAAATGTATCAATCAATGGATATCGTTAAAACAATTATCAATAAATTCACTTTACTTAAATAGAGCTAAATATTCGTAAAGATTTACTTATAAGATAAGTTATGTTATTATTTTTAAAAAAGGAGCACCTATGCGAAGAACAATTAATATCATCATTGTCGCAATAGCGACATTACTTGCTGGTTTTTCACAAGCACTACTTCTACCTGTTGTTATTATCTTTATGGCAGCCTTTAATATCATTTGTTTGATATATTACAGAAAAACTAGACTCATCATCGCATTTCATGTAGTGAATATCTTTTTAATCTCTGGTTTTTTTGTCAGAGTTTTTAACTTAGTTCCAGACCAAGGTATATTATTACTATTCAGTGCATTTATGGATGTTGGTAGTTTTGCATTGTTCTTTGTAACATTCGGAATTTTATTACAAAATAAAATTGAAAAACGTGTGGAACGTGCCATGATGTTTGTAACAATATATTATATAATTTTTTATACATTAACACGTTTTCAAATCATCAATTATTTAAATATTATTTTTTCACCAGTTCGTGCAGATATGCTTCAAGCAGTTCAAACATTCTTTATCATTAATTATGTGTTTATAGGAATTGTTGGGATCGTTCAAGTGTATTTAATCATTAAATTTGATGAATATAAAACAAGAGATGATTATCGAGAACAAAAAAGACTACAAGAAATTGAAAATATGTTCTATTAAGTTAAAACCTAAAAAGTTTTAACTTTTTTTTATGGTATAATGGATTTGAGGTGATTATATGAACAATCAGTACTTAAGTCGCAGATTTGTGACTTATGCAAAAAACAATGTTGTAGCAACCAGTGAAGGATTAGCTTCTCAAGCTGGTTTAGAAATCATTAATAAAGGTGGAAATGCCATTGACGCAGCTGTCGCCGCAGCCGCTGCTTTAACTGTGGTTGAACCATGTAGTAACGGCATTGGTAGTGATTGTTTCGCAATTGTTCATTTTGAAGGCAAAACGTATGGAATGAATAGTTCTGGTTATAGTTCAAAAAATATCACCATCGATAAAGTCAAAGAACGTGGTTATAATGAAATGCCTAAATTCGGTGTCATTCCTGTAACAGTTCC
>CAYWUZ010000004.1:0-2903 GCA_964461565.1 uncultured Candidatus Izemoplasmatales bacterium | reverse complement strand
GGTAAGACAAACGCTGAAAGTTTTTATAAAGGAAAACTTGCTAAACAAATCGTCAGTTTTATGAAAAAATATGATGGTTTTATTGATGAAAAAGATTTATCTTCATACTCAGCTGATTTCGTTGAACCTGTCTCAATTGAATACAAAGGTTATGATATTTTAGAGTTACCACCAAACGGTCAAGGAATTACTGCTTTAATGGCTTTAAATCTATTAAAAGATAAAACCTTTAACCAAAATGATGTTTTAAGTATTCACCAACAAATTGAAGCAATTAAAATCGCTTTTTCTGACACACAAAAATATTTAACTGATCCAAAGTTTATGAAAATCGATACAAAGTTCTTACTCAGTGAAGATTATAGAAAAAGAAGACAAATAGATATTACAGACCAAGCAAAAATCATGAATCCAATCGATTATAAATCATCAGGCACTGTTTATTTAGCTACCGCTGATAGTCAAGGCAATATGGTCTCATTTATCCAAAGTAACTATATGGGATTTGGTAGTGGTTTAGTTGTGGAAGGCACTGGTATTTCTTTACAAAATAGAGGCCATACCTTCTCATTAGATCCTGAACATCATAATGCATTAGCACCTAGAAAAAGAACATACCATACCATCATTCCAGGATTTATTAAACAAAACAATAAAGCCGTTGGTCCATTTGGTGTTATGGGTGGATTTATGCAGCCACAAGGACATTTACAAGTTGTTATGAATATGATCGATTTTAATATGAACCCTCAAGCTGCCTTAGATGCCCCTCGATTTAGATGGGATGAAGGTTTAAAAGTATCTCTAGAAACTTATTTTGATATTGAGATCGTTGAAGGATTAAAAGCTAAAGGCCATGATATTGTAATAGATCCAGTCAGTGGTGGTTTTGGAAGAGGACAAATCATTCTCAATAAAAAAGACCATTACGAAGTCGGCACTGAAAGCCGATGCAATGGTCATATCGCTTATAATTAAACGCGTTTATAGTTGATGTGAAACTCTTGAGCAATATCATAAAGTTTACTTGCATCAATCAATGTTAATGTGGCTAAGCCACATTGAACTTGTTTATAATACTCTGTGTCTTTATAAAGACTGATATATTTTTCAGATATATACTTAAAATTTAAATCATCGTCATCAAAATATTTGGTGATGATGGTTTTTTTTATTATTTCATCATTGACTTTAATTTTATAATCATAAGAACTTAAACTCGCAAATTCACACATAAACTCAGACAGATGAATCGATGTACAAGTAAAAAAGTCTGTACCCATCATCAATATTTGTCCACCTTCAATTTTTAGTTTATAAAATGGGTGAATCAAATCTCTAACATCAAAACTATGATCTAACCAACTTAAGTCATTTGTCATATTATAAACAGCCAAAGAAACTTCTGGATGTAAAGTTCTTTCAACTAAAGGATAATTCATAAATACTTTAGCAATTTCTCCAATTCTTTCGGGTTGAAAAACTCTTGGATCGAAAGGTTTTCTATTTTTTTCAATAATCTCAAACCAAGCTTCTGGAACAGGTGGATTTGACCAATCCCTTGGATTCGTCATTTCAGGTGTATGTGCTGGCATAATAATAACACCTTCACTGACAACCTCCATTAACGCATCAACAATATCATAGGCTTTGTTAACAACAAAACCAAAAGCTGATAATGATGCATGCACTTCTATTTTTGAATGTTTATTTAATCCTAATTCAGATAAAGCATTAACAATATCAGTCTTTGTGACTGGTGTCTTCGTGTTTTTCACGATAGATTCTATCTTCATTCTTTTTCTCCTCAAACTTGTATAATTCTTCTGCAGCAAAATGATACTTTGTGACTGGTATATCTTGTTTAACAGGAAATAAATAATAAGTATCATTATTGGTTGATAAACTCACACAATCACCTTTACCAAAATACTCATATTCAATATGAACTCCATACTTTGTTAAAACAGGCTTTTTTAATTTAAAGGATATACCTTCAATGACTGCTTCTAAAGCAAAGCCATTTTTATTATGAACCAATGTTCCTTGTCCTAGCCGGTAAAATCCAGTACTATTTGGTAAAGAATCAATATAGACTTCAGTCATAATTTCGTATGTTCCATTTTCCACTTCTTTTTTAACTTCTTCTCGTTCCCATTCAAACCAATCAGGAATCATCGAAAACTTAGTTTCACCATTCATGTTATGTAATTGATTATAGACATCGACATGATAGGTATTATGACAGTTATCACAATAAAGAACAGTTTCTTTTGATCTCATTGAGTCTTCGTGGTAACAATGTGGACATTTATAAAGGACTTTATGTAAGTTTTCAGCTCGGTTGATATCTTTCATTTTTATTTTATGATTCAATTGATACTCATAATCATTATAATAAAAAGATTTCTTAATTAATGCGTTAATCTCTTCGACAGATAACTCATCAATTTTTTCAGGTGATAATATATATGTCATATCCACATTAACTTTAACATTGTGTCTTCTAAGATTCCATACTGGTTGGTGTAAATGATGACCATGAGAGATTAAAGTCGCCACAGGAAATCGATACTTCTTAATCATTTTCCCAACTGATTCAGGAATGATCGCTGTTGTGCCTACAAGCGAATATCTCGCTTCAGGATATAACATACAAATTGAATGATTCTTATTCACAGAATGATCTATTTGTTTAATAATAGCTGGATCTGGAACAAATTTTCTTTTGCCAATACATCCAACATTTCTCATGATTTTTTCTCGGTTAATAAAACCATCAATGGCCACAACATAATTGGCTCTTCTAGGAAAAATAGCTCTCGTAGCCATTTTAAAATCAAAGAAAGAATTATGATTACATAACAATAAATAACCTTTTTTCTTTAAAGGTTTCATTCCAT
>CAYWUZ010000003.1:64348-72530 GCA_964461565.1 uncultured Candidatus Izemoplasmatales bacterium | reverse complement strand
GACGAAGTTAAAACAGTTGATTTTTATAACATAGATGGATATCTAGTATCATTTACTGTTAATCCTAATACTTTTACTAAAGTAGAATTGAACATTAACAACTAAATGACGATCATAAAAAAACGCAACGATTAAGTTGCGTTTTTTTCATGACTTGTATAATCTTATGCTTTATACTCTAATACTTCATTAATAAAGATATCAACAATATTAGGATCAAACTGAATATTTTTAAATTTAATTAATTCACTTACAGCATATTCTTGTGATAAAGCATTACGGTAAGGTCGATTAGAGGTCATAGCTTCATAAGCATCTACGACAGTGATGATTCTAGCAAATAAGGGTATTTCATCCTTGCTAAGTCCATTAGGGTAACCGGAACCATCATAATTTTCATGATGTGATAAAGCATATAAAGCAAGATTACTATATTCATCAGCTGCTTTAAGAATATTAAATCCATATACTGTATGATCTTTCATGATTTCCCATTCAGATGGATCTAGTTTCCCTGGTTTACTAAGAATATTATCAGGTATAGAAATTTTACCGATATCATGTAACAAACCAGCCATCTTTAGTTCTTCGTTAAATTCTTTTGATAGCTTCATTGATTTTCCAATAAGGTAACAATACTCACTGACTTTTTCTGAATGTATTTTTTCAACATTAAACTTTTCTGTAAGTGTCGCTAGAATCGCATGAATCGCAGAACTCCTCATACTTCTTCCTTCAAGTACTTTTCTTTTATACATCGATTCTTCAGCTGTTTTAATTATATTATTGACATCACCTTGAGCATCACTATGCTTTATAGCGTGTCCAGCTGATGCAGAAATATTGACACCTTTTATTGTTAATTTAGATATTCTATCAGTTATTTTTTCTTTTAGGTTATTAAGTTTGATTTCAGAGATGTTAGGAATAATCATACCAAACTCATCTCCGCCTAACCTTGCAAATATATCATTTTTTGAAGCGGCGTCTCTAATAACATTAGCAACCAATTGAATCGTTAAGTCTCCACTTTTGTAACCAAAAGAATCATTTATTAGTTTAAGTCCATTAATATCAAGAATAATGATACCTAACGGATAATTACTAGGCACATCTATTGTATCTAAACTTTCTGAAAAGAATCTTCTATTAGGTATTTGTGTTAAGTAATCATGGTTACTTATATGAATAATTTCATTTTCTCTTGTATGTTGTTCAGTCACATCAATAACCGTAGAGATAAATTTATTTGTGTTTGGTATTGGTGTTGAATAAGCTGAAATATATCTTGTTTTTTCATTTTTTCTTTCAAGAGGAATATTCAACCATTTTTTTCTTTCTCCACCAGCTGTTTTTAAATCATTGACCACAAGAGATTGTATTTGATTTCTAAATGATTCATCTTGATAGACGGCTTCCCAAAAAGATCCAGGCGTTTCTAATGTTTCTCTATCAGTACCATAAATTAAAGGGAAATAATCATTCATATATTCAAAACTTACTTCAGGATCAATAGTATTGACCGCAATACCAATAGGTAGATTGTCCATAACCCTTAATAAATTATCTTTTGATTCTTGAGATCTTTGATCAGCTTCTCTTTTTTCTTTTTCTTGTTGTTTCAATTCAGTTAAATCTCTAAACTCTACAACACGAACTTGTTTACCTTCAAAAGGAATATTTCTTGCTTCTAGTCTTAGTGGATACACTTCACCATTTTTACGAATTCCAAATGCTTCATAAGGCTTTTCAAATCCTCCAACAATTTGATTCATAACATAGTCTCGGTAATCTGGAGCTATAAGTAACATTCCATTCATACCTATGAGTTCTTCAATTGTATATTGTGAGATATCAGCTAATCCTTGATTACAATCAAGGATATAACCCTTATCATGAATAGCAATCCCACCAAAAGATGCATTATGTAATATTTTAAACCGTTGTTCACTCTCTTTTAATGTTTGATTAGCTAACTGTAATCTCTCGGTTCTTTCATAGACTATTTGTTCTAAACCATTAACAAAATGATTGATATCGGTTGCCATAGAATTAAAAGCATAAGCTAATTTACCAATTTCATCTTCTCGAACTATTTTTGCTTTTCTTGAAAAATCACCTTTAGAATAAGCACTACTTACTTCCACTAGATCATTAATAGGCTTAAATACTTTTGCAATATAGACATGATAGATTATAATCATAATCATCACTGAAAATATAAAAATTGAAGAAATCAAATAAATATTACTGATAATATTTGTATATAAAATACTTTTTGGTATCGATGTTATAACAATCCAATCTATCCCCTCTTCATGGATTTCACTCATATAGAAAGAATCACTACTTGAATTATTGTCTAAGTGAAAACTTCTTATTTGATTATTAATATAGTAATCATAAGCTTTCTTATAAGATGTATTGTCTATTTCATCAATGGTTAATCGATGAAGTGAGTTGTCATCTAATACTCTAAAATTTTGAATATTTATAGAGTTTGCAATCAATTCTTGTGAGTTCATATCGATAATTATGCCCGAACCATGACTTTCCGCTAAAGTATTGACTAAGAAATAATTAATATTACTTAATATAATATGAGAACCTAAGACACCTTTTAAAAGATTATCTTGATTGTAAATAGGAGTTGCCAATGATATGGCTAAATCATCAATAATGAAATGTTTATATATAGGTGAAAAGACAGTTTGTCCAGAGTTGACTGCCTCAATATACCAAGGACGTATTCTTGGATCAAACAATCCAGCAATAATAACTCTTTCATTTGCGGTCATGTCTTCAGTGACAGAATAATACCATGAATATCCATCCGTTGAATCATCATTTCTCATAATTTCAATGACATCTTCACTATTTCTTCTAGCACCGTAATATTCACCATCTATGGTACCGTAGCTAAAACTATAAACTTGATCATCATAATTTTTTAAAGATAAAACAAAGAATCTTTCTCTTTCTTCCACATCTAACATATCAACATAATTATTTTGAATAAAGTCTTTATTAAGATTGTTAAGTTGGAGAGGATTATCTAAAAAGCTTTCTACTTGGGATGAAATTTCTTCATTTGTTTTCTTTGATAATTCTAAAGAAACTTCATTGGCTGAATGAATCCAACTAGAAAAAATGATCGTTGCCAAAACTGATAGAGTTAGAGTAATCAAAAAAACAAAAATAATAATAATTCTTGTTCTTATAGATAATTGTTTTAAAATTTTTTTAACATTCATCTGGCACCTCTTCTGTTGAATTGTAATAAAAAAAAATGGCGTTTTCTAATCTGTGCCTATTGTTGACATTATAAAATGTATACCAGAATTAGGAATGCCATATAAAAACTATTTATATAATGATATTGAATAAATTTTATATATATTGATATTTATCAAAGATACTATATTATACCATTATAAATCATTAAAATACACATTAATCTTTTCCACCATTTGATTCACACTTAATATATTTGCTGGACAAAGAATTATTTGTGTTGACACAATACAATGAATTTGTTACTATTAAATAAATCTATGAACAAAAGCAAGTAAGAAATAATTTAGTTTTTTTAGAGAGTCAGTGTTTGGTGAAAACTGATAAAACTTATGTTTCCGAATGGGTTTGTGAGATGGTTGCTTGAAATTGAGTAGGGCAACACGGTCGCCTCCGTTATCATAGGCTAGAGCATATATGTGTGCTTGATTGAGAGCCTTTTTTTGGCTGAATATGAGGTGGCAACACGTTAAGTACGTCCTCTACAGTTTTTTCTGTAGAGGACTTTTTTATATTTAAAGGAGATATATGATGGGACCTTGAAGAGAAGAACTAATGAATAATGTGTATCAAACAAATTAAATTATAGGAGAAATTATATGAAATTTCAATATGGAAAATTTGGGGGACAATATGTTCCTGAAAAAGTTATAAAAGCATTAAACGAATTAGAACAAGCGTTCTATGAAGCGATTCAAGATGATAAGTTTACTGAAGAACTCAATCATTACTTAAAAGATTATGTAGGAAGACCTTCACCATTATATTTTGCAAAAAATCTAACAGAAAAGTTAGGTGGCGCAAAAATTTATTTTAAAAGAGAAGATTTAAATCATACAGGAGCTCATAAGATAAATAATACAATTGGTCAAATCCTTTTAGCAAAAAGAATGGGTAAGAAAAAGATAATAGCTGAAACAGGCGCTGGTCAACACGGTGTTGCGACAGCTACAGCCGCAGCGATGTTCTCGATGGAATGTGAAATATTTCAAGGAGAATTTGATATGGTAAGACAAAAACTTAATGTTGATAGAATGGAAATGCTTGGTGCTAAGGTTACTGGCGTCTCACAAGGAACAAAAACATTGGCTGATGCAGTTGATTACGCTATTAATCAATGGGTAGATAGAATAGAAGACACTTTTTACTTATTAGGTAGTGTTGTAGGCCCACATCCTTATCCAATGATTGTTCGTTATTTTCAAAAAATTATTGGTGAAGAAGCAAAACAACAAATGATCGAAAAAGAAGGAAATCTACCTGATTATGTTATTGCTTGTGTTGGAGGCGGTTCTAATGCTATTGGATTATTTGCTGATTTCATAGAAGAAGAAAGTGTGAAAATAATAGGCGTAGAAGCGGCTGGTAAAGGATTGGATACTTTAGAACATGCAGCTACCTTATCATTAGGGAAAGAAGGTGTAATTCATGGTATGAATACTTATGTTATTAAAGACCAAGAAGGAAATATAGCACCTGTCTATTCAATTTCTGCAGGACTTGATTATCCTGGCGTTGGGCCTGAACATGCACATTTAAAAACAACGAAACGTGCAGAGTATGTTTCAATCACGGATAAAGAAGCGGTTGAAGCTTTCATGGAGTTGTCGATGAGTGAAGGAATTATTCCTGCAATAGAGTCTAGTCATGCAATTGCTTACGCAATGAAATTAGCACCTTCGTTGGATAAAGATAAAGTCATTGTGATTAACTTATCAGGAAGAGGAGATAAAGACGTTGATTCAATTATGGAATATCATAAAAATCAAACTAACATAAAATAATTATAAGCATCACCCTTCTTTCAGTTATTGTGAAATAATGATATAATTAAGTATAATATTTAGAAAAAAAAGAATAATAACAAATAATCTAGGAGGATAACGATGTTGATGAAAAGACTCATTTATGGTTTGGCTTTAGGAAGTGTTTTGGGTGTTGTATGTATATTGGGAGCGAACATTAGATCTTCTGAACCTTTAGAAAGTTGGTACTTATTTTCTTTTTGGTTTAACCGATTTTTGATGGGATTTGTTTTTGTGTTTTTACCAATAAACATAAGTTTATCTAAAAAAATAGTCAGAGGCGCAATCGTTGGTTTACTTGTTTCCTTTGCTTTCTATTCTGCAACAAATTATAATGACTTTTTAGGATTTTTTGTAGGAGCATTCTACGGTATTATCATTGAACTAGTTTTACACTATGTTTTTGTTGGTAAACAAGATGTTTCAAAAAATTAACAATCCTATCATATTTCAAGGCAGTTTGAAAAAGAAGAATTACTTTGAAGGTTGGTATTATAAAATGGTGAGTGCTGACAAGAATTATTCCTTAGCATTAATACCTGGAATAAGCCTAAATAAAGATAATTCTCACGTTTTTATTCAAGTGTTTTTAACATATAAAAAAACTGAATTAAAAACAAAATATATAGTCTATAAGACGGGTGATTTTATTACCGAAAAAAATCCTTTTAAACTATCCATCAAGAATAATATCTTTTCTGAAAATGATATAAAGATAGCAATCGATGATCAAGATATCAGTGTTATTGGAGATTTAAAGTTTATTGATAACACCAAGATTAAGACTTCAATAATGTCTCCTTCAATTATGGGGATTTTCTCATACATCAAATTTATGGAATGTTATCATGGTGTCATTAGTATGAGTCATAGACTTGAAGGAAAGCTGAATATCGATAATACAATGGTCGATTTCACTGGTGGTATGGGTTATATCGAAAAAGATTGGGGTAGATCATTCCCTCAGAGTTATGTGTGGATGCAATCAAATCATTTTAAAGATAACAAAACATCATTTATGTTTTCAGAGGCGACCATTCCATTTTTAGGTTTCAAATTTCATGGATTAATAGTCAATTTAATCGTTTCAAACAAAGAATATAGGTTTGCGACCTATAATTTAGCTAAAGTAATTAAAAAAGATATTCAAAGTAATCAAGTCCATTACGAAATCAAAAAAAGAAGATATATAATTATGATTAAAGCTATTAATGATAAAACAATTTCTCTACCTTCTCCAAAGAATGGTTCAATGACACAATCAATCAAAGAAGGATTGTCAGGAATAATTAAAATAGAGTTGTTTGAGAATAACAAATTAATCTATAGTGATGAAGGCACACACGCAGGACTTGAAATCATGATGAAATAAATTTTTAATTTTAGTCTTGACAGTTTAATATGAATCGGTTATCATATTGTCAATACTTAAAAATGTCGATTAAGAACTAGTAAGAAAAAATGAAGCCAAACAGAAAGTTACCGTTTGTTGAGAGGTGCATGGATCGTTTTTCTGAATACATCTTAGGAGTTGTACCTCAAATGGATGATATCCTAGTAGAGGTTTCCGGGGTTGCGCTCGTTATCAATGCAAAGTGTTGTTAGACACTTGTCGAGTTCAATATTGTGAGATATTGTTAAACTTAGGTGGTATCACGGTAATTTCCGTCCTTTGATTTTCAAAGGGCGGTTTTTTTTATATATTTTTTTACAGGAGGAGACGAAAAAATGGAAAAAATTAAATTGTTTAGTGGTGAGAATTTACCACTAGAAATGCACAAAGTTAGGATCGTTGAGAAACTAAATCTCATTCCTATCGAAAACAGAGCTTCAGCAATGCTAGAGGCTGGATGTAATACATTTTTGTTAAAGAACAGAGATGTGTTTATGGATATGCTTACTGATAGTGGCGTTAACGCTATGAGTGATCGCCAACAAGCTGCGATGTTAACCGCAGATGATAGTTATGCTGGTAGCGAATCATTTTATCGTTTCGAAAAGAAACTTCAAGAATTATTTGGCATGGATTTTGTTTTACCAGCGCATCAAGGTCGAGCATGCGAAAACATTATTGCTCAAGTATATGTTAATGAAGGTCAAATAGTTCCAATGAATTATCATTTCACTACAACCAAGGCTCATATTCAATTAAACGGTGGAACAGTTGAAGAATTAATAACTGAAGAAGGTTTAAAAATAGAAAGTAATGCGCCATTCAAAGGTAATATGAATGTGGACGCGTTAAAAAAACTAGTTAAAGAAAAAGGTTCAGATAAAATTGCTTTTGTTAGAATGGAAGCTGGAACGAACCTAATTGGTGGACAACCTTTTTCCTTAGAAAATCTAGAAGATGTTGCTTCAGTATGTCGAAAAAACAATATTCTATTGGTGTTAGATGCTTCTTTATTGAGTGATAACCTACACTTTATTAAACAAAGAGAAGACAAATGTAAACATTTAAGTATTAGAGAAATTACATTAAAAATAGCCGATCAATGTGATATGATTTATTTCTCTGCTCGTAAACTAGGTTCAGCACGTGGTGGTGGAATTTGTGTTAGAAAAGAATTACATTTTGATCAAATGAAAGGTTTGATTACCTTATACGAAGGATTTTTAACTTATGGAGGTATGTCTGTAAGAGAAATAGAAGCCATTACTGTTGGACTAGAGGAAACCATGGATGAAGAAGTGATTAATCAAGGTCCTCAATTCATTGAATTTATGGTTGATGAATTGATTAAAGCAGGCATTCCAGTCGTGACGCCTGCAGGTGGTTTAGGATGTCATATCAATGCAAAAGCATTCTTAAGTCATGTTCCACAAGAACAATACCCAGCTGGCGCTTTAGCTGCCGCTTTGTTTGTTGCTGGGGGTATTAGAGGTATGGAACGTGGGACTATGTCAGAAGAAAGAAAACCAGATGGTTCTGAAACGCTTGCTAATATGGAATTAGTACGTATCGCCTTACCTAGACGCGTATTCACATTATCACAAGTCAAGTATGTTATTGATAGAATCGTTTGGTTATTTAAAAACCGACATTTGGTCCAAGGATTAAAGTTTGAATCTGAACCTGAAAT
>CAYWUZ010000003.1:0-64248 GCA_964461565.1 uncultured Candidatus Izemoplasmatales bacterium | reverse complement strand
TATTTAAAAACCGACATTTGGTCCAAGGATTAAAGTTTGAATCTGAACCTGAAATATTAAGGTTTTTCTTTGGCCGACTCAAACCAACCACAAATTGGATAAATGATTTAGTTGTTCAATTCAGAGAAGATTTTAAAGATAGTTTATAATACTTATATATTTCTAAAGGGCCTGTAAAGAAATGAACATCTATCCGATTTTCATTTCTTTACAGGCTCTTTAAAATTTTAAATTAGCATTATATTATGATTCTAAAATTTTCAAAAATTAACGAATATAAATAAGAAAAAGAAATTTATTTATCATCTAATTTCTTTTTCAGGTATTCATTGACTAACTGTTTAAAAGTATGATAGAATTCACTCGGTTTGATAGAAATTTATTTTCAAAAAGGGGTTAAGAATGAACTATGATGTTATCGTTGTAGGTGCTGGACCTGCAGGTATCTTTTTCGCTTATGAAATGATGCTGAAATCAAATAAAACTAAAGTGCTATTGATTGATAGAGGCGAAGATATTTATAACAGGCGATGCCCTATTTTAGAAGGTAAATTGGATAAATGTCCTCAAAATCCAAAAGGTGTGTCCGGATGCTATCCTGCTTGCGCTATCACTTCTGGATTTGGTGGCGCAGGAGCATATTCAGATGGTAAGTTTAATATTACCGCTGAGTTTGGTGGATGGATGACTGAATACTTATCTAAAGATGTTGTCTATGATCTGATACGTTATGTTGATGATATTAACATATTACATGGTGCACCAGATACATTAACTGATCCAACCACAAAAGCAGTAAAAACTATAGAAAAAAAAGGCTTAGCTGTTGGATTAAAACTATTAAGAGCTCAAGTAAGACATCTAGGCACTGAAGTTAACTTAAGTATTATGAAATCAATCTATGATACCATGAAAGATAAAATTGATATGATGTTTACAACTGAAGTTGTTGATATTGTTAAAGATGAATCAGGCATAAAAGGTGTTCTACTCGATAATGGTAAAATCATTCATGCGCCTTATGTATTTATAGGTGCTGGAAGACAAGGATCTAAATGGTTAACAGATACTTTAAGAAAACATAAAATTCCTTTATATAATAATCATGTTGATATTGGCGTTAGAGTTGAAACAAATGATGTTATTATGGAAGAAATCAATGAACATTTATATGAAGGAAAGTTTATCTATAATACGACGTTAGGAACGCATGTTAGAACATTTTGTTCTAATCCTAGCGGACATGTTGTTATAGAAAACCATAATGGAACAATGCTTGCAAATGGACATTCATTTTATGATCCGAAACTAGGAACAGAAAACACTAATTTTGCATTGTTAGTTTCACATCAGTTTGATGAACCATTTAATCAACCGAATCATTATGCTTATCAAATAGGTGGATTAGCTAATGTACTATCTAGTGGGTCTATTATTGTTCAAAAATATGGAGATTTGATTAGAGGAAGAAAAACGACTGTTAAACGACTTAACGAAAATTTTGTGAGACCTTCACTTTCTGAAGCTGTTCCTGGAGATTTAGGGTTAGTTTTACCTTATAAAACAATGAAATCTATTATTGAAATGATTGAAGCATTAGATCATGTCACTCCTGGAATTGCGAATGAACACACCTTGATTTATGGTGTTGAAACAAAATTCTATTCAGCTAAACCAAAAGTCACTGAATATTTTGAAACCATTATACCTGGACTATTTGTTGGTGGTGATGGCGCTGGAATTACTAGAGGATTAGCTCAAGCTGGCGCTAATGGCGTTTGGGTCGCAAGAAGAATTATGAGTCTTCTTAAGGAGGCAAAATGAAACGGTTTGTTATAGTTGGTACCCAATGGGGTGATGAAGGAAAAGGAAAAATCACTGACTTTTTAGCTCAACAAGTGGATGTTGTAGTACGTTTCCAGGGTGGTAATAATGCAGGACACACAGTTGTTTTTAATGATAAGAAGTATAGTTTGCATTTATTGCCTAGTGGGATATTAAATCCAAAAATTATGAATGTTTTAGCAAATGGTATGGTGATTAACCCTAAAGCATTTATTGAAGAATTAGATAAAGTCAAGGATTATCAATTAATAATGAGTGATCGTTCTCATGTGGTTTTGCCTTACCATATAGAATTAGATAAAGCAAAAGAGGATTTAATTGGTGGTATAAAAATAGGTACAACGCATAAAGGCATTGGACCAACTTATACTGATAAAGCTTCTAGAATCGGGATGAGAATGTCAACATTTATCTCAGAAAAACAATTTCCGATTAAACTTAAGTCTTTAATCGATCAAAAAAATATAGAATTAGAACATTATAATGTATTACCTTTATCATATGAAGAAATACTCAAAGAATATCAAGATTATGCTAATCAAATTAGACCATTTATTAAAGATACATCTGTTTATTTGAATCAAGCAATCGAAGAAGATAAATTAATCTTGTTTGAAGGTGCTCAAGGTGTCTTGTTATGCTTAGATCATGGAACATACCCATATGTAACCTCTTCTTCACCTACTGCGGCATCAGTTCCATTAAACACAGGTATTGCGCCATGGTTGATTGACGGTGCTATTGGTGTCACTAAAGCATATACAACTAGAGTTGGTGAAGGTCCTTTACCAAGTGAAATTCATGGAGAACTTGCTAACACAATAAGAAAAACAGGTAATGAATTTGGAACGACAACTGGAAGACCAAGACGTATTGGCTGGTTAGATACAGTTGTATTAAAACACAGTAAAAGAGTTTCAGGATTAACGTATTTAGCAGTAACATTATTAGATGTTTTAACGGGCATAGACACAATAAAAGTAGTAACGCATTATGAACTTAATGGTCAAATGATTGATACTATTCCAGCTGAAATCGATGATTTCAGTGCGTGTAAACCTATAACGATAGAAACGCCAGGATGGAAAGAAGATATTACTCAAGTTAAATCTTATAATGAACTTCCAGAAAACACAAAAACTTATCTCAAGTTAATCGAATCAATTGTTGGAGTTCCTGTAGGAATATTTAGTGTAGGTCCTGACAGAAATCAAACCATTATTGTGAAAAATATGGTAGGGGAGTCAGAAAAATGATTCAACGTTATCAAAGACAAGTAATGAAAGATTTGTGGAGTGATGAGTATAAATTAGAATGTTTTTTACAAGTTGAAATAGCGAATTGTTATGCTTGGATGAAACAAGGTTTATTCGATGAAAAAACATTTAATCTTTTAAAAAATGCAAGTGTTGATAAGAATAGAGTTTTAGAAATAGAACAAGAAACCAAACATGATGTTGTTGCTTTTGTAAAAGCAACTTCAGAGTCTTTAGGCGAAGAAAAAAAATGGTTACACTATGGATTAACATCAACTGATGTTGTCGATAGTGCATATTCACTTATTTTAAAACAAGTAAATCAAATCATTCTTAAAGATATCGATCAGTTTATGGAAGTGTTAAGAGACCAAGCATACCTTTATCAAAAAACCCCTATGATGGGACGTACACATGGCATGCATGCTGAAATTACATCATTAGGAATGAAGTTTGCTTTATGGTATGAAGATTTTAAAAGACTAAGACATAAGTTTTTGATTGCTTCAGATGAAATTGAAGTCATTAAATTATCAGGAGCGGTGGGAACTTATAGTACAAGTTTGCCTGATATTCAAAAAGAAGCTGCCAAATATTTAAATTTAAAAGAGTCAGTGATCACAACACAGACACTTCAAAGAGACCGTCACGCATTCTATATGTCTGTGATTGCTTTAATTGGATCTGAGTTAGAAAAAATAGCGACTGAAATTAGACATTTATCAAGAACTGAAGTGAAAGAAGTTTCAGAACCTTTTGGTTCAAAACAAAAAGGTTCATCAGCAATGCCTCACAAAAAGAATCCGATTTTATCAGAAAATATTTGTGGCTTATCAAGAGTATTAAGGGGTTATCTATATACATCTTATGAAAATATTGCTTTATGGCATGAAAGAGATATCTCTCATTCATCGACAGAAAGAATTATTTTTCCAGATGCAACATCATTGATTGATTTCATGCTTCAAAGGTATACGAACACATTAAAAAATCTTATTGTAAATGAAAAACAAATGATTCATAATATTGAATTATCTCTTGGTCTTCACGCTACTCAACAAGTAATGAATACGATTGTTAATCTAGGGTTTGACCGGTTGACAGTTCACGATCACTTGCAGAAATTATCGCGTATAGTAGAATCTGAACGTAAACATTTAAAGGATGTTATTCGTGAAGATGAATGGTTAAAAAACATATTAAGTGAAGATGTTTTAGAACAATGCTTTGCATATGATCATGCATTGACTCATATTCCATCAATTTTTAAAAAAGTATTTAGTGATAAATAATTATATAAAAAAAGAAGCCAATTAGATTCTAATGGCTTCTTTTATTATATGATTTTTTAATGATAAAATATATCATCATCGGTTATATCATCGTGATCAATGATGTTTGGATTAGTGTTTTTTGGTTTCATGTTTCTTGGAGGTGTATCAACATCTTTAAAAAGAAATAATCGCATTAAAGCAAGACCAGTAGCGAATCCACCAAGATGACCTAAAACACTAATATTCGGGAAAACTACAGTGAATATTAAGTTGATAAATACTAAAAATCGAATACTTTTAATACTGTATGGAGAAAACCATGATTCTTTTAAGTAAGTTAGAAGAAATATAGATCCTAAAATTCCAAATAAAGCACCACTGGCACCTATGGTCACTGTTTTAGGTTCGCCTAACCACCATACTAATAAACTAGCACCAAATCCACTTAGGAAATATATAAGTATATACTTCGCTTTTCCTAATAAGGTTTCGACTGAACTACCAAGTTGATATAAGAAGTAGGTGTTCGCTAAAAAATGGATAATACTACCGTGTAAAAACATCGAAGTGAGTAATCGGTAGTATTCTTGGTCATTAGAAATCTTAGAAGGTACAAGACCTCCTAAACGAACTAAGTTTTCAACCGAAAACCCGCCTGTTAAAAGAACAACAAGTAACATTGCAGTGTTCAAAAGTATCAAAATAGCCGTTACAGGGTATTTATGATAATATATTTTAAATCTTTCGATAAATGTATTCATTTCAATTCCTTACCTTTCAGTATCTCATTATACAACATTTATTGTGATGTTTAAATGATTTTGCAATAGACCAATAAAATAAGAATAGATATTTTGCCCACATAAAAAGTTAAGTAGCGCTCGAATATCTATTCTTTTATCAGTATAAGTTATATTTTTTCTTACCCTATAGCAAATTTAAGGATAGCTTTGCAGACAACATTACCATTAACAGTCGCAACACATTCCGCAATGCCTAAAGCACCTTTACGTTTAATCACTTTAGATTCAAGTCGCATTTGATCTCCAGGAATCACTTTTTGTCTAAATTTACATTGATCAATACCAGCGAAATAAGCAATCTTATTTCGGTGTTCATCTAAAGAAAGAATAATGACCGCACCAGTTTGCGCCATCGCTTCAACTATTAATACACCTGGCATGATATGTTCTTGAGGAAAGTGACCTGTAAAGATATGTTCGTTAACTGTCACGTTTTTAATCGCTACTGCGCTTTCACCAGGTACTAAATCAATGATTCTATCAATTAGTAAGAATGGGTATCTATGGGGGATAATTTCCTGGATTTGATTACTATTAAGTTCCATTTTTACTCCTCCTTAAATTTCTTAAAGATGATTGTTGCATTATGACCACCAAATCCCAAACTATTACTTAAAGCATAATCTATATTTCTTTGAACACCTTTACTTAAAGTATAATTTAAATCACATAAAACATCTAATTCTTTTGTGTTTATTGTTGGTGGAACAAAGTCATCTCTCACTGCCAATAAAGTTAAAATTGCTTCAACTGCACCTGAAGCACCCAATAAATGACCAGTCATTGATTTTGTACTAGATACATTTAATTGATAAGCGTGTTCATTAAACGCTTTTTTAATCGCTAATGTTTCAATTTGATCGTTCAATTGTGTTGATGTACCGTGTGCATTGATATAACCAATATCTTCAGGTTTTATAGAAGCATCTTCTATAGCGAATAACATACTATCTCTAGCGCCCTTACCTTCAGGATCTGGACTGGTAATATGAGAAGCATCAGAAGTAGATGCATAACCAACTAACTCACCATAGATTTTTGCGCCTCTTGCTTTTGCATGTTCATAAGATTCTAAAATAAGAGTTCCTGCGCCTTCACCCATAACAAAACCATTTCTATTATTATCAAAAGGAATACTCGCATAATTTCTATCTTTATTTTTACTAAGAGCTTGCATAACAGAGAATCCCCAAATACCAATTGGAATAACAGTTGCTTCACTACCACCGGTAATGACTGTATCTAAATAACCATCTCTAATTGCTCTAAATGCTTCCCCTATAGTGTTGGTTCCACTTGCACACGCTGTTACATGTGTTAAAGAAGGACCATGAATTCCATATTTAATGGCAATATGACCAGCTGCTAAATTAATAATAGCACTAGGAATGAAATATGGACTCATTCGATTAAATCCTCTTTCATTACCACGTGTGTTTTGGTTAGCAATAGTTTCTAAACCTCCAATACCACTCGCGTAATATATACCAACTCGGTGTGTATTTTCTTTTGATAAATCAAGTTTAGAATCTTCGATGGCTTCATCAGTTGCGATAATTGCTAATTGAGCAAAACGATCCATCTTTTTTAATTCTTTAACGCCAAACTTCTCTTGAAAATCAAAACCTTTGATTTCTCCTGCAAGAGTAACATCATCATTACTGGCATCGTAATGAGTAATAACATCAATACCGTTTATACCATCTTTAGCGTTTTGCCACATCGTTTGTGCATCATTACCAATTGGGGTAATAGCACCTATACCTGTTATAACTACTCGTCGTCTATCCATTACACCATACCTCCGTTAACACTAATAACCTGTCCAGTAATATATTTAGCTTTATCACTTGCTAAGAAAACGCAAAGATTAGCGATGTCCTCAGGTTGGCCTAATCGATTTAAAGGGATTTGTTTTAAATAATAATCTTTAATTTCTTCGTTTAGGTTGTCAGTCATTTCAGTCTCAATAAATCCAGGTGCGATAGCATTTACAGTAATGTTACGGCTGCCAAGTTCTTTAGCTAAAGATTTAGTTAAACCAATAACACCAGCTTTAGAAGCAACATAATTGCTTTGACCAGGATTTCCAATTAAACCGACAACACTTGAAATATTAATAATAGTTCCTTGTTTATTTTTTAATAAATATCTTGAAACATGTTTACACATATTCCAGGTGCCTTTTAAGTTAACATTAATGACTTGATCAAAATCATCTTCCTTCATTCTAAGCATTAAATTGTCTTTTGTGATTCCAGAATTATTGACGAGTACATCAATGGTTCCAAATTCATTAATAGTTTGTTCAACCATTTGTTTTGACTCTTCAAAATCAGCAACATTTGCTTGAATAACCAATGTTTTTGCACCAAAAGCTTGAATTTCTTGAGCTAATTCCTCAGCTTTTTCTTTAGAATGATTATAATTAATGACTACATTTGCTTTTTCTTTTCCAAAAGCAAGTGCAATAGCTCTACCTATACCTCTACTTGCTCCAGTAATAATAACAGTTTTATTTGATTCCATGTTCAACCTCCAATTCAGTTAACGTGTTCTTTAAGGATTCTATATTTTCAATGTTTAATAATTTGACTTGAGGATTAATTCTTTTAATAAAATTACATAAAGTTGTTTTTGGCCCTATCTCGATAAATGTATCAATTCCTTTTTCAATCAACTTATCAATCATTTGATAAAACTTAACACTATGATTAATTTGATTAACCATAACTTCTTTAATTTCATTGATATAATGACTTCCAGTTAAATTGATATATAAATGTTTGGTGGGTTCATTTAAATTAATATGTTCTAAATAATCATAAAATTGGTTTGCGGCTTCATCCATCAGTGATGAATGAAAAGCACCACTTGTCTTTAACTCAATGATTCTTTTTGCGCCCTTTTCTTTTGCTTGAAGACTGATCTCATCAACCCCACATTCTTCTCCGCTAATGACTAATTGTTGAGGTGTATTATAATTAGCGATATTTACACGGTAAGGACTCTCATTCACAAGGGATTCAAGCGTTGTCGGATTTAGATTGATAACAGCACACATTTTTCCAGGCGTTTTTAAAGAAGCTTCTTCCATAAAAGCAGCTCGATGTTTAATAATGTCTAATCCTGTTTCGAAATCAAAAACTTCATTATGTAAATATGCGCCATATTCACCCAAACTCAATCCGAAACTATAATTAGAATCTAACTTATATTTCTTTAGAATCATTAATACTGATTGATAGATTGTGAACATTGAAACTTGAGTATACTTTGTTTCATGAAGTCTATCATCATTTTGATTAAAAATGATTTCTCTTAAAGGATATTTAGTGATTGTTTCTGCTTGATGAAAGATATTTTTAACTTCATCAAAATAATCATATAAATCTTTTCCCATACCATGGTATTGAGAACCTTGTCCTGAAAACATTAAAGCAATATTCATTAAATGATACCTTTATAAACGAGACTGTTTTCAAAAATATCTTTTAATATGTCTTTAACAGGTCTGATTTCTTTAACTAAACCAGCTGATTGACCAGCCATAAAACTACCTCTATCCAAATCGCCATCAAATACAGCTCTACTTAATGATCCTAGAGTTAATTTCTCAAGTTCTTCAAGAGGTGCAGTTCCAAATTTAGTTAAATCTAAATATTCTCTCGCCATTTGGTTTTTTAAAACTCTTACTGGAGCGCCAGATTGTCTTCCAGTTACAACAGTAGAAGTATCTTTAGCTTTTAAGACCAATTGTTTGTAATTATCATGAATTGGACATTCTTCACTTGCTAGTAAAACAGTTCCAAGTTGAACACCTTTTGCTCCTAAGATAAAAGCAGCATCTAAACCTCTATGGTCTGCAATACCTCCTGCAGCAATAACAGGGATAGATACAGCATCAACGACTTGTGGTATTAAAACCATTGTTGATATTTCACCAATATGTCCACCTGCTTCTGTACCTTCAACAACCAAAGCATCAGCACCTGATTTTTCTAGTCTAATCGCAAATGCCACACTAGGAACTACAGGAATGACAATGATACCCGCTTCTTTCCATTTTTTCATGTAAACACCAGGGCTACCTGCACCTGTTGTTACTATTTTTACACCTTCTTCAACAACAACATCACTTATTTCTTTAGCGTAAGGACTCATCAACATGATATTTACACCAAAAGGTTTATCGGTTAATGCTTTTGTTTTTCTTATTTCTTCTCTGACTCTATCAGGTGTCCAACCTCCACATCCAACTAAACCTAAACCGCCTGCATTACTGACTGCAGCTGCTAATTGATGTGTTGCGATATTGGCCATACCACCTTGAATTATTGGGTATTTTATATTGAGTAAATCTCTTAAATCCATAATGTCATCTCCTAATATTCTATTAATGCACTTGCCCAAGTTAATCCGCCACCAAAAGCGACTGTAGCGAATAAATCTCCGCGTGAGATAAGTCCTTTTTCAATAGCTTCATCAATTGCGATTGGGACACTCGCAGCAGAAGTATTACCATATTGGTCGATATTGATATACATTTTGTTTAAATCTATATCTAAATCCTTTGCGGCTTTTTTTATAATTCTTGAATTTGCTTGATGCGCAACAATATATTGAATATCATTCATCGTTACTTGATTACGTGAAAATAACTCATTCAATGTTTTTGGCATCATTCTTGTTGCAAATTTAAACACTTCTTTACCATTCATATGAATATGATCCTGTGAACTAATTTTGTTTTCACTCAGTGATTTCAAATCAGGATTTTTACAATATAATAGCATATCTTCATCACCTTGTGAACCGGTTAAGATATCTTTTATTTGATTAGTTTCGCTTTGGCCAATAACCATTGCACCAGCACCATCACCAAATAATACGCACGTGTTTCGATCTCTCCAATCCGTTAAACGTGATAACGTTTCTGCACCAATAATCAATGCATGATGAAAAGCACCGCTTTTTATCATTTTATCTGCTATTTGCATAGCGAATAAAAAACCACTACAAGCTGCATTGATATCAAAAGCCATGATGTTTTCAATACCCAGTTTTGACTGTAATAAATTAGCTACGCCTGGAAAAGCAAAATCAGAAGTAACAGTAGCGACGATAATTAAATCAATGTTATTTTTATCTATTTGAGCAGATTTAATGGCTTTTAAAGCTGCTTGATAAGCTAAGTCCAATGTTGTTTCATTTGTTGTGATATGTCTTTGTTTAATTCCAGTTCTGGTAAAAATCCATTCATCATTTGTATCAACAAACGCTTTTAAATCATCGTTGGTATATATTTTACTAGGAAGGTATCTACCCGTTCCTAATATTTTTGTATATGTCATTGTTGACGCCTCCTAAATTGTCATAATTAAAACGTTGTAAAAAACCAAACTGTCTAATTTTATTATTTCGTTGATAATAAATTTCAAGTCCGTTAATTCTTCTCAGTTTATTATAAGCGTTCATGATTGCGGTTTTTGTATCTTCAAAAACCTTCTCCTTATCATAATGAGCGCCACCTAAAGGTTCGCTTATGATTTCATCTATAATTTGAAAGTCTTTTAAATCTTGTGCAGTTAATTTCATTTCTTCAGCTGCAATAGGTGCTTTATTAGCATCTTTCCATAAGATACTCGCATAACCTTCAGGACTTAAAATTGAAAATATAGCATTTTCAAGCATTAATATTTTATTAGCTACACCAATCGCTAATGCGCCACCACTACCACCTTCACCAATAACGACGGTAATAATAGGCACAGTTAATTTACTCATCTCTAGTAAATTATTCGCAATAGCTTGGCCTTGACCTCTCTCTTCAGCGCCAATCCCTGGATAAGCACCTGGCGTATCAATTAAAGTTAAAATCGGTCTTTGAAACTTTTCAGCCTGTAACATTAATCTTAAAGCTTTACGATAACCTTCAGGATGAGGCATCGCAAAGTTTCTTTTAATGTTTTCATCTGTAGTAACGCCTTTTTGATGAGCGATGATTGTATAAGGTACACCTTCAATGGTGCCAATTCCACCAATAATACTTGGGTCATCTCGATATAATCGATCGCCATGTAATTCGATAAAATCAGGAGATAAAAAGTTTATGAATTCACTTGCTTTAGGTCTTAAAGGATGCCTTGCTAGTAAAACTTTATCCCACGCAGTTAATTTACTCATCTCTTTTTTCTTAAAGTTTTCTATTTCATGCTTGATTTTCTCAATGACCTTTGCTTCACCTAAATCATTGATTTGTTTTTCTAAAGATAATAATTTCTTTTCTTTCTCTAATATATTCATGATTTAAACCTCTGATGGAACGTTAAGAGTTTAGATAATGTCGTTTTTAAGTCTTTTCGATGTACTACTAGATCGATAAATCCTTTTTCAAGTAAAAACTCTGACCTTTGAAAATCATCAGGTAATTTTTGTTTGATTGTTTGTTCGATAACTCTAGGACCTGCAAAACCAATTAATGCATCAGGTTCCGCTAGAATAATATCACCTAAAGAAGCAAAACTAGCTGTGACACCACCAGTCGTAGGATGCGTAAAAACAGAAATATATAAAAGACCCATTTTAGAATGTTTTGCGACTGCACTACTTGTTTTTGCCATTTGCATTAAACTAAAAATACCTTCTTGCATTCTCGCACCACCAGAAGCAGTGAAGATAATCACTGGTAGTCTCTTGTAAATCGCATATTCGAAGGTCTTAGTCACTTTTTCTCCAACAACACTACCCATACTACCCATAAGGAAATAACTGTCCATAACACCAACCACACAAGGTTGACCGTGGATTTCAGCGTAACCATAGATATATGCTTCATCTAAATGCGTTGCTTCTTTATAGGCTTTAATTTTTTCTTCATAGTCACGCAGAAAAAGAGGATTTAAAGTAATGTAACCTATCCCCTTTTCAATAAATGAATTTCTATCCACGATGTAATGAATGCGATCAACTGCACGCATACGAAAATGATGTGAACAATCTGTACATACATAGTCGTTTTGAATGTTTATTTTTTTGTTAATTGTTTTTCCACAGCTAGGGCATTTTTCATATAAACCCTGTGGAACATCCATTGTTTGTATATTCGCATATTTACTTTTATTATGAATAATGCTTAATTTGTTTTTAAGTAACTTTCTTTCGTTGATTGATTTTTTGATATCATTCATAATCATCATACTCCAATAAAGTTTCTAAGTTTGATTCGATAAATGATGTATTGAAATCTCCTTTGATATAATCAGGATGATGCATCATTAAATAGAGAAATGATTGGTTGGTATGAATACCTTTAACCACCAATTCTTCTAAAGCTGCTTGCATTTTATGAATCGCTTCATCACGAGTATTACCATGAACAATCATTTTGCCAATCATCGAATCATAATGTGGTTGGATGACTGCACCAGTCACAAGGAAACTATCGAATCTAATACCAGGTCCTGAAGGCATGTGAAATAAAGAAACCTTCCCTGGGCTTGGTTGAAATTGATGCTTTGGTTTTTCTGCGTTAATTCGACATTCAATACTATGTCCATGTAAATGAATATCTTTTTGAGTATAATTAAGTTTTTCACCAGCAGCGATTTTTATTTGTTCACGAATTATATCGATGTTAGTAATCATTTCAGTTACAGGATGTTCAACTTGGATTCTCGTGTTCATCTCGATAAAATAAAATTCATTACCCGATAATAAAAACTCAATTGTACCTGCATTTTCATATTGAACAAACTGACAAGCTTTAATTGCATAGTCAGTCATTTTTTTTCTTAATGAAGATGATATGAGACTAGGAGCCTCTTCAATCACTTTCTGATTGCGTCTTTGAATACTACAATCTCTTTCACCTAAATGTAAGGCACTACCATATTTATCACATAAAACTTGAACCTCTATATGTTTAGGGTTCTCTAAATATTTTTCTAAATACATTGTTCCATCACCGAAAGCATTTTTCGCTTCAGTTTTCGCTGTCTCAAAAGCCGTAATAAATTCATCTTGATGGTAAGCAATTCTCATGCCTCTACCACCACCACCTGCACTGGCTTTAATTAGTATAGGATAACCAATTTCAGAAGCGATTTTTTTTGCTTCAGAAACATCTTTAACACTACCTTCACTACCTGGAACAACTGGAACATTTGCTTGTATCATCATATCTCTTGCTTTGGATTTATTACCCATTTCTCTTATTGTTTTACTTTTAGGACCAATAAAGACAATGCCAACAGTTTCACAGAGCTCCGCAAACACCTCATTCTCACTTAAAAAACCAAAACCCGGGTGAATGGCTTCGGCACCTGTATTAATAGCGGCTGTGATAATGTTTTCCATATTTAAATATGATTCTGAACTCTTTACACCACCAATACAAACAGCTTCATCTGCTAATTGGACATGTAAACTATCTCGATCTGCTTCACTGTACACAGCGACTGTTTTAATGTCCATATACATGCATGTTCGAATAATTCTGACCGCAATTTCACCTCGGTTTGCGATTAATATTTTTTGAAACATTATAATGCCTCAATCTCAATCATCGCTTGACCATATTCCACCATGGTTTCGTTATTAATATTGATTTTCTTAATCACACCATTCAGTGGAGATCTGATTTCATTCATAACTTTCATTGCTTCCACAATGCAAAGCACATCTCCTTTTTGAACTTCTTGATTGATTTTTACGAAAGGTGGATTGTCTGGTGATGGTGAATTATAATAGACACCAACCAGAGGTGAAGTCACTTTTGTATAATTGTTTTCTTCTATGTCTTTGAGATTTTGATTCACTGAATGAGCTTGATTTTCAACACGTGGTTGAACATATTCAGTTACTATTTGTTTTTGTTCTGCTTTTTCAAGTTTAACGGTAAAGTCTTTTTCACTTATTTCTAGTTTATGTATATTAGAATTTTCAAATTCTTTAATAATTTTTCTTAATTGTTTAATATCCATAGCGACCTCTCAAATAACTATTTGTTTAATCAACTATTGAAGATTTTCAATATATTCAACGATTTGTCTTACTGTTTGTAAAGACTGAGCATCCTTCTCTTCAATTGTAATATTAAATTCATCTTCAATGGTCATTATGAGTTCAACAGCGTCTAAAGAATCAGCACCTAAATCTGAAACTAAATGAGCATCCATTGTTATATTTTCTTCCTTAACACCTAGTTCATTTGCGATTAAATCTTTTAATTTTTCATAGATCATTTTTATCCTCCAATAAAAGCCAAATTTTTCATAATTCTAACATTTTTTTAAGCGAGTGTCAAGATATTTTGATATTCAAACTATTTGAAATTAAAAATAAATTAAAAGTAAAAAAATTCAAAATAATATTTGATCGCAGTATATCTAAATTATCGTTAAAAAATAAATATTTTGTCAATTTTTCAATTGTATAAAAGATAAATTTATTTCACTTTGATTACATCTATAGAATGTTTACCCAAAAAAGATAAAATATGTTAAAATAAGATACATGAAATATTGATTAGACAGGAGAAAAATAGATGACAGATATTCTTGATACACTTGCATTAGACAGTATTATTTTAGTGAGGTTTTTAGTTTCACTCGCTTTAGCGATTATTTTAGGTGTTTTGATTGCGTTTGTATATAAGCTAACTCATAAAGGTCTTAATTATGAGAGTTCTTTTTTATCAACACTCGCATTATTGTCACCAATTGTTACATTAGTTATGTTTTTTATTCAAGGTGATTTGGTATTATCACTTGGTTTGGTTGGGTCTTTATCAATCATTCGTTTTAGAACACCAATCAAAGATACCCGTGATATGATCTTTTTGTTTTGGACAATCGCTACTGGTTTGGGTATAGGAACAATGAACTGGACTTTATCAATTATTGCGACTGCGATTTTAGGAATTGTCATGTTTGTATTCTATAAAATTAGATATGGTAGAAAAAAACACAATGAATATATTTTGATGCTTTCAGGCGTCGGGCAATTTGATGATCAATTGGTTGATGATTTAATAAATCAAGGCATTAACCGAGTTTACCTAAGAAGTCATGAAATTGAAAACAATCAATTTGAAGTAATCTATGAATTGTTGTTTGATGAAAAAGATATATCAATTATTCATGATCTTATTAGTAAGTTACAAACATTAGAAACTGTAAAAAAAGTATCTTTACTATCTCCTCAACTTAATTTACCTATGTAAATGGAGAACTTATGAGAATAACAAATCGATTTGAATATAAATATGTTCTTGATTTAAGAACATATTTTGCTTTTAAAAATAGGTTATCTATGTTTATGAACAAAGGTCAATATACAAAAATTGCTGAAAACAATCAATACTTTGTTAGAAGCTTATATTATGATACCTATGATTATCGTCATTATATTGAGTCGGAAGAAGGTCAATATGGTCGAATTAAGTGTCGTGTTAGAACCTATGAATCATCTAAGGATAAGACAAATATCATTTCAATAGAAATCAAGACAAAACATGGATCAATTGTTAAAAAGTATAGCGAGTTAATCACTTTAAAAGAATATCTTTATTTTTTAGAAAATGGTCATTTTAATTCTTCATCAACTGTACTTGATGAGTTCACTCGGATGATTCGCCTACAACATTTAGAACCTAAAATGATTGTTGAATATGAACGAGAAGGCTATGTTCCTAAAGATGGATCTGATTTAAGGGTGACATTTGATCATCATGTAAGAAGCGCAAAATCTAAAACTTTATATGATGACTCCATTGTCCATATGAGAAAACACAGTCATGATATTGTTTGTGAAATAAAATGTGGTATGAAGAAACCAGAATGGCTTGAAATTATGATTAAGTCTTATGGATTAAAAATGATTGGAAATAGTAAATACGTTCAAGCTGTTGAACGCATTTATCCAAGTATTATAACAAAAAACGAATACTTACCAATAACCAAAAAAATAACGACAGGTGATGCTTTGTGAAAAAAATATTAGGCTTTTTATTATTACTCAATTTAATATTTATAACACTAGCTTGCGACTATGAAAATCCAGTCGTTGTTTTTGGTGATGAACGTTTAGAACAAGTTGTTAGAGATATATTAGATAATCAAGAAGAGGATATATATGCAAGAGATGTTCGTAGTATAACTGTTTTAGAAGCTGTTGGAAAAAATATTGTTAGCCTACAAGGATTAGAATATTTTACAGAGCTTGAACAGTTAAATCTTGAAGATAACTTCATTGAAGACCTTTCACCGCTTTCGAGTATTCAAACACTTGAATGGTTAAACTTAAGAAATAATGAAATTACCAATCTTGAAACGATTAAGTTCGATCAAATTATTGATTTACCTTTAATATATTTATCATTAAGACATAATGTTATCAGAGATGAATTTGATAATCAAACAAGAATTTCTGATATATCTCTTTTGGCTAATTTTACTGAATTAGAAGTTCTAGATTTAAGAGATAATCATATTCATGATATGACCCCGATTGAATCTTTATTGAAGTTAACTTACTTAGATATTAGTCAAAATCCTATTGACGACCATTCCTTACTAAGTTTAGAGAATTTAACTGAACTTAGAGAACTCAATATTAGAGAAACAGGTGTTACTAATTTAGATGTGTTAAGTGGTTTAACCAAATTAACCTACTTAAATATTCATTCGAACACACTGATCGATTCTATCTCTTTTATAAGTCAATTAACTCAGTTAGAAGAATTAATTGCGCAAAACATACCGATTGGTGACCAAATAAATTTGTTATCAAATTTAACAAACTTAAAAAGAATTAATTTACAAAACACTGGAATAACCAGTTTGACAGTTTTAAAAGATTTAATGGAAGCTGGGGCTTTACAAGATATACCAATGGATGGTGTTGTGGCTGAAGTAAATATTGGCGCTAATTTATTAACTGAAGAAGACTATCGTTTATTAGAGCCTTATTGGCAAAACATTGGAATACGTGTACCTTCTATTTTACCAATTGGAGATACTGAAACGCCTTATATAAATGAAATCATGGCTTCAAATGGAGATTCAATATTAGATAGTTTTGGTAATAATGAGGATTGGATAGAAATTTATAATCCAGGAACTGAAGGACTTGATATCAGCGGTTATTATTTAAGTGACGAATTGTCCGATGTATTAAAATGGTCTTTTCCTGAGAATACAATAATACCAGCTAAAGGATTTATAATTGTTTTTGCATCAGGTAAAGATATCGTTTTAACCAATGAAATTCACACAAATTTTAGTTTAAACAGGGATGGGGAACCTATCTTCTTAACCCATAAAGATGGAGAGACACAACTAGATTATTTACCTAGCGTCGTTATGCCTCGTAATTACTCCTATGGTCGTAGTCAAGACGGAGAAAACCAATGGGTATACTTTGATCTATATAATCTTTCTCCAGGATTATCAAACAATGATTCAGAACCATATGATACTAGCGATTCAACTATTCCAAATGATTTTAGCTTTAACATAGAATCTTTTGATAGATTTTTTAATGATGAAGAAGCTAAAAATATCGTTATCAAAATATCTGAAGAAGAATGGAATACATATGACGAAGTCATGGTTAATTATAGTGAAATATTTAATGGCGAGTTAAGAACTGATTATTACGCTAAAGCTGATTTTATTTATGAAGATCAATATGGACAAGTATTGATTGGTAATGTTGGTTTTAGAACAAAAGGTAATATGTCTAGAGTTCGAATTCAAAATGATGATGGATCTTTAAATATGTCCAATTTTAAAATATCTTTTCATGAAAGCTTTAACGAACCAGAAAATGATTTTTTTAGTCAAAGAACAGTATTTGAAGTAGAAGAACTTGATATGAAATGGAATCGCAATTATGATCCAACATATTCAACAGAAAAATATTCACTGGATCTAATGAGAAATTTTGGTGTTCATGCAGCTCACGCAACACTTGCGAATGTTTATATTGAGATAGGTGATGAACGATATTATTATGGCGTATATACTATTTTTGAACCAATTGACGAATTGTTTTTAAATAGAAGATTTGAAGAAGAAAAAGCCACTGGAGATTTATTTAAAAGTCTTTGGCAACAATATGGTCCAGCATCACTTTTAGATAACTATCCTTATAGAGCTATTGGTATTAAAGATGTTTCTATGAATTATAGACCAGCATATGACTTGAAAACCAATAAAGATACTTTTGATAGAACTCATTTGGAAACATTTATTTCTCAAATAAATGATTTAAATGGAGATGATTTTGATCAGTATATTTCAACGCATTTTGATGTAGACCAATTCTTAAGGTATATGGCAGTAGGTGTATTGCTTGGTAATCCTGATGATTACCGGGCAATGGGTAATAACTACTATTTATATCAAGAATCTATGACAGGAATATGGTCAATCATTCCTTATGACTATGATCATGGTTTAGGACAAGGGTGGGAAGGTTCTCCTGTATTTTCAAATTACACCATTGAAAATGATATTTATGAATGGGGTAATTTAAACGCCTATCTCCAAGGGACTAATGAACCGAATCCCTTGTCAGATAAAATACTTAAAATTGAACGTTATCAACTTCAATATGAAGCTTATTTAAAAGAACTGATTAACCCTGAAAACCAATATTTTTCATATGAGGTTTTTTATGAACTATATCTTAATCATCAGGCTTTATATGAAGAAAATATTGATCAAGCTTTAATTGTTATTCCTTTTGGTTTAAGAAATGCCCAATGGTATTTTGAAGAAAAAATTGCATCAATTGAATCTCAAATTGCTTATTATGAAAATAACCCAGAAGAGAGACCAAGTTGGTAGTAAACCAATCATTCTAAATAACACTAGAAAAAATCTAGTGTTATTTTTATATGTTTTTACAAATTTAAGTGAATAATGAAGAATTAAACTAAATTTTAATGAATTTATTATTTGTAGATTGAATTTTATATTGTTGGTTAAAATCAAAAGTGATAAACTGAAAAAAAGGTCATTTTTGAAAGGAATATATCATGAAAAAAGCAAGAATTATTATTGTTTCAGTTTTGGTACTATTGATTTTAATCATTACAATTTCTTTAATCACAGGATATAACAATTTAGTCAGTAAAGATGAAAACATTAAATTGCAATACTCAGAAATTGATCGTAGGCTTCAACAACGATATGACACACTGATTCCTCTTGCAAATGCAGTTAATGGTTTTCAAGACCAGGAAAGAGTTATCTACGAAATGATTACAGATGCACGTGTTGCTTACGCTACTGCAAAAGAGAATAATGATTTAGCTGGAATGATTGAAGCAGATGCTTTACAATCATTAGCCTTAACAAATTTATTAGCATTAATTGAAGATAATCCTGATATTAAATCTCTTCAAGCTTATCAAACCTATATGGATGCGGTATGGGGTATCGAATCTGCTTTGTCAGAAGCAAGAAGACAATATAATAATTCAGTTCAGGAATACAATCTTTATGTAAGAAAGTTCCCTGGATTATTATATAAAAATTTATATAACTATGATGACAGTTATGATTATTGGAAAGTTCAAGATGGTGCACAAGATATACCAGATATAACATTTGGAGATTAAAATGGAAAAAAGATTTTTTCTTGTTTTGATGAATCTTTTTTTGCTGTTTTCTATTTTTGGATGTAAAGAAGATAAAGATTATCCTGATCCAACTAAAGCGTTTTATGTTAATGATTTTGCTAATAAGTTAACTCCAGCTGTAGAATCAACAATTACTAGAGAAGGTGAAAGACTTTTTGAATTTGAAACTGAAGATGGAGATAAACCAGGTGTTCAAATCGTATTCGCAACATTTTTAGTTAAAAATGAAACAGATGTCACCTCTTATAATTTAAGTGATATATATAACCAATGGGGCATAGGAAAAGATGACTTAGGTATATTAGTCGTATATTTTTATGTTGAAGATATTGATGATTCAGATATTTCAAGTCTTAAACAAGTTCAAATTGAAATAGGGTATCAAATGGAAGTATATTTAAGTCCTTCTGAAGCTGGTCAAATTTTAGATAACACAATTATGAGCGGTGAAGATGAACAAATAGAAACTGCTCATTTATTGTATGAGTTATTAAGTGAAGTATATCTTGAAATATATGATCGTAATTTCACTTATAATATGGATGAATACCAAATATACATGGATACTTTTGATGAATATGCTGATCATGATGATATTTGGAGTTGGATTTTATATGTGGTTTTATCACCTTCGTCTTCATGGTGGGAAAAAGGTGTTTTAACCATGATAGGACTATTTATTTTAGGTGCTAGTGGTGGTCTTGTAAAGAATATTGGTGGTGGCGGAAGAAGTGGTGGTATGGGAATTAGGCGACGAAAATAAAGTAAACACTTACACAAAAGAGTGTTTATTTTTTTTCTTGATTTGTTAGTTTTTTATGATATAATTCGATTAACAATTATAGAGAAGGTATTTTATGAAAAACAATGAAAATCTCCTACATATGATTAAATTTACTTTGTTTTCTATTTCCGCAGGTATAATACAAATCATTTCATTTACGATACTTCATGAAGTGTTTATTTTAATATATTGGTTAGCTTATTTGATTTCCTTAATATTTTCTATATTATGGAATTTTACTTTAAATAGAAAATATACGTTTAAATCCGCCGCAAATATACCTAAAGCAATGTTTAAAGTCGCTTGTTTTTATTTGGTTTTCGTACCGCTATCTACTTGGTGGGGCCATGTCTTAGAAGGTATTGGATGGAATGAATATATTATTTTAGGAAGCACGATGATTGTTAATTTTATCACTGAGTTTATTTTTACTAAATATTATGTTTATCACCATCAAATTAATACTGCGTTAAACATCAAATCTTCTTAATAAAACAATATGATTTTTTCTATATTAAAATAATTTAATAATTTTTAGTTTATGATATAATATTATTGATTTCATAAAAACAACACCTTAAATATTGACAAAAATATCAATATTTATGGTGTATTTATTTTTAAATCAAATCTTACGCTTTTGTTTATATTTAGATAGATAAGTTAAGATGATCAAATATATATGATTAATATTCTGTTAAGGGGGCCGTTATGAAAAAATTAATTGAAATTGAAGGATTAAGCAAATCGTTTGATGATACTTTGGTATTAGATTCGATTAATTTATATATTAGAGAAAATGAATTTATCACTTTATTAGGGCCTTCTGGATGTGGAAAAACAACTTTGTTAAGAATATTAGCTGGGTTTGAAACACTGGATGAAGGTGTGGTAATTTTTGATGGAAAAGTTATCAATGATTTGGAACCACATGAACGTCCTATTAATACTGTTTTTCAAAGATATGCTTTATTTCCTCATTTGAATGTTTATCAAAACATCGCTTTTGGTTTAAAGTTAAAGAAGATGTCTAAAGAAGACATAGAAAAAGCAGTGAAAGAAGTTCTAAAATTAGTTAAACTAGAAGGTTTTGAAGATAGAAATGTTAAAACTCTTAGTGGTGGTCAGCAACAAAGAGTCGCCATAGCGAGAGCTGTTGTGAATAAACCAAAATTATTATTATTGGACGAACCATTAGCTGCCTTAGATTTGAAACTTCGTCAGGATATGCAATATGAACTTAAAGAAATGCAAAGAGCTTTAGGGATCACCTTCGCTTTTGTAACTCATGATCAAGAAGAAGCGTTGACTATGAGTGATACAGTTGCAGTAATGAACGAGGGAAAGATTTTACAAATAGGTACGCCTCAAGATATCTATAATGAACCAAAGAATCGTTTTGTCGCATCCTTTATTGGAGAATCTAATATTATGCCAGGAACGATGATTAAAGATTATTTAGTTAAGTTCGAGGGAATAACCTTTGAATGTGTTGATAAAGGTTTTAAAGAAAACGAAGAAATAGAAGTTGTATTAAGGCCAGAAGATATTGAGTTAAAACCGGCAAATGGTGGAATCTCAGGAGTCGTAACGGATATTACTTTTAAAGGTGTTCATTTTGAGATTATAGTGGATGTTTATGGGAAAGAATATGTGATTCATTCGACAGATGCACAGAAAATAGGCGATTTAGTTTCATTAGTCTTTGAAAAAGAAGACATTCATGTGATGCGCAAATGAAAAGTGTTAGTCGTTTAACATGGCCATACTTAGCTTGGTTATTCGTTTTAATTGTCATTCCGAGTATTTTCATCGTTTTAGCGATGATATCAACATTCCACATCTTTAATGCCTATGATTTTAGATTTACATTAGAATCATTGAGGTTTTTACAAAATTCAATATTTCTAAATGCTTTTAAAAACAGCTTAAAATTCGCAGGAATTTCCACGATTATTTCATTAATCATCGGTTATCCTGTGGCTTACTTTTTTGCTAATATGAAAAGTAAGAATAAAACATTATATGTCGCTTTATTAATTGTACCTATCTGGTCCAATATGATTGTAAGAATTATTGCATGGGAAAATATATTTAAACCTGTTTCAATCATTAATCTGTTTAATTTAAGTTTTGATGTTATTGGCTATGATATTGCGATAATTATCGCAATGGTTTCAATGTATTTACCTTTTATGATATTTCCAATATACTCTGTTCTTGAAAAAGTTGATAAGGCTTATATCGAAGCGAGTCATGATTTAGGCGCAAGTTCTTTTCAAACGTTTTATAAAGTCACTCTACCATTGTCTTTAGGCGGTATTGTGAGTGGTGTTATTATGACTTTATTACCAGCAATGACTGCTTTTGCTCTACCTGAAAGAATTGGTGGCGGTAGAGTGGTTTTGTTAGGTAACTTGATTGAAAAAGAGATTTTCAGAGGTTCATTCACGATTGCTGCGACGGTGTCCTTTGTTGTTATGGTTGTGATGTTAGGACTCTTTATCCTGATTATTAGATTTGATAAAGAGGGGGAAACATTACTATGAAAAAAAATCGGTATGGTTCTCTATTACAAATTTTATTAACTGTTTTAACATTCTCTGTTATATATTTACCAATTTTAATTATCTTTTTATTATCAATTCATCATTCACAATATAATTATGAAGAATTTGGCATTACATTTAAATGGTATGCCGATATTGTGAACGATAGACAATTGGTCGATGCAATATTTGTTACATTACAAATTGCAATATTATCAACACTTATCTCAACAACATTAGGAACGTTTTTCGCTATAGGGATACACAATCTACGAAAGAAATCAAGATTAAGGATGATGGTGCTAAATAATGTGCCTGTTGTTAATCCTGATATCGTTACCGGAATAATGTTATTTATCATATTTAGGTTTGTGCGCATTAGTTTTGGATTTCCAACCATGTTATTAGCGCATATATTCTATTCAATACCTTTTGTGGTATTAAGTGTATTACCGAAATTAAAACAATTAGATCCAGATTTATTTGATGCCGCTCTTGATTTAGGCGCATCTAAATTTAAGGCGATTATTCATGTTATTATACCTGGGATAAAAGTTGGTATTATTGCTGGAGCTTTAATTGCATTCACAATGAGTATTGATGATTTTATTATTAGTTATTTTATGAAACAAGGTGAGTTCCATAATGTTTCAACATTGATATACTCGAGATTAGGAAAAAGACAAATTAGTCCTAATGTATTTGCTTATAATACACTGGTTGTTTTTATAACTGTAGGTATTATGGTTTTATTTAACCAATTAAACCGAAATCAAAAAAATCAAAGGAGAATAAGATGAAAAAAATAGTGTCAGTTAGTTTTTTAATGGTTTTATTTGTTTTAGCTATTTCGTTAACAGGATGTTCACAAAAAGATAAATTATACGTTTTAAACTGGGGAGAATACATGGACCCTGAACTAGTCGAGCAATTTGAAAAAGAATTTGATGTTGACGTTGTTTATGAAGAAGTTGGTTCTAATGAAGAAATGGAAATCAAACTTAAGCAAGGTATCACTGAATACGATATAATGATTCCAAGTGAATATATGATTGATAAGTTATCACAAGAAGATTTATTGTTAACAATAAATTATGATTTATTACCAAACTTAGAGACAGTTAGTTTTTTCGATGATGCAGTAGCTTTGTATGAAGATGAAGCTTTCGGAGAATACATGATACCTTATTTCTTTGGAACTGTAGGCATTATGTATAACACAAACACCGCTGGTATTGCAGAAGCTATAGAAGAAGATGGTTTTTGTGCTTTATTTGATGCTGATAGCCCATATAGAATCGGTTTATATGATTCACCTAGAGATACCATTGGCGCAGCGTTAATGTGTTTAGGATATAGTGTTAATAGTAATGATGATACAGAACTAGCTGAAGCTCAAGCTATCATTCAAAACGTATTAAGTCGTTCTCAACAATTAACAAGTTTTGGTCAAGATGGTCTTAAAGGTGATGTTGCTAGAGGTAATTTAGATATGGCCTTAGTTTATTCAGGTGATTATTTTGAAATGGTATTTGAATATGAAGAAGCAGAAGAAACCATTGAATTTGATTACTATGCTCCAACACATACGAATATTTGGATTGATGCATTTGTGATTCCTAAAGCAAGTCAAAACAGTGCCTTAGCACATGAATTTATTAATTTCTTTTTAGGACAAGAAGTAGCGGTTCAAAATGCTGATTGGGTTGGATATACACCTGTCATCGAAGAAGTATATAATGTCTTAGTAAACGATTATGGATATGATTATGATCATTATTATCCACAACCAATAGGTTCAACAAGAGAAGTGTTTAACTATATTAGTGAAGAACATTCACAAAAATTGAATACCTTGTTAAATGCAGTTAAATCTAAATAATAAAAAAAAGTCGAATTTATTCGACTTTTTTTAATGTCTATTCATTTATGACTGAGACAAACCGTGTGACTCTCGTTTCGTTTCCGTATAAATCTGTTACTATATAAGTTATTTGATATTCGCCGATTTGATCAGTAATGACTTCACCTTGAATTTCAATTTGAACTTCTAATAAAGAATTATCACTTGCTAGAACACCGGCATCTGTCCAAATTGATTTAACTGTAATGGTATCTATACCAGGATTTAATGTGACGTTAGGTGGTGTTTCATCTATCACATCAACATATCGGGTTATTTCTAATGTTTTTGTTTTAAATGATGTTTGATAAATGATTTCATAAGTCCCAACTTTTGTGATATCAACAGTATTTTTAATTATCTTCACATCGTGAGTTTCACCTTCCACAAAAGCTTTAGCTCCTGAGTCGGTATATGAACTATTCACTTCTACAGTATCAATGCCTGGATTTAACTCAATCGTTAAAGTTTCAGGATCTCTATCATCGATGACACAACCAAGCATTGTAAATAATAGAATGAATACTAGTGTTTTACGCAACATAAGGATCATCTTCTTTCTTGTAATAATACTCTGTTTCTAATAAATCTATTTCAAGTTCGATAACATGAACAAGTCTTGTTTTTTCATAGATAAGACCTTCGTATAAAACTTGATATATGACCTTATAGACACCTGGTTGAGTTGTATCAACCTCTGAAATGATTGTTAATTCTCCGTAGTTGATTTCAGCGGAAGCTTCAATATAAGTATCCCCAACAAATAATGTGGTTATACCGGGATTCAAAGTAATCTGAATGTCAGTTAATGTTTCAATGACTCTAACCATTCTAACTAGACTGATGATTAATGTTTGGTCTTCATAAATATTGTAAGTCACTTTGTATTTTCCTGGAGTTTGATTATCAACTAGATTGATAATTTCTAGACGTAAGAATTCATCTAATTCAGTTATTCCACCATTGATCCAATTTTGGTTTTCATAAATTGTATCGATGCCTGGTTTTATTTGAATACTTCCAGAAATAAACGCTTTTGTATAGATAGGATAAATATCTAAATTACTATTAATAGATTCAGTGCTTTCACTCCATCCATCGAAAATATAATTGTAGGATATTGTGGACGGTTTTATTGGTCCGGTTGGCGCTTCTATGCTTGTGCCTGCTTCAACGACATACTCTTGATAAATGGTTTGGCCATCTGCTTCATAAAAAGACACTTTAAAGTTTTGAATGGTGAACTTTGCATAGATTGATAAATCTTCAGTTAATAAAGAAGGTTCATATATGTCTGTAAATGACTCATTGAGGTACCAACCCATAAAATCATAACTTACTTTTTCTGGTGTATAAGGTATAAACTCTTGATTGGCCACTAGCCATTCTGAAGAAGATGTACCATCAATAGTGTACGTTACTTGATAAGCTTGAGCTTCAAAACGTGCATATAAAGTAAGGTCGTTTGTCATAGGTGAATTGTTATATTTATTAACAAAATCACTGTCAAAATACCAGCCTATAAAATGATTGTTATCTAGTTCAGGAATAGGTAAACTAGGTGTTTGACCATAAGGAACGATGGTTGTAGAGTATATTTCATTATTAACCATAAATGTTACTTGATAATCTATAGGGGTAAAATCAGAATATAGATTAAGGTTTTCAACAACTTGATCTTCTGATGAATAAGGAATGGTTAAGTCTTCATCGATAAACCATCCACTAAAAATATGGCCATCTTTAACTAATGTATCCGGCTCAAATAACGTATTCATTTCGAGAGAATGATTCTCATAGAAAAGACCATCAACATATAAATCTATATTTAAATAAATGATTTCTTCAAAATGAGCATATAAGGTTGTATCGCTTAATATTGGAGTCATGTCATAAGGGATTAAATGATCGACATCATAAGTCCACTCGATAAATCGATGATTTTCAAGTGTAGACTCAGGTAAAATAAAGGTTTCACCATGTCTTACAATAATTGATTCAGTTTGACTACCTTCACTGATAAAATTAACAGTGTGAAACTCAGAATTATATTTAGCATACAAAGTGATATCTCCCGTAACAAAATCAGACTCACTATTCCAAAGATTGAGAAGTGCTTGGTCTTTAAACCAACCAACAAAAATATGGTCGGTTAATGTAGGTGGTTCTGGTAAAGTTAATGTTTGGTTATATCTTACTAGGATTGGTTCGATTGGAGTTCCGCCAAATGTTTCAAAAGATACATAAGCAAATTGATAAGTTAAAGAATTATATGTGTTTACAATACCATGACCATAATAAATATCTTTTCCTATATCACCTTGATCCATCGATGAGTAAAACAACCTTTGTATAAGTTCATCTGAACTCATACTAGGATAATAACTAAGCATTAATGCTAAAACACCAGCCACTTGCGGGGCGGCGAAAGATGTACCTGAGACACTAGCGTATCCATTATTGAGGACGGTTGTAATAATATCGGTTCCTGGAGCTGATACATCAATGGTTTCACCGAAATTAGAGTATTCTGCGATAAGTTCAGTTGAATCAATAGCAGAAACAGATATGGTCGTTGGAAAAGCCGCAGGATAAAAATCCTCTTCAAGACCATCATTACCTGAGGCAGCGACGACAATAACACCTTTACTTTCAGCATAAATCAAAGCAGCTTCAGTTTGTGGATTGGCATAAGTATTGCCTAATGATAAATTAATGATATCTGCGCCATGATCAACTGCGTAATAAATACCTTCAATCATCGCACTATCTTGAAAAAAGTCTTCCCCATTAGCATTGGCTTTGATCACCATCAATTGAACATTAGAAGTAATACCAGCAATGCCTTTACTGTTGTCTTTAATTGCGCCTATAATACCAGCAACCATGGTTCCATGCCCATGATCATCAATGACTTCATTAATACCAACCTGTAAGGTTGAAGCGTTATAGGAGATAGAAGAAATTCGACCGATAAACTCATCATGAGTAATATCAATACCTGTATCGATAATAGCAACAACAACATCAGAATTTCCTTCAGTAATAGCCCAAGCTTCTACAGTATCCATAATATCTAGAGCATATTGTTGATTCAAGTATGGATCTTCGTCTGTGGTTTGCCAAGGGGGTTTTGCGATTGAAGTTTTGGAATCATAAGCAAAACCTAAATCAAGTATTAAATTCATATTAGTTTGATCAGTCGTTTCAAATATCGCTAATCCACTTGGACTGATATTAATAAACTGAATATGATAAGTTTCAGATAATAATCTTGCTTCTTCAATATTTTCAACTTTATAAATTACTTGTTGATTCACGCTAGAATCATTAGAATTGTTAAAGAAAGAAAGACTAGATACTATCAAGGTAAAAACAAGTATTGAACTTAATACTAATAATTTGATATGTTTTTTCATAGTTTTCCTCCTATATAACATATTATATCTAATATATATACGATAAACAAAGGTTATTTATTGGTTGAAAGACCATATTGTCTAAAAAAGAAACATCAAAAGATGTTTCTAAGAATGGTTTTTATCAATAATTTGATGCTTAGTTTTTATAAATTCAATGAACTTATATGCAAGTTTTTCATCAAATTGACTACCTGCACACCTTTCTATTTCTTTTAATGCCTCAGGAATGGATAATGTAGGTCTGTATTGACGTTTTCCTGTCATAGCGTCATAAGAGTCGCATAGAGTGACAACTCTTGCTAGATAAGGTATTTCGTCACCTTTAAGCTGGAAAGGATATCCAAGCCCATCAACTCTTTCATGATGGAATAAGACAATTTCTTTAATTTTTTTATCTGTGATGTCTTCATTTATTAATATTAAACCTTTGATAGGGTGTTGATGAATCAGTAATTTGTCAGAGTCACTGATTTGACTATCGCTTTGTAATAAATCTTCACTGAAACTGATTTTACCAATATCGTGTAGGAATGCCCCGATGGTTAATCGTTTGATTTCTTGTTCGCATAAAGATAAATGATTTCCAAATTCTCTAGCAAGATAACTGACTCTAAAAGAATGTCCTTCTGTAGAAGAACCTATTTGTTTAATAACATGCATGCTTGATAGTATTTGATTCAAATTTGGAATATCTTGTTTCATATCATTCACCCTTTTCTCTTCGTCAATATATACAGAAAATATGATATAAATTCTCAATATGTTTTAAATATTATATATATTTATGTTAGAATGATATGGCTCTATAAACATATAACAAATCAATGATTGATCAATTGAGTGTATTTTCTATTATAGAAGATGATATATCTATTAATATAAAGAAATTTAGTTTAATGAATAGTCTTAAATAGTAAAGAATTCAATGAAAATCAGAGACTTATAAGACAAAATTGCTAAATAGTTGAATATAAATTATTAAATTATTTATCTTATTTTTTAAAACACATTGCATGAATGATTATTTTATAACATAGACACAGTCTATCATATCAGCTTATATAACTTATTATATGACTAGATCTATGATCAAAAGAAAACAATAAATCAAATAGTTTGCGATTTTTAAATTAAAACTCTTGTAATTCTTGAAATTTAGTGTATTATATAAGTGACGCAAAATAAATGTGAAATAAAATTAAGTTAACACCGTTACCTCAATTATTATAAGCAGTATATTTGAAGTCGAAATAATTAATAAGGAGGTAACAAACATGACTGGTAAAGTAAAATGGTTCAATGCTGAAAAAGGATTTGGATTCATCACTACTGAAGATGGAAAAGATGTTTTTGCACATTTTTCTCAAATTCAAAAAGATGGATTTAAAACTTTGGAAGAAGGAGAAGCAGTAAGTTTTGATATTACTGAAGGCCAAAAAGGTCCTCAAGCTTCTAACATCGTAAGTTTATAATCTAAACATGATAAAAGACATAAACATTAAATTGTTTATGTCTTTTTTAATTGTTTTAATAAAATACAGAAAATTTTGATATAATAAACATGAAAGAAGGTGTGGATATGAGAATAGCAATTATTGCCCATGATAAAAAGAAAAAAGATATGATTGAATTTTGTAAAAGACATAAAGATGTATTGAAAAATCATAAATTAGTTGCGACTGGGACAACAGGTCAAAGAGTTATTGAAGAAACTGGTCTTGATATTGAACGATATAAATCAGGTCCTTTAGGTGGTGACCAAGAAATTGGTGCGCAAATCGCTAATGGACAAATAGACTTAATATTATTCTTTAGAGATCCATTAACGCCACAACCTCATGAACCAGATGTTTCTGCTTTATTTAGATTAAGTGATGTATATCAAATACCACTTGCTTCTAATATTAAAACAGCAGAGTTATTTTTTCAAACATTAAAATAATCAATAACCGATGAAATCATCGGTTATTTAAATAGAGGGGAATATTTATGGACGCATTAGATATTTTAAAAAAACTCAGTTTAGATGAAAAACTACTCTTGTTAACGGGAAAAGATTTTTGGAGTTTACCTGCAATACCAGCATTTAATTTAGAGAGTATCACGATCACCGATGGGCCTCATGGATTAAGAAAACAAATGGTTGAAGGAGAATTAGATTTATCAAAGTCAATTCCCTCAACATGTTTCCCTACGGCTTCAGCCTTAGCTAGTTCTTGGGATATTCAATTATTAAAAGAAGTTGGTGAGGCATTAGGAGAAGTCTGTTTGAATGAAGATGTATCAGTGATTCTTGGACCGGGAATGAATATTAAAAGACATCCTTTAGGCGGAAGAAATTTCGAATATTTTTCAGAAGATCCAGTTTTATCAGGAAACTTAGCTGCGTCAATGATTGAAGGTATTCAATCTAAAAATGTAGGGGCTTGTGTTAAACATTTCGCTGTTAACAACCAAGAAACTATGAGAATGACTGTTAATGCAGTTGTTGATGAAAGAACATTAAGGGAAGTTTATTTAAAATCATTTGAAATTGCAGTTAAAAAGGCAAAACCTTGGACACTTATGTCTGCTTATAACAGGATTAATGGTGACTATGCTGGTGAGAATAAGAAACTATTGACTGATATTCTTAGAGATGAATGGGGATTTGATGGTTTAGTTATGACGGATTGGGGTGCGAATAATGATCCTGTTAAAGCACTTAAATCAGGATTGAATTTAGAAATGCCTAGTAATCAATCTTCATTAATATATCGACTTAAAAAAGCATTAAAATCCAATGATATCACAGAAGATGTGATTGATCAAAGAGTATTAAAAAACATTGAATTAATCGTCAAAAGCAACAAAACACTTAAGGAAAATTATCCTTTATTTGATGCGTTCAAACATCATTTATTAGCTAAAAAAGCAGCGAGTAATTCAATGGTTTTATTAAAAAATGAACACAACATCTTACCTTTAGATATTAATAAACAAGTACTATTAGTTGGACAATTTGCCAAATATCCAAGATATCAAGGGTCTGGTAGTTCTTTAATCCAACCAATACAATTAACAAATGCATATGATGCATTTAAAGAAGTATTAAGAGACCAGTTAACTTATGCGAAAGGTTATCATTTAAATACTGAAGAAATTGATTATACTTTAATTGAAGAAGCTATGCTTTTAGCGGAAAATGTTGATGTCGTTTTCTTAATGGTTGGATTGCCTGATGATTATGAAATTGAATCCTGTGATAGAGAACATATCGATTTACCAGGAAATCATCAAATTCTAATTGAAAAACTTTCACGTTTGAATAAACCTCTTATTGTCAGTTTATCAAACGGAGCACCTGTTAGAATTCCTTGTATTCAAGAAATAGATTGTATCATTGAACAATATTTATCTGGTGAAGCTTCTGGAGAAGCTTTAGCGGATATTGTATTTGGTCGTGTATCACCCTCTGGAAAATTAGCTGAAACATTTCCAAATCACTTAGATGAGCTACCTGCTCATAAAAACTTTCCAGGTAAAGATAAACAAGTGGAATACAGAGAAGGACCAATGATTGGATATAAGGCTTATGATATACAAAATATAAAGCCGATGTTTTGTTTTGGTTATGGGTTAACTTATACAACATTTGCGTATAAAGATTTTAATGTCTATAATGATATTGAAGGAAAACGCATAATAATTAAAGGAACCATTAAGAATACAGGTTCTTATAAAGCAAAAGAAATTGTTCAAGTCTATGTTTCAAAACCTAAATCAATTGTTTTTAGACCAGAAAAATCACTTCAAACCTTTAAAAAAGTGGAAATCAATCCTCAAGAAGAAGTTATAGTTCAAATGGAAATACCTTACGATGACTTAAAAATATATCAAAAAGCTTATCTTTTAGAAACGGGTGAATATGTCATTAAGATTGGATCTTCATCACAAGATATTCATTTTGAGTTTTTTGTTTCTATTATGTCGAATGATCAATTAATAGAAGAGAGCCATAAGAACTATAAGGAACTCTTAATGAATAACGAAGCGATTTCATCTGATGTTTTTGAAACTATTCTGGGTTATTCAATACCACAAATAATTCAATCTAAAAAATATCATATGAATTCGACATTAGGTGAGATCAAACATTTAAAAGTTGGAAAGTATTTATATGGAATGATTGAAAAACAAATGATGGGTTCTTCTTTAGAAAATGATAAAAATATTGTTAAGATGATGAGAAAATTGATAGACGAAATGCCTATTAGATCACTTGTTAATTTTAGTCAGGGTAAATTAAGCTATAAAAGAGCACAAGGTCTTATAGATGTATTAAATAAGCACTTCATTAAAGGAATGTTTAAAATTATTGTAGGATAAAGTAAGGAGTGTTGTTATGAAACAAGTTTTTGTTTTAGGAAGCATGAATATGGATTTTATTTATAAAATGGATCAAATACCAAAAGTTGGGGAATCATTGTTTGTGGATGATTTTATCACATTACCAGGTGGTAAGGGCGCTAATCAAGCCATTGCTTGCCAAAAACAAGGTGTTAAAACATATATGTTAGGTAGCCTTGGTGACGATCAATTATCACGAAGTATTTTATCGTCATTAAATCAATTCCAAGTCAACACTGAATATGTTCAAAATATTGACTCATCAACATCAGGAACTGCCTGTATATTGATGGAAAAAGATGATAATCGTATCTTGGTTCACCCAGGAGCGAATAATATCCAAGATTATAAAACGATTGAAATGGCTTTAAAAACAAACGCTTTTGAAAACGATATATTGTTATTACAATTAGAAATACCAAAAGATATCATTTTGAAAACAGTGAAACTAGCAAAATCTTTATCAATGAAAATTGTTTTAAACGCTGCGCCGTATAAAGACCATATAGATGATATTTTATCTTATGTTGATTTACTGATTGTGAATAAAAGTGAAGCAGAAAGTTTACTTAAGATGCCATATGACTCATACATTATTGATGAGATGTTAGATTTCATGATCGAAAAAGGACCAACTTCGGTTATACTGACTCTAGGGGTTGATGGTAGTTATTATAAATATAAAAAACAAACCATATACACGCCAAGTTATCCAGTGAATGTTGTGGATACAACTGGCGCTGGAGATGCTTTTATTGGTTGCTTTGTTGCCAACGACCTATCAGGGGATGACATTGAACTTGCCTTAAAAAAAGCGTCTGTATGTGGTGCTATAACTGTACAATCATTGGGTGTTCATAATGCCATACCTTTTAAAGAAGACATCAATGAATTTTTATCAAGTAAAGGGGTTTAAATATGATTAAAAAAATAATTTTAGATTGTGATCCAGGACATGATGACGCTATTGCGCTCATGCTTGCCGCAAAACATCCATCAATAGATTTATTAGGTGTTACGGTTGTCTCTGGAAACCAAACGTTAGAAAAAACTGGATTAAATACATTAAATCTTTGTCAATACCTTGATATAAGCGCACCTGTTTGCTTAGGGAGTAGAAGGCCTATTATCAATAAAGAAGAAGTCTGCGATGTTATACACGGAACTTCAGGCTTAGATGGTTTTGATTTTCCACCTTTAAAGAAAGAATATGATTCAAGGAGAGCGACTGATTTTATTATAGATACTCTATTACAATCAAAAGAAAAGATTACAATGGTTACAACCGGTCCTATGACTAATCTCGCTTTAGCGATGAGAATAGAACCAGAAATCATCAATTGTATAGAAGAAGTCGTTTTAATGGGTGGATCAATTGCAAACGGAAATGTATCTCCTGCAGCTGAGTTTAATATTTTTACGGACCCTGAAGCGGCGCATATTGTTTTTAATTCAGGAGTACCAATTAAAATGTTTGGTTTAGATGTGACTCGAAAAGTATTGGTTTTGCCTGAAGTTATTGAAAGAATAAGTTTAATTAACAATCATTTATCAATATTGTTTGTTGATTTAATGAAAGTATTTAATGAAAACCAAAAAAGAGTCTTTGGTTTTCCCGGTGGCCCCTTGCATGATCCTGTAACGATTGCTTATTTAATCGATCCAAGCATTGTCACGATGAAAGAAGTTCATTGTGATATTGATATTCATCATGGCACAAGTTATGGAAGGACCAATATTGATATTTTCGATTACCGTCATTTGCCGAAAAATATTGAAGTAGCTATCGATATAAATGTTTCAAAATATTGGAATTTAATAGAAGAAACATTGTCTGGAATGGGGGATTAATATGTTTTTACTAAAATGGATAAAAAGGTTATTGATATTTTTAGTCATTATTATTGTATTAGCTTTTGCTGGTATATTGATTTATCTTAATACAATTAAAGTAAATATAACTGATGAAGATTTACCAGATAACATATATGGTTCAACTGAGAACTTAGAAGCAAGAATGTTCGTTGTTATGACTAATATTGTGACTTCTACTAATAAAGAAACGATTAATAATCATATTGAAGATTTCATGAATATTTTAATCTTTAAAACAATTAGAGATGATATTAATGAATTATATGACCCAATAAATGGTGAAACTGAAGAAAGTCAATACATTATTAAACACCCTCAATTCACACTTGATTACATAATTGCCGATATGAATGAAGATGACCAAATTGTCTTAACAGTCAGTTTGAAAAGAGACGGTTTTCCTAAAGCAATGACTGCTATTTATTTTTATTTTGATGTAGACTTTGATATATTCTCAAGTGAACTTATTTTAACACTTGATAAGGTTTACTTAGATGACAATATTGTTTCTAGAAATGTTTATGATTATATTGTTTCTTTAGCAGATAAAACAACCATTGAACAAGCGGTAGATAAGGGTGAATTAAATCTAGATGATTACACATACACAATTGATTTTCGGGATATTATATTTGGTTAACAATCAAATATTTCCTTATTGAAATCATCCTTTTTATAACAATGTAAGTGTTTTCATTTTTTACACTAATTTTATTGAATAATGATTTCGATGGTGATATAATCTTTATGGTGATAAGGAGGAATATATAATGAAATTATCGGAAAGAGTTTTGAATATGCAAGAGTCACCAGTTAGAAAATTGGTGCCATTTGCCACAAAAGCAAAAAAAAGAGGAATTAAAGTATACCATTTAAATATTGGTCAACCTGATATAGAAACACCAAAATGTTTTATGGAAGCTATAGAAGCTTATGATTCTAGAGTGATTAAGTATTCTTTTTCTCAAGGAGAACCTATTTTAATTGATGCGATTATTGATTATTATAGACGAGACGGAATGCACTTTGAAGAAGATGATATATTGATTACAAATGGCGGTAGTGAGGCATTAACCTTTGCTTCAATTGCTGTATGTAACCCTGGAGATGAAATATTAATTCCAGAACCTTTTTACACAAATTATAATGGATTTACAAGTGAAGTTAATGTGAATCTTGTTCCCATCACCACAAAGGCAGAAGATGGATTTCATTTGCCTAAAAAAGAAGATATTGTCAAACTGATTAATGAAAAAACTAAAGCCATTCTTTTTTCAAATCCTGGTAATCCAACTGGAACAATTCTAACATTAGAAGAAATGGAAATGATTAAAGAAATAGCCATTGAATATGATTTATTTATCATCAGTGATGAAGTTTATAGAAAGATGGCTTTTGATGGATTAGAATCACATAGTATGGCTCAACTAAAAGGGATTGATGACCGTTTAATTTTAGTTGATAGTGTTTCTAAAAGATTTAGTGCGTGTGGTGCCCGTATTGGTGCAATCATGTCAAAAAATAAAACCTTAACTAAAAATTTATTAAAATTATGTCAAGCGAGATTATGTGTCGCTACTTTAGAACAAATAGGCGCAGCTGCTTTATACTCAATGCCCTTATCATATGCAGATGAGATTAGATCTATATATGAAAATAGAAGAGATATTGTCTATGATACCTTAAAAGCAATACCTGGTGTTGTTTGTGAAAAACCTCAAGGTGCTTTTTATGTGGTCGTTAAATTACCGATAGAAAACGCTGAAGATTTCTGTTTATGGTTATTAGATTCATATGAATTAGATGGTGAGACAGTTATGTTAGCGCCAGCTGAAGGTTTTTATGCAACGAAGGGCTTAGGTGTAGACGAGGTGCGTATTGCTTATGTGCTTAAGGAAGAAGAAATGCAAAGAGCTATGCATATATTAAAAGAAGCTTTATTAGTTTATAATCAAAAATCGTAAAGTATCTCTTTGCGATTTTTTTATGATTGTTTTTTTAAAACTATCATCTTATGATAAGATAGATATAGAGGTGAAATAATGAAAAATCCAATGGTTAATATTAAATTAAATAGTCAAAAAGAAATTAAAATCGAGTTATATCCTGATGTTGCTCAAAATACAGTGAATAATTTTATATCTTTAGTAAAAAAAGGTTTTTATAATGGTGTTATCTTTCACCGTGTTATTAAAGGTTTTATGATTCAAGGTGGAGATCCCCAAGGTATTGGTGTTGGTGGACCTGGTTATAGCATCAAAGGTGAGTTTAAATCTAATGGAGTTAATAACGAGTTGAAACATTCACGAGGCGTGATTTCAATGGCTAGAGCAGGACACCCTGATTCAGCTGGGTCACAGTTCTTTATTATGCATAAAGATTCACCACATTTAGATGGTCAATATGCAGCCTTTGGTCAAGTGGTTGAAGGTATTGATGAAGTCGATCGTATTGCCGAAGTTAAAACAAATCGACAAGATAAACCCTTAGAAGATATTGTTATGGTAGAAGTAAGTGTTGATTTAAATGATTATAACTTTATAGAACCAAAAATTATTAAGTAATATTGATAAAACTATGAAACTCATAAAAAGGAATATTTTTTCTGAACAACTTAAACGAGAAGTAAATTTATATATTGGTTTACCTGAAGATTATTATCTGACTGAAAAAGATTATCCTGTATTATATATGCAAGATGGTCATAATGTATTTTTAAAGGAAGATTCATTTATTGGTGAAACTTGGCAAATGTTAGAATTATATCAAGAAAACAAAGAAATAAATGATGTGATCGTTGTTGCTTTGGATGCTTCAACTAAAGATAATGGAAGGTTGTATGAATACAGCCCTTTTGTATTTAATCTAGAAGGATCAGTATTCAATGGTTTTGGTGGTGGAGGAGATATCTATTTAGATTATCTAGTTAAAAGCATTAAACCGATGATTGATCAAGAGTTTAGAACATTTAAAGATTCTAAAAACACAGCGATCATGGGATCTTCTTTAGGTGGATTTATATCATTATACGCTGGTTTAAAATATCCTAATATTTTTGGTAAAATTGCTTCTTTATCTGGATCATTTTTTGTTGCGTTAGATTCAATGATAGATATGATAGATAAATCATGTATTGAATGCCTTCACACAGTATATCTAGATACTGGCGATCAAGAGATTGCTGGGGGAAATTCAGATGATTATTTAGATAGCAACGAAAAAATATACGAAAATCTAGTTAAGAAAATTAATCATCATAATGTTTTCTACAGAATTATCAAAGGTGGAAAACACAGTGAAATTGATTGGGCTAAACGTCTTAAATCAGTCATGTTAATTCTCTTTGGTAAAAAAAATATTTAGTGAGATAAACATTTGTGATATAATATAAAAAATACGAAAACTTTTGAAACAAAAAGGGATAACTATGAGGATGCTTAACAAACAAGCAAAAGAACCGTATTATTTACAAATTTCAAATGCTCTTGAAAACATGATTGTTTCAGGGTATTTTACTCACGGACAAAAGCTTCCAACCTTGTTAGAGTTAAAAGATATGTTTAAGGTCAGCTTAAAAGTAGCGTCTCAAACATATGATGATTTAAATAAAAAAGGATATATATATAGTAGAAGAGGAAAAGGATACTATGTTTCTTATTACGAAAAGATTAATATTAACTTAGATCATCTATATCAAATTGAAGCTGAATTAGTTTATGAGTATCAAATGAAAAGACAAGTAATATTATTTGAAAAAGTTGAAGTTGAAGGTTATGTTGCAGAACAATTATCATTAGAAAATGGTGACCATTGTTTTCACATAAGACAATTATTTGGTAAAGACCATAGAAATGTTTTATTACAAGATATATATTTACCATTTAAAATGTTTCCTAAACTAAATAAAACCTATGATGAGTATCCAACCTTACCATCACTGATAATGAATGGCTATAGATATAATTTAGATAAGTTCTCTAATCGGTTTTATTCAAGTCAAGCTAGTATTGAACATGAGATCTTTTTAAGATTACAAAATAACGATCCTCTATGGAGAATTGAATCAATTTGTTATACCAGTGAGGAAAAACCGATTGCTTTAATTAATCAATTCTTATCTGGAGAATACATAACGATGGCGGTGATGATAAATGTCAATTGATTTTCAAAAAGAAATAGTCATTGATCATCGTTCTGCAAAACCTATTTCAGAACAAATAAGAAAACAGTTACAACGACTTTTATCTAGTGCTAGGGTAATCAATAAGGAACCTTTATTAACCGCTAAATTATTAGCTAAAGAAATTAATGTTGAAGTTTTAGATGTTGAAACTGCCTATTCAAAACTAGCAAAGGATAATTTTATTTCTTTTGATGATTTACATGTGCCATATGTATCTAAATATAATAGAATTCTTGGTTTCTTTGATAAATTAGTATTTATCGAAGATGGAATTGAACAATTAGGAAAAAAAGCGACTATTGAAGTTGTCAAATTTGAATTTATCGAAATTGATGAAACGAGTTTTATTAATGTTGAACATTTTACCGATAGAAGATTCATTAAGCAAGTTAGAATGTTTAAAGCTGATGGAGAACCTTATATATATTTAGAAGAATACTTTTCGCTTCAACATTTTCCGAAATTAATTGAAATTGATGAATCTTGGGCAGGAAGAATCTATTCTGGGTTTTTAGCAAATCATTACAATACTATTTTTGCTTTTAATGAACGCTTTGTTAATGTTCATATCTTTGATCAAGAACTCGCTGATATCATGCATATAGAAAAGGGTTTGCCAGGTTTTAAAATCGAAATGATTTATTATGATCAACATATGAAAACTTTTGGTTACTCAAGAACATATTCATTACCACATTTTTATTTTGAATATGATGTAAAAATTAAATAAACTTAGATATCAGTATTCTGATATCTTTTTTTTACTTTGTTTGCGTTTGATTTTAATATTTTTATTTTAAATGGTAAAATAAGATAGTGAAAAGAGGCGATATATATGAATATAGGACTTATAGGTTTAGGGAAAATGGGTATGAACCTTGCATTGAATATGATTGATCATAAAATAAAGGTTGTTGGTTATGATGCATATTTAAATCAAGACATGAAAAGAAGTTATCCAGATATCAAATTTAAAGATACTATTAAAGCATTAGTTGATTCACTTGAAAAACCAAGAATTGTATGGGTTATGGTTCCAGCTGGAGAGCCAACTGATTCTGTTATTTCAGAGTTAGCTGGTTTACTAGAAGAAAACGATATTTTAATTGATGGTGGTAATTCGAGATATACTGATTCAATTAAACGGTCGGAAATGTTAAAAGTTAAAGGCATCTTTATGCTTGATGTGGGAACCAGTGGAGGTCAAAATGGTGCGCGTAATGGAGCCTGTTTGATGATTGGTGGGGAACACATAGCTTATAATAAAGTAGAACCAATTTTTAAAGCAATTGCGGCTGAAAACGGATATGAATACATGGGTGAAAGTGGTAGTGGACACTTTGTTAAAATGGTTCATAATGGTATTGAATACGGAATGATGCAAGCAATAGGCGAAGGCTTTGATTTATTAGAAGCATCTCCTTTTGAATTGGATTATGAAAAAATAGCTAAAGTTTGGTCGAATGGAAGTATTATTGAAGGTTTATTAATGGATATGGTTTATCAAGCAATTTTAAAAGATCCTCAGCTATCTCAAATAGTTGGTGTTGTGGATGATAGTGGCGAAGGTCAATGGACAGTTGAGGAAGCTTTAAAGTTTAAAGTCAGTATTCCTGTTATTGCCCAATCATTATTTAGCCGTTATAAATCAAAAGATAAAGAAAAGTTTGCTGAAAAAGTTGTCGCAGCGATGCGAAATGAATTCGGTGGGCATAAGGTTTATAAAAAATAATGAAAAAAGCCATTGTTATTTTTGGATCAACTGGGAATTTAATGTATAAAAAGTTAATTCCAGCATTAGATCAGTTGATTGATAAAGGCCATATTAAAGAAGATTTTAGAATTTACGCTGTTGCTAGAAAAGACCAAACCTTAGATGAATTTATATTAGAAGCTAAAAAACAAGTCAAACAGAACTTAAACTGGGATAGATTTTCATCATATATAAAATATATTCAATTTGATGTGAATCAAGTAGATGACTATATTGCTTTAAAAGAAAATATACATCAAGAAGGATATCTTGATGTATCTATCTATTTAGCTGTTCCTCCTATATTATTTCCTATAATCGCCAAAGGTATTCATGATTCTAGTTTTATCCAAAAAAATGAAAGAAATAAACGCATTGTCTTTGAAAAACCTTTTGGAGAGGATTTAGAAAGTGCCCAAGCAATTAATCGTGAATTATGGAAATACTTTGATGAATCTCAGATTTATAGAATTGATCATTACTTAGGAAAAGAAATGATCCAGAATATTTTAGTTGTTCGATTTGCGAACATTATTTTTGAACAAAGTTGGGATCATCATTCTATTCAATCAATTACTATTCTTTCTAAAGAAGAAGAAGGCGTGATGAGTCGTGGTGGATACTATGATAAAATCGGCGCGCTAAAAGATATGTTACAAAGTCATCTTTTACAAATGGCTGCGCTCATATTAATGGAAAAACCTAAAAAGATGACAAGTGAAGATATCAAGAATGAAAAAGTTAAGGTGTTGGAGTCTTTAAGTATTCATAAAGATGATCTTATATTAGGTCAGTATCTTGGATATAAAGACGCTGATAAAGTAGATGAATCATCCCTAACAGAAACTTTTGTTTATGCGAAAGCACTAGTTAATAACGATCGATGGTCAGGTGTTCCTATACACTTTATTACTGGAAAAAAATTAAATGAAAAAAGAAGTGAAATTATCATTCACTTTAAAGATAATCATGATTTAATAACTCTATTTCCAAATTCAACAAAAGTAGAAAATAAGCTCATTATAAAAATAGCCCCTCAAGAAGGTGTTGAATTTAAATTTAATGTTAAAGAACCTGGATTAAGCAATAATATTCAACCAGCTATTTTAGATTACTGTCATAATTGTAAAGCGTTAGAAAATACACCCGAGGCTTATGAACGTTTATTACTTGAGTTATTAAATGACCAAAGAACATTGTTTACACGCTGGGATGAAATTGAAAGGACTTGGGAAATTGTTAAGTCTTTAAAAACGAATCGACAACCAATAATTTACAATGATTATCAAGATATATTAAATCTTTTAAAAGATAAGGATGTGGTTATTAATGATTTATGATGTTTCTATGTTGATTCATAAAGATATACAAGTTTATAAAAACATTGAAGAAAAAAAACCTTTATTTAGTATTCCAACCAACCATAAAGACCATGGTGCTCACGAAACGGTTATCACTATGAACTTACATACAGGGACACATGTTGATTTTCCTTTGCATATGATTAACAATGGAGAGACATCAGATAAAGAAGATTTATTAAAACTAATAGGTTCATGTAAAGTATTAGACTTTACTCATTTAAATGATGTTATTACAAAAAAAGATTTATCATCGTATGATATACAGGAAGATGATTTTATTTTCTTCAAAACAAAAAATAGTTTTTCAGAAGATTTTTTATTTGATTTTGTTTATTTGGATAAAGATGCAGCTGAATATCTAAAGAATAAGAAAATTAGAGGCGTTGGTACTGATGGATTAGGTATTGAACGAAGTCAACCGAAGCATGAAACCCATAAAATATTGTTATCAAATGATATTATCATTATTGAAGGTTTAAGACTTAAGGATATTCAAGAAAGAGAATATGAAATGGTTTGTCTACCTTTAAAAATTAAAAATGTTGAAGCTTTACCAGCACGAGTTATCTTAATAGACTAAAAAAAAGAACGCTTTAGCGTTCTTTTTACTTGATAATATGAGCAGAACCACCAACCCAAATTGAATATATTTGATGGTTGGACGCTTCAATCTTAGCAACTAATTCAGAAGGTTGATTCATAGAATAACCTTGTCTTAAAATATATTTGGATTTTTTAATGTGATGTTTATACAAGTAACAAGCCAAAGCACCGTTAGAAGTACCAGTAGCACTTTCTTCATTAATACCTACGATGGGCGCAAAGTTTCGACCATAAGCATCGACGGTATCATCTAAAGAAAAAGCATGAATTCCAATGACATTATGTTTTTTGGATAATTCGACGATTTTATCAAAATCAGGAGATAAGTTATCGAGAACGGATTTGTTCTTAACAGGAAGGAATATTTCTTTTAAACCAGTAGATATGATTTGTGGTTTTAAAACATCATCAAACTCGAGATAGTTAAAACAAGACATAAGTTCTTTTTTAGGGATGAAATCACCGAAAAATGGTTTGTTTTGTTCCATAAAAACAATATTGTCTAAGATTTGAAGTTTCAATATCCCAGCTTTAGTTTCTTGGGTATAATTCTTATTTGTTATTATATTTAAATCTCTTAATAAATTAAATGTCGCAATGGTTGCGTGACCACATAAATTGACTTCAGATGAGGGCGTAAAGAACCTGACTTTAAAGTCAGCTATTTGACTTTGACTTACAAATGCAGTTTCACTATAGCCAAGGTCTTTCGCTATATTTTGCATTTCAGAATCACTTAAATCATCAGCATAAAGATAGACGCCGGCTTTATTACCACCATCTTTAGTTTTTGGAAAAGCAGCCAATCGATATAGTTTTTTCAAATGAATCACCTCATATTTTATCTTACACTATATCCCATATTTGTAAATAGAAAATGATACTTTTTCTTGTTCAGAATCAGCTATAAATTTGCTTAATAGCATAATCTAGCATATAATATGAATGAAGGAGTTGAGATTATGGATATAGTATTATGGTTATTATTTGGATTGATTGTTGGGTGGATTGCCAATACAATCATGAATGTTCATGGAAAGGGTTTCTTTAGAAACTTAATTATAGGTTTAATAGGTTCAGCAATTGGTGGATGGTTAGGTAGTTTATTGGATTTTGGACCCATCGGTCAATTTACTTTATCAGGATTCATTTTCGCAGTTATTGGAGCTATGTTACTTATTTGGTTATTAAGAAAACTGAGAGTATAAAAAAAAGAAGGATTTTTCCTTCTTTTATTTTTTCTCTATAAGTCCATGCCACAATATATTGAAAGATTGGTTTATAAAATTATCAATATTTTCTAAATCTTGATGGGTGATGATAAACCTTGTGGCTGCATGTAAAGCATTATCAATATACATAAGCAAATACTCTGGTTGATCAAGACATAAGTGATTTAAGTCAATGGCTTTTAAAATAGATTCTCTAAAATTTTGATAGACTTCTAAAGTTCTTTCATTTTGAAAGTGATGAATATAGGGTGAAGTAGAAAACATCTCTAGGTATTTGAATTCTTCAGGATATTCAACGCCCCATTTGATAACTGCTTTCCACATAGATAATAGATTTTCTTCGTCAGTCGAAGCGTTATTTAATTGTTCAAGATAGGTTTTTCGTGAATGAATTTTAATTTCAACATAGATCGCTTGGATTAAATCAATTTTAGTTGGAAAGTAGTTAAATAGAGTCCCAACAGATAATTTTGACATTTTTGCGATGCGAGAAGTAGGAGTAGCATCAAAACCATATGTGTTAAATAAGCGCATGGCTGTTTCTAAAATATGTATTCTTTTTTTATCATTCATTTATTTTTACCTCTTTATCTATATTTTATCATAAATAATGAAAAAATAATATTTTTTATCCAATAAGAGATAATTGCTAGAACTAAAGAAAATGGCTTGATAAGTGACTAATCAGTCAAATAATTAGTCAAATTAATACTTGATTTTTTTAATGATAAGCGTATAATTACATTCGGTGAAAAATTTCATAAATAAAAATGATGATTCTTTCGGTTGAATTGAAGTCATTTTTTTATGGAATAATTGAAGGGAAGTTATTTTATGAATTTATTATTATCAGTTGCATCTTCTGCGGATGCATCAAAATTAATTATTTATGTAGGATTAATCATTCTATTAGGGTTATTATTTGGTAGACTTGCAGAAATTATTAAAGTTCCAGCAATTACAGGATATTTGGTTGCCGGATTATTTTTAGGACCTATATTAAAAATTATCGATATTGAATCGATTAGATCCTTATCGTTTATATCTGATATTGCATTAGGCTTTATTGCTTTTCAGGTAGGTAATGAATTATGGATGGGTAAACTTAGAAAATCAGGAATGAAAATTATTGTCATTACAGTTATTCAAGCTTTACTAACATCATTTTTCGTTGTTATATTGGCAGTTATTTTCGTTGATTTATCTGTTGCATTAATATTAGGTGCAATCGCAGCCGCGACAGCGCCTGCGCCAATCATGATGATTGTTAAAAAGTATCGTACAAAAGGTGAGTTAACAGATACTGTTTTACCAGTTGTTGGACTTGATGATGCAGTAGGGGTGATATTGTTTGGTATTCTATTATCAATTGGTATGACATTGATGAACACCTCTGGTGGGGACTTATCATTTATTCAAGCATTAAAAACACCAGTTATTGAAATAGGTATTTCAATTGCTTTAGGTTTAGGGATTGGAATTGTATCTGGTTTAGCAATCAAAACAATTTCTCCTGATAAAGAGAGACAAGAAAAGAATTTAATTGTTGTGACTGTGACGGTTTTAATTACAACAGGGGCTTCTTTATATCTAGGTGCTTCACCTATATTAACGCCAATGATTGCGGGAACCGTAGTTACAAATATGATTAATAAAGATTGTTATGTATTAGAAGAAAAAACGATAAGATTCTTTGTGCCGCCTATCATGATTGCCTTCTTTACTATCGCAGGTGCATCTTTGCAATTTGATGTCATTATCGCTGCTGGTGCAGTTGGACTTATGTATATTATAGGTAGAACAATTGGTAAAATTTTTGGCTCTTATATAGGAACAGCTATTGTAAAATCAAGTCCTAATGTAAGAAAATACTTAGGTATGACATTATTGCCTCAAAGTGGGGTAGCTATTGGTTTATCAATTGCTGCTTACAACGCTATTGCACCAATCCGATTAGATTTTGCTTTAACTATTCAAAATGTCGTATTAGCTGCTGTATTGGTATTTGAGTTAGTAGGTCCGGTTTTAGTTAAAATTGCTTTTGAAAAATCTGGAGAATCACAAGAGTTTAATGAAAAAGAAAAAGAAGAAAAACAACGCAAAAGACAACTAGCAATTAATAATTCATAAATCATACAAAAGTCGATTGATTCATAATCGGCTTTTTTTTATCTTTGTAATTTAAATTGAGATTTTGTTATACACATGTTATATTAAGTCTAGGAAAAGCATTAGAAAGGATTATTTATGAAAAAAATTGAAGTTAATGATTTTTTAAAATTCAAGTTCCTGGGAAACTTGCAAACATCGCCTAACAATCAAAAAGCTGCTTGGATAGAATCGAGTCCTCACTATGAAGATAATGACTATCACCGTGAGCTTTATTTGCTAGATAAAGGAAATATTCAACAAATAAGGAAACTTAAAACTAATCAAGATTATATCTTTCTTGATGATTCTACTTTATTGATTGATTATCAAAAGAATGTTCAAGAAAGAAATGATTTGAAAGAACAATCAAAGAAAAGTTTTTATTTATATCATTTGGATAAGAAAGAACTAGACAAAGCTTTTACTTTGTCTATTCCAGGGAAGTTAGAAAAGATCATTAATCAAAGTCATATATTATTATCAGCTCAACTAACAGTAGATGATCATATTTTATATGAGGGAGATCTTTCAATAAGAGAGAAATATATTAAAGACAGAAAAAAATTAAGCTTATATGAAGATATTGATGAAATTCCATATTATTTCAATGGTAGTGGTTTTAAAACTGGGAAAATAAAACAATTATTTATCTATAATCATAAAAATAATGAGTTGAAAAGAATTTTAGATAAGTCCTTTTCGGTAGAAACTTATTTATTAACTAGAAATAAAAAGTATATATTTTATACCGGTAAGTACGCTGAAAAGGTAATGACTCATACATCTAAAATATATAAATATGATATTGAAAAAGATAAGCATGAAGTTATTTATGATGATACTAAGTATCATATTGATCAATTAGTCGAAACTAATCGATTGATGGTCATTGCAAAAGATATGTTGACTTATGGACAAAATCAAAATCCTGACTTTTATGAATTAGTTGATGGAGAAATGAAATTATTAAGAAAATACGGTTGGACTTATGGAAATTCTGTCGGTTCAGATTGCCGATTTTTAAGTTCGAAAAAAGATTTTGTTAAGGATAATGACTATTACTTTGTTTCAACTGTGGATGATCATAATGAAATATTCAAGTTAAGTCCTTTAGGAGAAATGGAAGTTTATTTTCAAATGAATGGTTCAATTGATGGAATGATGATTCTAGATAAGGAGATTTTAATCATTGGAACCAAAGAACAAGGACTACAAGAAATATATCGATTAACAAATGAAAAAGAATTAATAAAACTTTCAAGTTTTAATGATAAAGTATTCGAAAATAAGTATGTTGCTGTTCCAGAAGAAGTGATACTTAAAAAAGAAAATCATGAAGTAAAAGGTTTTGTCTTATTACCTGAAGGTTATAATCCAAATCATCAATATCCATTGATATTAGATATCCATGGAGGTCCGAAAACTGTCTATGGAAAAGTCTATTATCATGAAATGCAATATTGGGTCAATCAAGGATATGTTGTGGCTTTTGCTAATCCAAGAGGGTCAGATGGAAAAGGGGATGCTTTCGCGGATATTCGAGGTAAGTATGGAACAATTGATTATGAAGATCTAATGGGTTTTGTTGATTTAGTCTTGTTAAGATATACGAATATTAATCAAAGTCAGTTATACGTTACTGGAGGCTCATATGGAGGCTTTATGACTAACTGGATTGTTGGTCATACCAATCGTTTTAAAGCAGCGGTGACGCAGCGTTCAATTTCAAATTGGATATCATTTTATGGAACTTCTGATATAGGATATTATTTTGCTAGTGATCAAACTGATGGTCATCCGATAATGGATTTAGATAAATTATATGAACAATCTCCAATAAAGAATGTTATGAAAGTAGAAACGCCTTTACTATTTATCCATGCAGATAAGGATTATCGTTGTCCAATTGAACAAGCTCAACAATTCTATGCGATACTAAAAATTAGGGGTATAGATACAAAACTTATATGGTTCAAAGATGAAAACCATGAATTATCTAGAGAAGGTAAACCACAAGCAAGAATAAAAAGAATTCATGATATAACTGATTGGTTTAGAAGTCACTAAATTATGATATAATACAATTATCATTATAGAATTTAGAGGAAAGATATGAAAAACTTACTGTATATATTTATATTTTTAATACTAATTGTTTCCCCGGTTTCTGTACAAGCAGAAGTTGAAGATAATATAATTATTCATTATTTTCAAAACGAGTATTGTGATAGTTGTCAAGAAACGAAAGAATTTTTTAATGAATATTATGTTGGTCAAGACAATATAACAATTATCTATTATGATACATTCGATACTGAAGATCGACTGCTTATGGAGGATGTATTGGCTTTTTATGACGCGAGATATGAAACGCCAACCATTGTTGTAGGTGGAACCCTTATTCAAGGATCAAAACCAATCGAATCATATTTAGATTCAGTCATTAATTATTATCAAAATCAAATTGCTTATATAGATGTTGTTGAAAAGATTCAACTCAATGAAGGGAATTTAAATCAAAGTGATATTATTCAGTTAGATCAAATTATTGATGATGATGAGTTAACTTTTGATTTGCCAATTTTTGGAACGATTAACCTTACATCATTTTCACTATTGTTAGGCGCAGTTTTTATTGGTTTAATTGATGGCTTTAATCCATGTGCTATGTGGGTTTTGGTTTTCCTAATTACCATGTTAATTAATTTAAAAGATCGTAAACGAATTTGGATATTAGGAATGACTTTTATATTAACGAGTGGTGTTGTATATTATGTTATTATGATGGCTTGGTTCCAATTAGTAAATTACATTATCTGGTTAAGGACATTTCAAGTTATCATTGGTATTTTAGCTGTTGTCTTTGCTTATATTAGTATCAAACATTATTGGAATCAGAGACAGAAAGATATTGGTTGTGAGGTCACAACCAGCGAAACAAAGAAACGAATCATGAATAAAATTAAAAGTGTGATTGGAACAAATAATATATGGTTAGCTGTATTAGGGATTATCACGATAGCCATTACTGTTAATTTTATTGAGTTAGCCTGTTCAGCAGGATTACCTGCAGTATATACATCCATGTTGGCTTATCAAAATATTGGACAATTTCAATCAGCTATGTATTTGTTAGTTTACGTTTTCTTTTTTGTTTTAGATGATTTACTCATATTCGCAATCGCAATTATAACTTTCAAGGTAACAGGTATTTCTAATAAGTACACGAAATATTCTAATCTTATCGGTGGACTTATCATGTTGTTTATTGGATTGAGTTTAGTATTCTTTCCACAATTACTATTTTAAATAAAGGGTGGATTTAATCCACCTTTTTTCTTATCAATATGTGATTGTTTAATTTAAGATAAATGTTTATAATAGTATTAGACATATGAGTGAAGAGGTTTATATGAAACAAGATACCATGTATTTAATTATAAGAGGAATGACTGGACTAGCATTTCATATGATGTTCACTGCAGCCGGCTTGTACAGAATTGATATTGCTAAGTTAGAAATCTATCAACTGATTCTTATAGGGACTGCCTTAGAAATAGCGATATTCACATTTGAAGTTCCTACTGGAATAGTCGCTGATTTAAAGAGTAGAAAACTGAGCGTTGTTATTGGTATGTTCATCATCAGTTTAGGTATATTTATTGAACCATTGACATCACTTTTCTTTGTGATTTTTATTTCTCAAATAATATTTGGCTTTGGATATACATTTATAAGTGGGGCACTTGATTCGTGGATATCAGATGAAATAAAAATTGAAGATTTAGAGAAAACAATCATAGGTGGTTCACAAGTTTATAAACTTACCAGTGTTATTGGAATTATATTGGCCGCACTTATCGGTATGATTAATATAAGATATCCTTTATACCTCGCAAGTTTTATATTTGTAGTTCTTGGTTTTATGTCAGCGTTTTTTATGAAAGAACTAAACTTTCATAAACAATCTACAGAACAACGTTTTTATAAAAGATATTACAAGCAGTTAGTTAAAGGTTTTTCTCATATAAGAAATCATCAAGTACTAAGAATTATGTTTGTTATTTTACTCTTTTATGGTCTATTTAGTGAAGGAATTGATAGAACTTATGAACTTCATATATTAGATAATCTTGGTTTCAGACAACTATGGAATATACCAGCTATATGGACATTATCGATTGTTAGTGCTATAGTAGCGTTAGTAGGCTATTTGATGCTTTATATTGTAAAAAGACACATTAACAAGGGTAATTTAATATATCTTTGGGCTTTTAATTTTACAATAATGATGATTATTGGTATTTTAATGTTTGCGTATATGCCTTATGCTTATCTGGCACTATTTGGTTATATCTTCTTTTCTATTTCAAGAGAAGGTACACATCCATTATTGAATTCAATCTTATTAAAAAACACACCTTCAAAAATTAAAGCAACCGTATTATCAAGTTTTGGCCAACTTGACGCGATTGGTCAACTCTTATCTGGTGGACTCATGGTTATGATTAGTATATGGTTAAATATCAAAGGTTTATATTTAGTAACTGCTTTATTATTGGTGGTTCCGACGCTTGCATTCATTAAGTTGTTTTCAAAGAAAGAAGAAGTTATTATTGAACAATAAGTAGGTCATATAAATAGATTTTTAATAGGAGTGATATAATGGAAAATATTAAAAAGTGGATTATGAGTTACGCACGAGATCTTGAAAAGGTCATGTATCAAGTTTACTTTGAGGATGGAAATAAGAAAGACTTAATAAGGACATTAAAGGCTTATCAAAATAGTGATGGTGGTTTTGGGAATTCACTTGAGCCTGATTTTAGAAATTCGGGAAGTAATCCTATCGCTTGTCAATTCGCAGCTAATATTTTACATTCACTTAACTTAGAAAAAGATCATCCTATGATACAAAAATTAATTAACTATTTAATAAATACACAATATAAAAAAGATTGGTTCTATTATTTTAGAATACCATCAAACAATGATTATCCTCATGCACCTTGGTGGCATCATACTGATGATAATGAAATCGAAGGATATAATCCAACGGCTTCAATTATCGGATTTTTATACAGGTATATGGATGAATCAGATCCTATGTATAATACCATTGAACAAAAAGTAGATCAGGCCATTAGTTATTTTATAAATCATGATATAACAGAAATGCATGAACTTAAATGTTTTAACGAACTATATGAATACATCTGTGAATGTATTGATTGTTCGAATTTTAGAAAAAAACTTATGGAACAGAACTTAAAGGCAATTGAACAGGACGCTAATAAATGGTTTAACTCGTATTCAGCTAAACCGACGCAAGTGATTGTGTCTATGCATAGTCCTGGCGTTAATGAGATGATGGATTTAATTCATTTAGAATTGGTTACCTCATTCAATAAAAGAAACCCTCAAGGCGTCTTTGATATTCCCTGGGAATGGGGTCAATATAATCAAGAATTTGAAAATGCGAAAATTGAATGGATGGGCATTGTTGCAATTAAAATGTTAAAATTCATCAAAGAGTTTAAAGTAGAAGTAAACACTGATTAAGGAGCTGTTTATGATTGATATAGGAAAAAGAATCAAACAATTAAGAAAGTCGCATGATATGAATCAAAATGATTTAGCTGAACAATTACATGTTGCAATATCAACAGTTAGTAATTGGGAAAACGGCCGTAATCAAGTAAGTCCGGATTATTATCAATCATTGGCTAATATATTCAATATCTCAGTTCCAGATTTTTTAAGTGTTGAAAATTACCAAAAAACTACCCCAACACATTTATCATCAAAACCATATATAAGTTATCAATATAAATTAAATACTCGATTATGGATCCCCTATGGTTTGGTAATGATATTGTCTTTTCTTTCACCAATTTGGGATAATATCATCGAAGACTTGATGATGCTGTCGTGGTTATTGTTATTGTTGATATCATTAAGTAGACTCATCAACAATTATAAACAGAATATTTCAACTAAATTTTTTGAGGATAATCAGTTATTATATTATGAACACCAAGATTCAGATCAAAAAATGAATTGGTTAAAGCGTCAATATTTACTTTTTCTTGTTATGTTATGGTTTTCACTTAATATCGTTATTTTGTTTGCTTTTGGATATATTTTAAATAATATAGATGATTTATTTACACTCATAACATTTCCAATCACTCTTTTGATAAGTAATATTATATTAATTTATTCTTTTTTTGTTGATTCAAATAAAAAGTTTAAATCAAGAATTATTGACTATCAAGCAATCAGCATAAACTTTTTTTTAGCGAGAAATAAGTTATTATTAATCGTTTATACCTTTGTATATATTTTTTATTATTCTGCAGTTAATGCATTTGATTTAAATCCATACAAAGAATTTGGAATGATTATTTTGGGTATAATTATGATTTTAGTTTATATAGCAATTTTTATGTTGTATGAAATGAATCAATATTTTTATTCAAAATATAGAATTAAAGTAAAATAATTTCATATATTGTGAAATAATTACAGCGAATCGATGATTCGCTTTTTTTTATAAAATTGTATGATAACCTATTTCCATCAAAGACCAAAGGGAGAATCATATGATAAAAAAATTAGTAGAAAAGTTAAAAATATTAGTGGAGGATTCAGAAGAAAATATAACAAATAAATGTCTTATTACATACAATCAACTAGATGCATATTATTCATCTTTAAGTGATAAGGCATATTCGAAAGATGAGTTAGTTGAGATGATGATGGAGTTATGGAGAAAAGATAGCTCAATAACTGATGGATATCAAAATCTACTAGTAAGAAATCAAATAATCACTTATTTTAAAGGTAAAGGAAGAGATTACGAAGTATATCTTTGGTATTTTAAAAGTGATGAACAACCCTTTTATGTGGAGGTTAGAAAGAAACATCAAGATAGTCTTTGTGAACAACTTGAAAATATAGTTAAAGATTATCCATCAGAGTCAGTTTTAATAAAGAAAGAAATATCTGAAATGAAGGCTTCACAAATCAAGAAGCAAATTGAGTATTATTGTTTAATATCGAACATACATTTATTTAATCATGAGGGGGAGAATTAATATGTGGTTTGTTATTATTGGTTTTATCATTGGTATTTTTATTATTTCATTTGTTAAATCTCCAAAAGGAAAAGGAATTATTGGAGAATATAGAATCAATAAAATAATTAAAAAAATAGCTTTAGAATGTGGTGGGATTGAACTTCATGATTTAATGTTTGAAGATGAAAAATCTTCTTCTCAAATAGATCATATCTTATTAACGCAAAAAGCACTCTATGTAATTGAAACTAAAAACTATAATGGCTATATTTTTGGTAATGAAAGTTCTCAAGAATGGACAATGACCGTTAAACATGTCAATAATTATCGTAGTAAAAGTGGAAAGAAGTATCAAAGAACAAATATATCAAAACATCGATTCTATAATCCGATAAAACAAAATCAAACTCATATACGAAAAATCCAAAACTTAACTTCAATTAATATACCTATATATAATATTGTTGTTTTTGGAAGAAAAGCGATTATTAAAGATGTTGAGCACTCTAGTAACAACTATGTAGTTCATGAGAATGAGCTTAAAAAGACAATATATCATTTGGATGAAACATTAAATCTAGATATATCATTAGATGTTCAAATCGATACCCTTGATCAATTAATTTATAATAATATAACTGATCGTAAGCTAAAGAAATTACATGTTAAGCGTATTAAAGAAAAATATAAGTAATAAAAAAAAGAATATCAAGTTGATGATATTCTTTTAATTTGGACTATTCAATCAATTCAATGCCAACATTTGCAAAAGCTTTTTTTGCTTTTTCATAATCAATTTTTTTAAATTCGCAGCCTTTTTTTAGTGACATAAACCTTCCGGCTGTTTGTAGCATTCCTGGTTTGACAATATCTTCAAATCCTAAATCTTTCATGATTGTTAATGTTTCTGGGCATTCTTTATAAAGTTTATAGATGGTTATTGTATCTGGAAAAGTTTTCATATATCCTCCTAATTATATTATATTTAAAGGTGTAACTATATGCAAATTATATGTCTAAGCCCTATAGTAAAAGGCTTGATATAGTGAATTTTCAATAATTGGTTGTTATGAAATGGTTTTATGTGTATAATAATAATACACAAAGAGGTATTATGTTTACTTATGTTATTAAAAGGGTATTTTCCATTGCGATTTCTATTATCATTGTGACTACTTTATTATATGTGTTGTTACATGCTTCAATGTCTGGTTATTGGGGTACAGCACCTTTTAAAGACAATGTTTTTTATGCATGGGGAGACTTTAAAGTCTATGTCTCGGGTATCGTTAATGATTTTGATTTTGGAAAATCATTGAATGATGAAGATGTTTGGGCTTTAGTCTGGCCAAAGTTCAAATTATCAATGCTTTATAATCTTACTGCTTTAGCCATTTTTGTACCGACTGGCATTGTATTAGGTGTTATAGCCGCCGTCTATAAAAATAAAACGATTGACGTGATTATATCATCTTTTGCGATGATATTTACTTCGATACCTGCCTTTCTTTTAATATTTTTCTTAGTGATTTATGTAGGGTATGGATTGAGGGTTTTACCGCCAATTGCACCAGCATATAGTGCACCACTCCACACACAAATTTTAGGTTTTATTATTCCTGTCTTTGCATTATCCGCTGGACCAATAGGGAAAATTGCTCAGATTGTAAGAGGCGAGTTACTGGAGATAATGAATTCTGAACATTTTTTATTAGCACGTGCAAAAGGTTTGACGAGAAGAACTGCGATATTAAGACACGGACTCAGAGAATCGATGATTACCGTTATTCCTGAAATCATTCCAACCTTTATGTTAATGATTGGATTTAGTTTTGTTGTCGAACAAACATATAATATATTTGGTGTTTCAAAACTGCTATTTGATGCAATGATAGTCCCTGGAGAATATTATAATACTCTCAATATTGATGTGCCTGTTGTTGTTGTTATAGGGGGGTTGTTATATACGATTATATTAATTGCCTCATTGTTTACTGATATTTTAATTACCCTTGTTGATCCAAGAATTCATATGATAAAAACAAAAAAAGGTAAACTAATAGATTAAAAAACAGAACTCAATTGAGTTCTGTTTATATTTTAGGCTTATATTTTTTGGCTAAGCCACCTAGAGAAGTTTCTCGATAATTACCACTTAAATCATTACCTGTTTCTTTCATTGTTTCAACAATAGTATCGAATGATATCAACGAGGTGCTTGTCAGTAATTGTGCGAGTTCACCTGCATTAATGGCTCGATGAGCCGCAACAGCGTTTCTTTCTATACAAGGTATTTGAACATAACCATCTATAGGATCACAGGTTAAACCTAGATGATGTTCTAAAGCTATTTCAGCTGCGTATTCAATTACTGATAAATCGCCTGATTCTAATTGGCTATAAGCAGCTGCGGCCATTGAGCAAGCAGTACCTACTTCAGCTTGACATCCAGCTTCAGCGCCACTAATTGAACCGTTATGTTTAACTATATTGCCAATAATACCTGCAGTCGCTAGTGCATTATATATCATTTGATCATTATATTTATAAACGTCTTTTAAGTAATAAAGAACACTTGGTAACACACCACTTGCACCACATGTTGGTGCAGTGACAACTAGACCACCGCTTGCATTAACTTCGCTGACAGCGTACGCATAAGCACTGACTAATCTTAATTCAATAGATACCTTGTTTTTTTGTGAGTAGAGTAAAGACTTTGCCTTTCTTTTTAATTTTAATTTACCAGGCAAATATCCTTCAGTGTGTAATCCGATATTAATTGCTTCTTGCATAACTTTCCAAACTTCTTTAAGGTAGTCTTTTATTGACTCATCTTCAAACCGATACACATATTCATATAAACTTATGTTTTCTTCAATGCAGTAACTCTTTATATCTTCAAAGTTATAATGAGGATAAACATTTTTTTCCTTTGTTACTTCCTCGCCTTTGCGTTTGATGGCACCACCACCAATAGAATAATATCTTTCTTCACCAATCATCTTATTATTTTTATAAATAATGATATCCATAGTGTTAGGGTGTTCTAGTCCTAATTGAGTTGAAAATTCAATTTCAACATTTATTAATACTTTTTTGATAATTTCATCAGTTAAATGACCTTTGCCAGTAAAACTTAGTGAACCATAAAGAATCACTTTATAAAAATCACCCTTATAATTTCTCAAAACGTCATAACAAATTCTTTCAGGACCAATGGTATGAGAACTAGAAGGACCATGTCCGATGTTATATAAAGATTTAATTGATTTCATTTTTATCTTTTCCTTTTTTATATTTGCTGATATGATTATATCATGAAAGCAAAAATTATATAAGTAAACAAATAGGAGAACCATCATGGATATTAAAAAATTAAATCAAGATTTAATTGAATTTTGGGATTCACAGTTTTCTGTTTTAGAACCAAGTGAAATTAAAGAAGACGATGTGAAAATAGAATCACCTTTAGAAGAAAAATTAAAGTATCTAGGAGATCAATGTGAGCGTATACTTGACCTAGGTAGTGGGTCTGGCTATGCACTTTTTATCGCAAAAAAACTAGGAAATAAAATTAAATATGGACTAGGTATAGATACTTCTAAAAATGCAATTGATTATTGTAATCAGACTGTTAAACTTTCGCAAATGACAGGGATTGAGTTTATTCAAGACACCCATGATTACTTAAATCAATTATCAAACTATTCGTTTGATGGTATTGTATGTTCAAATGTTTTAGATGTCGTCCCTTATGATACTTCTGAAGAGATGATACAGCTTATGGATAAAAAATTAATATCAGGAGGATATTTATTACTTAAACTCAATTTTTATTTAACGGAAGAACTCATTCAACGAATTAAAATGATACCTATTGATGAAAGAAGTTATACACTTAATGGTATTTTAAGAGGCGTCAACTTGACTACAGAAGAATGGATAGCTAGGTTTAGTAATTTTGACCTTATTGAAATTGGCGAGTATCAAAGAGTCAAAGGACCAAAGGATAGATTAATATTAATGAAAAAAAGATAAAGAATGTGAAATGAATTCACATTCTTTTTTTTAACATATGTCACTTTTATAACATAACATACGTTATTTATCAAACAAAACATATGTTATGTTTTGTTATCTTTTTATCTTTTTATAAACGTCTAATTCTAGGCGTTAATAGGCTTTATTATAAAAAGTTTGTTTTTATCAAAATTTACTATTTACAAATGATAAACTTTTTTGTTATAATGACTTCGGTTAAATGAACGGAGGGGCATATGATAAAACAAATTTTAGATATGAGCACCCTAGATAAAAACTTATTAAACGAGTTAGATGCTTATATCGAATCACTAGAAGGTAATAAAGAAGAACACTTAATCCATGTGTTACATAAAGCACAAGGCTTGTTTGGATATTTACCTCAAAATTTACAATTATACATTGCAAGAAAACTCAATCTATCAGGCGCAAGAGTGAATGGTGTCGTTACTTTTTATTCGTATTTCAATGAAAAACCAGTCGGAAAATACACTATTTCTGTTTGTATGGGTACTGCTTGTTTTGTAAAAGGTGCAGATAAAGTTTTAGACCGAGTGATGGAAATCACTGGGTTAAACAAAGGTGAGATTAGTAAAGATGGATTATTTACAATTAAAGATGTTAGGTGTATTGGTGCTTGCGGACTAGCACCAGTTTTAACCGTTAACGAAAAAGTATATGGTAAAGTAAAACCTAAAGACGTAGATGATATTATCCGCTATTACAGGAGTATTGAAAATGATCGTAAATAGTATAAATGATTTAAATAATTGGCGTAAAAAATGTCCGAAAAAGCAAGATTATGAAATCAATGTATTAATTTGTAATGGAACTAGTTGTATGTCTAGTGACAGTGAAATGATCATTAAAATTTTTGAAAAAGAAATTGAAAGTAAAGCAATTCAGGCCAAAGTAAGAATTATCAAAACAGGTTGTTTTGGTTTTTGTGGTCAAGGTCCAATTATAAAAATAGAACCAGATGATATCACTTATGTTCAAGTAAAAGTTGAAGATATCGAAGAAATTGTTAATACGCATTTAGTTCATAGAACTGTTGTAGAAAGATTATTATATCAAGAACCTGATCAAACAGAAGTAATCAAAGAAGGATCAGGTATGAATTTTTATAAGAAGCAAATGAGAATTGCATTAAGGAATTGTGGAGAAATTGATCCGGAAAATATAGAAGATTATATTGTTAATGATGGCTATCAAGCACTCGCTAAAGTTTTAGACAGTTACACCCCAGAAGAAGTCATTAGTGTGGTTAATAAATCAGGATTAAGAGGCCGTGGTGGCGGAGGATTTCACACTGGATTAAAATGGGATTTAACTCGAAAAGTAAAATCGGATGAAAAATATATTGTTTGTAACGCTGATGAAGGAGATCCAGGGGCATTCATGGATCGTTCTATTCTTGAAGGTGACCCTCATTCAATTCTAGAAGCAATGATGATTGCAGGATATGCTATTGGCTCAAATCATGGGCTTATCTATATTCGCGCTGAATATGGGGTTGCGACAAATCGCTTAAGAAAAGCTATTAGTGATGCAAAAGCTGTTGGGTTAATCGGAGATCATATTTTGGGAACTGATTTTAGTTTTAATATTGAAATTAAATTAGGCGCAGGTGCTTTTGTCTGTGGTGAAGAGACTGCTTTAATCCATTCGATGGAAGGATTACGTGGGGAACCAACAAAAAAACCACCTTTTCCTAGTCAAGAGGGATTTAGAGGCAAACCTACCTCTGTTAATAATGTAGAAACATTCGCTAATATACCTGCAATAATTTTGAGAGGACATGAATGGTTTTCTTCAATTGGAACAAAAGGATCTAAAGGAACGAAAGTATTTGCATTAGCGGGTCAAATCAGAAACAATGGTTTAGTTGAAGTGCCTATGGGAACGACTTTTAATGAAATCATTTATGATATAGGTGGTGGTCATCCTGAAGGCAAAGCAATTAAAGCGATTCAAATAGGTGGACCAAGCGGTGGCGTTATTACCAAAGAATATTTTGACTTGAAAATTGATTATGATTCACTTCAAACCATGGGTGCGATGATGGGTAGTGGTGGAATGATTATTATGGATGAAGAAACTGATATGGTAAAAGTCGCAAAATTCTATCTTGATTTTACACAAGATGAATCATGTGGAAAATGTACACCATGTCGTATTGGAACTAAAAGAATGTATGAAATTCTTGAACGATTAGTAAACATGGAAGGTAAACCAGAAGATTTAGAACGTTTAAGAGTATTAGGAGAAAACATTAAAAATACATCATTATGTGGTTTAGGACAAACAGCGCCTAACCCAGTTCTTTCAACAATGAAGTATTTTAAAGAAGAATATAAAGCATATGCATATCGGACAAAGAAAACAGCTTATACAATTGACACAAAGCTATGTGTTGGTTGTACGAAGTGTGCTAGAAACTGTCCTGTATCATGTATTACAGGATCTGTTAGAGAAGCGCATTATATCAATGAAGCACAGTGTATTGCTTGTGGTGCATGTTATGAAGCGTGTCCTGTTGGCGCTGTCATTAAACCATAGGAGGCTATAATGAAATTAATCGAAAAAATGGTTCAATTAACAATTAATAATATTCCTGTGACAGTTGAAAAAGGCTCTACTATTTTAGATGCTGCTGAAAAAATAGGTGTTCATATTCCAACATTATGTCATTTAAATTTACAAGAATTTGGTGTTATCAATAAAAGTGCGAATTGTCGAGTTTGTGTCGTTGAAAACGAAGACACTGGAAGATTAATTCCTTCTTGCGCTCAAGAAGTACATGAAGGAATGAAAATACAAACAGATTCAATGAAAGCAGTTATGGGTAGAAGAACTAATTTAGAATTGCTTTTATCAAATCATCCAAATGATTGTTTGACATGTGTTAAAAACTTAGATTGTGATTTACAAACTTTAGCACATGAAATGAATATTAAAGAAATCCATTATCAAGGTGAAAAGATGTCACATCCGATAGATATTACTTCTTTTGGAATCACCAAAGACACAAATAAATGTATTATGTGTAGACGATGCATTACAATGTGTAATGATATTCAGACAGTTGGCGTCTTAGGTGCGTTAAAAAGAGGGTTTGATGCAGTTGTCGCAACAGCTTTTCATTTAGATTTAAACCAAACAAGTTGTACATATTGTGGCCAATGTGTTTCTGTTTGCCCAACAGGTGCTTTGGCCGAAACAAATGACTCTCCTAAGGTTTGGCGTGCCTTGAACAATCCAGATAAACATGTGATTGTTCAAGTTGCACCAGCCGTTAGAGCCGCTATTGGAGAAGAGTTTGGTTATGAACCAGGAACAATCCTTACAGGAAAAGTTGTTTCAGGTTTAAAAAGATTAGGTTTTGATCAAATATTTGATACAAACTTTGGCGCTGACTTAACGATTATTGAAGAAGCAACTGAACTTGTAGACCGTATCGTCAATAAAAAGACATTACCTATGTTAACGTCATGTTGTCCAGCATGGGTTCAATTTATTGAACATCAATTCCCTGAATTATTAGATATTCCTTCATCATGTAAATCACCACATGAAATGGTCGGGATTTTAACAAAAACATATTATGCTAAACAAAACAATATCAATCCTAAAGATATTGTTATGGTATCAATCATGCCATGTACAGCAAAGAAATCAGAAGCAGCAAGAGAAGAACTTAATAAAGATGGTTTAAGTGATGTTGATTATGTTATGACCACAAGAGAACTATCAAGAATGTTTAAGGAAGCTGCAATTGATTTTAAAAAATTACCAGATACAGAATTTGATCAATTACTTGGTGAATCTACTGGTGCAGCTGCAATTTTCGGAACTACTGGCGGTGTTATAGAAGCTGCCACAAGAACTGCTTACGAAATGATTACAGGTAAAGAACTTAAACAAGTTAATTTTGATCAGTTTAGGGGTCTTGAAGGTATTAGAGAAGCTAAAGTTCAAATTGGTGACTTAGAATTAAATATTGGTATAGCACATGGATTAGGAAATGCTAGAAAATTACTAGAAGATATTCGTGATGGAAAAAGTCATTTCCATGCAATTGAAATCATGGCTTGTCCTGGTGGATGTATTGGTGGTGGCGGACAACCATATCATCATGGTCATACAGACATCTTATTAAAAAGACAAAAAGCACTTTATGACTTAGATGCATCAATGCCAAGACGTAAGTCTCATGAAAATGAAATGGTTATGAAACTATATGATGATTTCTTAGGTAAACCAGGATCACACATAGCTCATGAACTCTTACACACATCTTATAGTGCAAAAGAAAGAATATAAAAAAAGAAAGCCTAGAATTCATAGGCTTTCTTTATTTGATGAAGTATTTTTTCAAAAATCATAACAATGATAATAAGTAATAATGTCCAAGCAAAGACATTTTCATACTGTATAGAAATACTACCATTATACAGTTCACGACCAATTCCAGAACTCGATTGAGTGATGAACTCAGCCATAACGATGACTTTAAATCCTAAACCAATGGATTGAAATAATGATGTTCTTATATAAGGAAACGATAAAGGTAATTGAATTTTAAATAACAATACTAATTTAGGATGACTTTCTAAAGCGATATTGTCTTTTAAAGGCTGAGATATATTTAAGACACCTGCTTTAGTTGCTTCATAGACAATTGGGAATATCATCAAAAATGTAATGACATACAATGACTTATCTCTTCCAATTAAAATCATAATGATAATAATGATTGAAGCAATAGGCAATGTTCTTAATGAAGAAATGATTGGTTTTAAAAACTCATCTATTGGTTGATAATTACCGGATAGTAAACCAAAGACAATACCTAGAATTGTAGAAAGAATAAAAGCAATCAACAATCTAAAAAAAGTCATAAATATAATTGAATAGGTTTCTAATTGACTTAATAGAAGGAATAACCTTCTAAACACTTTAGAAGGGCCAGGTAATATAAACTCATTATTTATTTGACCGCTATAAATATACCAAATAACTATAAGTATGATGATGGATAAACCACCTAATATATATTTTCTCATGATCGTGGGTAGTAGAAATCTCCATCAGGAATTTGATTTCCTATAAGTTCAGGTTTAAAATCAAATATCAATTCTAGATAATCGACAATAGCTTGATAACTATCATCAATAGATTGATATTCAATTTGACTTAATCTGATTGAAGATTCAATATTAGATTTTTCAAATGGATAATCAAGTGAAACACAATAATTAGCAATTAAAGATGGATTTTGTTTGGCTTTTAGAGTTGCGATTTCTATATCTATTAAGTATTGATTAACAATAGATTCCTCTAAATCTTTATGAACAAAGATGCCAGCTTGCGGAAATAAATCAAAGCCCGTATAATAAGTCCATAATTCAGATAAATCTAAAACAAATAAGTTATCAACCATCGTTTTTGCTTGTGATGTCACTGGTTCAGAAACAATGGCTATACTATCTTCATTTTGTAAAAATAAGACCAAACTTTCTTGGACAGAAGTTGCTTCATAAGTTATATTGGCTTTTTCAGTTAATAAAAATGAATTAAATAGATATTCAATGATCATTTCAGGAGTTGAACCTTCTCCATAAGCAATGATATCTTTTCCACTTAGAAGTGATATATCAGTGATTTCAAATCTTGATATAATCTGCAAATTAGACCAGGTAACAATGCCAGCTAGTTGATAATTCATTCCTTTAGAATACAGGTTAGCTCCTAGATTAACAGGTGCGATAATCACATCGTGAGATTCACTCGTAAAAGCAGCTACTAAAGGTTGAGGGCCACTAATCCTATCGATACCATAAATATCAGATTGATTATATTCCAGATAACTTTGAGCAATACTAGGAACACCATTAGGGACCAATATAGATAGACTTTCTACTTCTTCTGTATCATTGCTTTGACATGAAAGCATTGTTAGTAGTAATACAAAACATAGAACAATCATTTTTTTCATTTCAACCAACTCCTTTTACTGGTTCTATGATATACTATTTATGGTTTTTAATATGTAACATATGTTACATAAAGAGGTGAATTTGAAATGTTAAATAATCAAAAAATTATGTCTTATTTTTCAATTAATTGTTTTTATAAAAAAGGAATGATTGTTTACCAAGAACATGACTTATGCGATAGAATTGGCATGATTCATGAAGGTGAAGTTCAATTAGTTCACTATACTTTAGACGGTGAAGAAAGAGTTCTTTCGACGCTTCATAAAGGAGATATCTTTGGAGACTTTCTAATTAACAGTCCTAACCCTTATTACTCTGGAAACTTAATCGCAATGGAAGATACCTATATATCTTTTTTAAGTCATCATTCATTAGATATGTTATTAAACAGTAACAAAGATTTCCAATCATTTTACTTAAGTCAGTTAAGTAAGAAAGCTTTAAATTTAAATCAACATAATAAGATATTGTTACAATCGAGTTTAAGAGAAAAAATCAATATGTGGTTATCTTATGAAATTAAGAGTCAAAATATGGATAAAATAAGAATCATTTCCAAAGAAAAACTAGCCAACTACTTAAATGTAGCTAGACCTTCATTATCAAGAGAACTATCTTCGATGAAACGAGATGGCCTTATTGATTATGATAGACATTATATATATTTATTACATTAAAATAGGTGTTTATTTAATAATTAACTAGTGTTATAATATGAAAAGTGGGGTGATAATCATGTTAGAAAAAGATATTGAAAGAATACTAGTAGATCAAAATGAAATCATCGAGATTTCTAAACGTTTAGGAAAACAAATCACTGAGGATTATCAAGGTAGAAAACCTTTAATCATTGGATTGTTAAATGGTTGTCTTCCGTTTTTAGCTGAACTCATAAAACATATTGATTTATATTGTCAATATGAACTCATGAGTGTACAGTCTTATCATGGGGGGACGACATCAGTTGGCAATATTAAAATCACTAAAGATTTAGATGTTTCAGTTGAAAATAGACATGTGATTATTGCTGAAGATATTGTTGATACAGGAAGAACAATAAACGTTGTAAAAAGTTTATTAT
>CAYWUZ010000002.1:27731-95177 GCA_964461565.1 uncultured Candidatus Izemoplasmatales bacterium | reverse complement strand
TTTTTTTTTACATTTTTTTTACATTTCATTACATGATTATGATATTTAGAATTGTTATTTTAAGTTAAAATCTAGGTGTCAATCAATGATAAAAGGGAGAGGTAAAAAAATGAAAAAAATATTATTAGTGTTTGTAATGGTTTTAATGATGACTTTAGTTGCTTGTGCTGAAGATGCAACTTGGGATTCAAGTAAAGAAATAACAGTGTATACAAGAGATACATCTAGTGGAACAAGAGCTGGATTTATGGAAGGTATTGAATTTGCTGAAGCTGCTGAAAATGATGATTTGTTAGTTGATGGATTTTTAATCAAAGATAATACAGGTATTTTATCTTCAATGGCAGTTGATGAATATGGTATTGGTTATATTTCATTAGCGAGTTTAGATAATACAATTAAAGGTTTACAATTTGATGGTGTTGATCCAACAATTGCTAATGTTATCAATAATACTTATGGATTAAAAAGACCATTCAATTACATTATTCGTTCTTTAGATGATTTTGCGAATGATACAGAAAAAGAAATTACTTTAGCGTTTGTTGCTTTCTTAAATACAACTGATGCATCTGATATCATTACAAATGAAGGCGCAATTCCGTTACCAACAAGCCAAACTTGGGATGATATCAAAGATAATTATGATGTATGTTCTTTAGACAACAGTGGTGTAACGATTAAGTTTGGTGGATCAGATTCAATTGAAAAAATCGCACTTGCTTTAACTGAAGCATTCGCTCCAAAATGTGGTAACTTTGTACCTGAACATGAACATACTGGTTCATCAGATGGATATAAAAGAACACAAGGTTCTGAAAAAGATGGTACTAATTATAAACATGTAGGATTTGCTTCACGTCCTTTCAAAGAATCAGAAACAGGAACAACAGGAACACAAGGTCAATTAGCTTGGGATGCAATTGTGGTTATCGTTCATAAAGACAACCTAGTTAATAATTTAACAGCTGAACAAATTAGAAAGATTTACAGAGGCGACTTTACAACTTGGGATGAATTATTATAATTAAACAGTCATTAGAAACGCCCTATAATAAAGGGCTTTTCTTGCGTAAGGAGGTTAAGGCATGAAGGAATTATTTACTACGTTTAAACAAAAAATTCATCTTAATAATCGAAAAGAATTAATTGATCGTTTTGTTAAAACAACATTTTTATTAACAACGATTCTATCAGCTTCATTTATCATCATTATTGTAGTCTTTATTGCTAGAGAAGGTATCAAACCCTTTATCGATGATTATGATGGTATTGGAAGTGTTTCTGTCATTCGTTTCTTAATGGGAACAACATGGCTAAGAGGAACGGCTTTTCAATCTAATTTATATGGTGTAGGTTACGTTATTATTAATACTTTATATATAGCTCTATTATCACTTATTATCGCAATGCCTATTGGCGTCTTATCAGCTTTATTTATCGCAAAAGTTGCGCCTAAAAAATTATCAAGTATTTTAAGAACAGTTGTTGAGTTACTCGCATCAATACCTTCAATTGTTTATGGGTTATTTGGAAGCGGTGTGATATTAGGTGTTGTTTATAATCTAGCTAAAATCTTTGGGGTACAATCTAAGGGCGGTAACTCAGTTTTAGCTACTGTGATGGTATTATCATTAATGATTTTACCAACAATAACTGCTTTATCTGAGGTCGCTATTAGAAGTGTGCATAAAGATATAGAAGAAGGTTCATTAGCCTTAGGTGCAACTAAAACACAAACAAATTTTAAAGTTGTATTAATCAGTGCTAAATCAGGTATCTTTACAGCCGCTATTTTAGGAATAGGAAGAGCATTAGGGGAAGCAACAGCTGTAAGTTTAGTTGCTGGTAATGCTCGAAGTGGTCCTAGTTTTGGTTTTTTTGAAACAACATCAACATTAACTTCGACCATGTTACAAGGTTTAAAAGAAACCATTGGTCTCGACTATGATATTCGCTTTAGTGTCGGTATTGTATTAATCATTGTCATTCTACTTACAAATTTAATCTTGAATTTTGTTAAGAGAAAGATAGGTAATATCGATGTCAAATAAACGTAAAAGAATTGATTATTTATTACAAAGTATCACTTACGGCGCTGCACTAATCGCAGTTATTATCTTATCAACCATTATATTCTTTGTATTTAAAAACGGCGCAGGATTATTAAACATAGATTTGCTAACAAATGATTATCATGCAAAGTTTTATAATGGCGGTATTGAAGAAGTCGTTGACTTTTCAAATACCAATAAACCAGATCGATTATCTGAAAAAGATTACTATTCAAATAAATGGGGTATTGCCTTAACTGATGGTACAGATCGAGAAGGTAAACCGATTATTATAGTGTCATATGTGGCCGCAGATTCACCATTAAACACAATGTTTGATAAAAACAATGATGGGAATGATGAATTTAAAATCGAGGAAGGACATTTAATAAGCTCAATAAAATTTTATGACAAAAACTCAGCACTGACAATTTATGGAGCACAACATATGATTAATGAATTAGACAGTGTTGATGAATTCAGAGAAATTGTTTTCTCTTCACTCGGTGGCGGGATTAGAGGGTCTTTAATCACAACTCTATATACCATCGGAATCACATTGGTGATTGCATTACCAATTGGAATATTTACAGCAGTCTATTTAAATGAATTTGCTAAAAAAGGTAGAATCATCAATATGATTCGAACAATGATAGATATGTTAACTGGTGTACCAAGCATCATATTTGGATTAATGGGATTAGCAGTATTTGTCCCATTAACAGTTAAATACACACCTGCAACAGGTGCTAATATTATTTCAGGTAGTTTAACTTTAGCAGTTATCTTACTGCCAGTTATTATTAAAGCAACTGAAGAATCTTTAAAAGTAGTACCCGATGATTTTAGACAGGCCTCATTAGCCTTAGGGGCAAATAGTACTCAAACAACCTTTAAAGTCGTATTACCATCAAGCTTACCAGGTATATTAACAGCTACACTGCTTTCTATAGGGAGAATCATCGGTGAAAGTGCAGCCTTAATATTTGCGATAGGAACAGCCATTAAAGATGATATATCTATTTACGGTAACTCAACCACCCTATCAGTTCAGATTTGGTCATTAATGACAGATGAACCAGCAAATATAGAATTAGCAAGTACAATATCATTAATTATACTCATGATTGTCTTGTTACTGAATATTTCAATTAAATTAATATCTCATAGATATTTAAAAAGAACATCACAAAGGAGTTAGACTATGGCAGATCAAGTATTCGAAATCAAAGACTTAGATTTATTCTATGGATCATTTCAAGCTTTAAAAAAGATAAATCTAAATATAGAAAGAAATAAAGTTACTGCACTTATTGGCCCATCAGGGTGTGGTAAATCAACATTTTTAAGAACATTAAACAGAATGAATGACTTAATTGATGACTGTAAAATCACAGGAAAAATATCTTATCATGATCATAATATTTATGATAAAGGATATGATATAATTTCATTAAGAACTAAAGTTGGAATGGTATTCCAAAAACCAAACCCATTCCCAATGACTATTTACGATAACATTGTTTATGGTCCAAGATGTCAAGGTATTAAAAATAAACAAAAACTAGATGAAATCGTTGAAGAATCACTTAAAAGAGCTGCTCTATGGGAAGAAGTCAAAGACAGACTCAAAGAAAGTGCTATGGAACTATCTGGTGGTCAGCAACAACGTTTATGCATCGCTAGAGCCATCGCAATGGAACCTGAGGTCATTCTTATGGATGAACCAACAAGTGCCTTAGATCCAATCGCTACAATGAAAATCGAAGAATTAATTAATGATTTAAAACAGAACTACGCAATCATCATCGTTACACATTCTATGCAACAAGCTGCGAGAATTTCTGATAACACTGCTTTCTTTTTAATGGGAGAATTAATAGAGTATGATGAAACAGATTTAATCTTCTCTAAACCTAATAAAAAACAAACAGAAGACTATATCACAGGGCGTTTTGGATAATAATTGAATAAAAATAGATTATCGTATATAATCAAAAGGAGGAAACATGACATTTCGTACAAGGTTTGATCAAGAGTTAGAAGAGTTAAAAATTAGTCTTATAAAGATGGGTGACTTAGTCACAAAACATATCCATATTTCTTTACAATCATTCTTAGATATGAATGCAGAATTAGCCGACAAAATGATTAAGAAAGATGAAGAAGTTAATGAAATGGAATACGCTATTGAAAGAGAATGTATGCGTATTATTTTAAGAGAACAACCAGTCGCAAAAGATTTAAGATTGATTACATCAATCTTAAAAATGATTACTGATTTAGAACGTATCGGAGATCATGCGGTTGATATCGCAAAATTAACAATATTTATGGAAAAAAATGAAAAACCTTTCGTTGTTAAAGAAGTATCGCAAATGGTTAAAACAAGTGAAGAAATGATTAAATTAGCTTTGGAATCATTTGTGAACCAAGATTTAAAAATTGCTGAAAAAGTGATTCAAGAAGATGATATAGTTGATAAAGACTTTTATTCAATCCGTAAACAAGTAGCGGACTCAATTAGAGAAAGCAAAATCGATGCTGATTACGCCATCTATTTAATGATGGTTGCTAAGTATCTTGAACGGATTGGCGACCATGCAGTTAATTTAGCAGAATGGGTAATATTTTCAATATTAGGTAAACACGTTAAAGATTGAGGTATAATAATGAATCCATTAATTTATGTTGTTGAAGATGATCCTAACATTCAAAATGTCATAAAAATTGCTTTAGAAAATTCGCAATTTAATGTGGCGTGTTTTGAACATGCTAAATCGATGTTTCAGGAATTAGAAATCAAACAACCAAATCTATTTGTGCTTGATATAATGTTACCTGATATGGATGGGTTAACTATTATAAAAAAACTAAAAAAATTTCCTCAATACAAAGATATTCCTATTTTGATTGTTTCTGCTAAATCATCTGAACTTGATAAAGTAATCGGTTTAGATATCGGTGCGGATGATTACTTAATTAAGCCTTTTGGTATTTTAGAATTAATCAGTCGAGTGAAGGCGTTATTAAGAAGAACATTTGTTGATAAAACTGAACAGTTTATAACAATTAAAGAATTAGAACTCGATACTAAAACACATCAAGTGAGTTTTCGAGAAGAAACAATGACTCTAACGAATAAACAATTTGAATTACTTAAGTATCTGATGCTTCATCAAGGTGATATATTATCAAGAGAAGAACTAATGAATGCAGTGTGGGGTTATGAATTTATTGGTGAAAGTAGAACCTTAGATGTCCATATGAATGAACTTAGAAAAAAACTAGCGCTTTTAACAAAGCGTAAAGATATCATTGATACTATCCATGGAATAGGATTTAAATTAGAACTATGAAAAGGAAGATTAGTTTAGAGTTCATAACCATTATTTTAAGCGCAATGATTGTTTTTATTATTGGCGCAACCCTAATAGCGAGAAGTTCATTAAATAATGTTACAGAATTGAATTTACAACATTATTTAGACATCATCGAAATAGAAGTAAATGATGGTAATGATTATCAAACAATTATCGACAAATATCAAGACTTAGATGATTATTTAAGAATTACATTTATTGACAGTGAAGGTCAAGTTTTATCTGATTCATTGGCTTCAAATCTAGATAATCATAGTGATCGCCCTGAGATTTTAAATCCAGGAGTCTCATATATTAGAAAATCTGACACTCTAAATATTGATATGATGTATTTAGCCATGGAACTAGACCAAGGTGATTATTTAAGAGTAGCGATTCCAAGAGCTTCTGTACTTCTATTCTTAAATGACTTTATTGGTTTATCTGTTGTGATTGGTATCGTGATTATTATTTTATCGATAATGTCAGTTTCTGTATTAATCAAGTATAGTCTAAAACCACTAGAAGATATCAAAGACATATTAATCGATGTTAATGAAGGTAAATATACTGAAATTCAGTTAATGAAAAAGCATAATGAAATCGATGATCTAATCAGTGAAATCAATAAAATCAATCAATCAATATCTGAACATATTTCTTCACTAAAATCAGAAAAAAGAAAAACTGATTTTCTCTTAGATCATATGAATCAAGGAATTTGTGTTCTTAATAAAGATAAACACATTATCTTACTCAATACACATCTAAAATCACTCTATAGATTTAATATAGATATAAATATGAATAAAGACTATCGTTTTCTTTTTAGAGAAATTGAGCTTCAAGAAGCCATCGAACAAGTCTATCAAAGTAAAGAAAGCATGCATTCTATCATTAAAAAAGATGAACAATATTTCAGCGTTTCAATTAATTATCTAGATCATAATTGGGATGATTTAATGAGTGTGATTGTCATCTATAGTGATGTGACTGCCATCAAAGACATTGAAACGCTTAAAAGAGATTTCTTTGTCAACGCTTCTCATGAGTTAAAATCTCCTTTAACATCAATTATTGGTTCATCTGAATTGATTGTTCAAGGGATGGCAAAAGATGAAAAAACTGTTCTTGATTTAGTAGAAAGAATTCATCACGAAGCCAATAGAATGAGTCATTTAGTCATGGATATGCTTTTATTATCTGAACTTGAGAACAAACAAGAATCCATTGCTTTGAATGAGATATCTGTTAATCACGTGATCGATGATGTTATTAATAATTTGTCTATTTATTCACAAAGAAATAACATAACCATTATCAAAGAAGTCGACATAGATTCCATCTATTTTAATTATGAAGACTTATTCCAATTAATTAAAAACTTAGTTGAAAATGCAGTTAAATATGGAAAAGTTGGTGGCCATGTTTGGATTAGTGTAAGTGAAGTTGAAAACAAAACACAAATTCAAATTAAAGATGATGGTATCGGCATCCCATTAAAAGAACAAAATAGAATATTTGAACGTTTTTATAGAGTAGATAAGGCAAGAAGTCGTTTAATTGGTGGAACTGGTTTAGGTTTATCGATTGTCAAACATATTGTGCTTAATCATCAAGGTGTCTTTACTTTAGAAAGCGAAGAAGATCAAGGGACAACCATTAAAGTGTTATTTCCAATTATAAAAAAATAGAAGACAATTTGTCTTCTATTTTTATAAGTAATCATAATATACTAACTAAATAAATCTGTTGTATAGATAAGATAAGGAATTAAGTTGTTTAATGCATGAATTGCAATAACAACATAAACGTTTCTTCCTGAGTAATAATAAATAAAACTGAATGAAAGTCCCATGAATGCATAAGGAATGACTTGAATAAAATCTCCCCAACCAGCAACATGTAAAAAGCCAAAAATTAAACCTGAAACTAATACAGCCCCGACATCACCTAATCCAGGTCTAACAATGCCGTATAAACCTTTTCTAAAGACTGTTTCTTCAACAATAGGCGTAATGATTACCAAAGATAAAAATAAAGTAATAACACTAATCCAATGAGGTGAAAACATTGACTGAATCGCCATTTCATTCATGCTAGTTTCTTCAACACCTAAGGAAATCATAATTATATTTGCGATTGTAGCCGCAACATAAATAAGAATAAAACCAGAGAATATATAACCAAAATGTTTTTTTGGTTCATTCTTAAAATGAACGAAGTCATCTTTATAAGATTGTTTGTTAATAAAAAACAAAACAACCGCAATAATCAATGCAAAAATTAACTGTAAAGAATTACTAAGTTCAGTATTAAATGGAACATAAGTGCTTTGATTTATTGATGTTCCATATTCGGTAAAATGATGTGTGCCTTCGACAATTCTACTTTCTCCAACTTCTAAATCCTCATAAGAATCAATAAAACCAGCTATAGCTTCTTCATCTTCATTTAAAATAACGAACCGAACATTGACTTTATCTATAAGACCATCGGTATGATTTGTAATAATTGTCTGATAATTAAGAATATATCCATCTTCAGCTTCTGTCCATGTATATTCAAAGGTATCACTCACCCAATCTTCAGTTCGATTTTCGTGATTTAAGGAAATAAAACCTGAAATCAATGAACTTGAAAATAAATAGACAAGATAAGCGATTAAAATAAATAAATTAACATACTTTTTGTTGCTTTTAAGAAACCCATCACTTTGCATAAGTCACCTCGCTAAATTTATAACATTAACATTATAACTTAATTCAAATAAAAAGTATAGAGAGCAGGCAAATAAATGTTAAGTCGATTGACAAAAGGCGCTTTTCAAGTATAATTAATATTATAAGTAAGGATGTGATAATATGTCAAAACCATCATTTGCAGTGATTGGCTTAGGCCGTTTTGGACGTGCTTTAGTCGAAGAACTCATTAAATTAGAAGCAGAAGTATTGGTCATTGATAAAGATTATGAAAAGATTGAAAAGATTGCTAAAGCTTTAACGAATACTGTATGCTTAGATTCAACCGATATTGAAGCATTGAGAGAAGTTGGTATAGCAAATTACGATAAAGTTGTTGTCGCAACAGGGATGGATGTTGATAATTCAATTTTAACAACTTTAATACTCATGGATTTAGGGGTTAAAGAAGTGTTTGTAAAAATTCAATCTGAATACCACGCTAAAGTCGTTGAAAAACTTGGTGTGGATCATGAACATCTCATTTGGCCTGAAAGATCAACAGGTATTCGTCTAGCAAAAGTATTAGTTTCTAGTAGTTTTTTAGACTATATCGAACTTGATGTTGATTATAGTTTCATCACTATGAAAGCAACAGATAAAATTATTGGTAAAAACTTATTAGAATTAGATATTCGTCGAAACTTTAATGTTAACATTGTTGCTATAAGACGTAACAATAAAATCATTATACCTTCATCAGAAACACCTTTTGGAGAGAACGATGAGTTATTATTTGTTGGGCATAATGAGAACATTGAAAAGTTTTCAAAATGGCTTAATGGGAGAAAGATTAAGTTAAGATAATTCTTAACTTTTTTTCTATCATGAGTGAAATTATTATTGTCAGTGATAATCCTGGCAAAATCAAAGAATATCAAGATAAGTTAAAACCAATAAAGTTAATACCATATAAAGATATTTTGCCTGTTGATTTTATACCTGAAACTGAAACAACCTTTAAACGAAATGCTTTTTTAAAAGCTGATACTGTCTATAGAATGACACATCTACCATGTATAGCTGATGATTCTGGTTTATTGGTCGATATGTTGCCTGATGAATTAGGGGTTCATTCTAAACGTTTTTCTAAAGAAATGACTGATATTAAAAATAACGAATTACTTTTAATGAAACTAAAAGGTGAAACAAATAGAAAAGCATATTTCCATACGACCATATGTTTAATCATGCCTTTTCAAGAGCCAAGATTTTATGAAGGTGAGTTAAGTGGCAATATTTTAGAAGCACCTAGAGGAAATCAAGGCTTTGGTTATGATCCCTTGTTTGAAATAGATTCTATTAAGAAAACTCTAGCAGAACTCACTTTAAAAGAAAAAAATAAGTTTTCTCATAGAGGAAAAGCAATAGACTTATTACTAAAGGATTTGAAAAATGATTATCCTGATTTTTTCTGATACCCATGGTGATAATAACGCATTAATGGAAATGCTTGAATATGAAAAAATACATGACAGAATCTATTGTTTAGGAGATTCTGGTTTTTCTAAAGAATTCTTAGAAGAACTGAATATAGTTTCAGTTAAGGGAAATTATCCTTTTGCACCAAGAGTGCCATATGATATTTCTGAGAAAATACATCATCATTGGTTCTTTTTTACTCATGGACATTTGTATAATGTTAAATTTGGTTTAAGTCGACTGATAAAAAAATCAGAACGATTAAAGGCTGATGTTGTATGTTATGGACATACACATAGAATAGACCTGCAAAAAAAAGAAAATCTTATCATCTTAAATCCAGGAGCTTTATCTTACCGAAAATCATACCCCTTTCCTAGTTATATGAAAGTATATATCGATGAATTAGGTATACAAATAGCTGTCATTAATCTAAAAACCAAAGAAGTTGTTAAACAATTTAAAGAGGTTTAAATATGAATGAAAGTAATCAAGTGAATCAAGATTATAAAATTCCTTTAAATGATAAAGGATTTTTGTTAATGGATTCAGTTGAAGCTACTTTCAAAGAAATGTTTAACAAAAAGTATTATAAAGAAGCTACCCTTTACTTAAACTATATAAAGAACAATGCTTCCTTAGATAATCACCATGATATTGTAAAATTGCATGATTTATATATTGAATTGCTTTTAGAAATTGAGGATTATCCTTCATTACTTAATATTTTATTATCAAAAGAAAAGTATTTAGAAACCTCTAAAGCAAAATCAATTCATTTGTTTTATTTAGCCATATGTTATGAGGGTCTTAAAGAAATAGATAAAGCAATTGAATCATTAGAAAGAATAGAAGATACAATATCTAGTCAAAATTTAACCAATAAATATTTGAAACTAGCCTTACTTTATTTAGAAAATAAGAATAAAGAACTAGCTTATAAATCATATAAACATGCGATCATCTTTGATAAACAAAAAGTAAATGATATCTTTCTTTTAGTTGAATCAGATTTACAATACTATGATGCAAATTATGTTGATTCAATGAAGAAATATGAAGATTTTTTTATTAAATCAAATCGTAAACTATCCTATCTCAATCGTTTTATAAGGATATCTTTAGCACTAAACAGAAAAACTGATGCTTATGAATTTTATACAAGATATAAAGAAAAAGTTCTTGAACAAGCTTCAATTCAAACGAAATTAAACTTTTTCTCATCGGCACTGATAATGTTAAAAGAGATCAATCAGGATGCCTATATTGAAGCAAATAACATCATTATTGAACTCAAAGGTAGAGAGACAATCAGTTTTGATGATTTTAATTACTTTAATGTATTATTAAATCATATGAAAAATCATGTCATTCATCAAAAAGAAAGAGACCTTATTCGTGATATCTTTCTTAATTTAGATGAAACTAGAGTTTTCAAAAAAATTGTTTATCTTAAAATTATTGATGCTAAAGTCCAATTATTACATTATTCTAAAAAACTCTTACTTGAGAAAGCCTTAGATCAATATCATTTAATTATTGATGATATTTTTAAAGGTGAACATAAACAAACATATCCAAGACAATTAATTGAATCTTTTATTTATGTTGAAGATGATGTTGACTATATTTTCCTTGAAAAAATCAATGACAGTGAATATTTATTAACATACACCAGCCAACAATTTTTTGATTTAGCAAAAAAACTAACAATATTAACAAGTCATGTTTTAAAAGAAAAATTACTAGAATTTAATATGAGAACACAAAACAATCAACTAGTTACATCATTAAAGTCTCTTTTAGATATGAAAAATATTGGGTTATTCAAAATTTCAAATCATCAAATCATCTTGATGAATGATTATGCACATACTTTATTAAATACAGATCTGTTATTTATGCAGTTTGATGATTTTCAAAAACAATTAGATTCAATTATCTATTTAGATGAACTTTCTCAAAATAAATCGTTTGAAGTGACGTATTCAGGCAAACAGCTTAAAATCATTTCTTATACGCTTGATTTTGATGTTTACTTATTGATAGAAGAATCTAAAGAAAATCCTGCTAAAACAGAAAATTTATGGGTTAAACACCAAGAACACTCAATCTTATTGCTTGAGATATCCAATTATAAAACATTAATCTCAAAATTAGGCTATAACAATTATCAAGAACAACTTCAATTATATATCAATGAATTACCGAAGTTATCCAATAATCATTTGCTTGATTATAAGTTCATTGCTAATCACTTGATATATATCTTGTTAGATACACGAGATAAACGTATACCTGAACGGTTAAGTGAAAAATCTAGTCTATTTCTTGGATTATCTTTTGATTTAAGATTTTCATATCAATTAATGAATGAAAATGAATCTCTAGTCATCGACAAACTTAATTATCTATTAGCTTATACATCAACAGAAGATAAATTTATTTTTTCTGATAAATTTATTAGAAAAGAAAAAGAAATAGAGTATTTATATCTTGAAACAATCAATAAGTTGATTAATAATAAAAATTTAAAATTAAAACAAGATTATATTAAAAACTGGCGCACACAAAAAATTAGTCATATTGAAGTTGACTATCATCATCTCAATATATTAACTGACCCTTGTAAAGTTGAATATGTTTTATCTAAAAATGGGTTGAATATTCATTTCGACCGTTTATTGGTGAACACATTAATCAATGATGCAAAAGCATTAGGAAGAAATATGAGATGGATTGTTCCTATTTCAATTGAATCAATCAAATCTAAAAAAGCATTTAATTATTTATTAAGACGTATTGACTTAATTAATCATCATCAAGTGACTTGGTTACTTTCAATCGACGCTTATTTGTCTTTAAGCAAAGAAGACATTAATTATTTAAATGAAAAGAAAGTATCAATTGCCTTAAAAGGTGACTTGTCAGATTTTAGCATCTTAGACAAAATGACTTTAACTGATTATTATATGATTCAACCGCAGCTTTTTAATCATGAGTTTTCTATGGAGATTGTCTCTATCTTACACAAACGATTTAATCATATCATTTATAGTCATAATGATGAAAGTTTAGTCAAGGCAGATTTAGAAAGATTAAAGATAGACTTAATTAAAGGCGCTTATGCTGGCAATGAAATTGATTGACCCTGATGATTATGTCTTTAATAACCTTAGTTTTTGTGGTAAAATAGTTCGTCGTTATATTGATGTTACTTTGAAAGGATTGTGTTTATAAACCAATGAATAGAAAAGAATTTAGAGAAGAAATAATAAAATTAATATATTCTGATATGATGAATCCTGATCAAGAGTTTAGTGATTATGAGTCAGAACTTTTATCTGCCTTCAATGTATATAAAGAATTTGTAGAAGAGATAGATGAGTTAATCGAAAAGAATTTAACGAATTGGTCCATTCAACGTTTAAATTACGTCGATTTAGCAATTATTCGATATGCAGTATATGAATTAATCCATTTAAAACAACCCAAAGAAGTTGTGATGAATGAAGCATTAGAATTAACAAAAAAGTATTCGAACTTAGATGATGATTTAGCGAAGAAATTTAATAATCGTTTATTACAAAACATCGTTGATGGTTTGAGTGATCAAGATGTCTAGATATTTAACTGTAACTGCATTAAACCGTTATCTTAAATTTAAATTTGATTCTGATTCAGAATTACAGTCAATTCTTTTAAAAGCAGAAATTTCAAATTTTAAAAAACACTCTCGTGGACATCTTTACTTAACTTTAAAAGATGACCAATCTCAAATATCCGCAGTGATGTTTTCTAGTCATACTAAAACACTTAATTTTGATCCTAAAGATGGTGATAAAATTATTGTGTCTGGCTATGTTTCTGTTTATGAACCTTATGGTAATTATCAGGTTTATATTACAAAAATGGAAGTTGATGGTATAGGCGATTTATATTTAGCCTATGAGAAGTTAAAAAAGAATTTAGAAACTGAAGGATTATTTAAAGAAGAACATAAACTTGAATTACCAATGTATCCAAAAACAGTTGGTGTTATTACATCAAAAACTGGAGCTGCGGTGAGAGATATTATCAATGTGATTTCTCAAAGATTTCCCTTAACAAAAATCATTATCTATCCGGCAGCTGTTCAAGGTGTGTTTGCTAAGAATGAGATTGTTAATCAAATTAATAACGCCAATAAAGATTGCCTTGTTGATGTATTAATCGTTGGTCGTGGTGGTGGATCTATTGAAGATTTATGGCCCTTTAATGAAGAAATAGTCGCCAGAGCAATCTATCATTCTAAAATTCCGATTATTTCCGCAGTTGGTCATGAAACTGACTTTACTATCGCTGATTTTGTCGCAGATAAAAGAGCTTCAACGCCTTCACATGCGGCGGAAATGGTTGTGCCTCATCATAAAGATGTTTTCAATTTAATATCTCAGTATAAATCAAGATTAAATCAATCTTTAGCCAATGATTATTCTAAGTTAAAGACAAAATACTTGACTTTAGTATCAGCGAATGTATTTAAACAACCATTAAGAATCATGCAAACGCAAGAACTAAAGTATATGCATACCTATGATAATCTAATCAAGAATAACCCTAAAAACTTAATTCAAAGCAATAAAGAAAAAGTAAAACAATTAAATAAAACTTTATTAAGTACATATCAACATAGATTAGAAATCAAACAATATCAATTTGTTCGATTAACGGAATCTTTAGAACATGTTAACCCATTATCAATTATGACTAAAGGTTATGCTTTGGTTAAACAAGATCATCAAATCATCAAATCAACAAAAGAGATAGATATTTTAAAGAATATCGATATCGCTATGCATGATGGAGAATTAACATGTAAGATTTTAGAAATGAAAGGAAAAAATCATGAGTAAACCTAGTTTTGAAGAAAACTTACAAACATTAGAATCTTTAGTTAAGAAATTAGAGTCTGGTGAATTATCATTAGATGAATCTGTAAAATTATATAATGAGGGTATCGAATTAGCAAAACTTTGTCATAAAGAATTAAAAGAAGCTGAAAAAATCATCGTTAAATTAATGAACGATGATCAATTAGAGGATTTTAACCAAGAATAATATGAACTTATTTGACATCAAGGACCCTCAATTTCTTAAAGATTTATCAATTAAGCAACTTAACGAATTATCTGAAGATATTCGTTCTTTTTTGATTGAAAACATATCTAAAACCGGTGGGCATTTAGCATCAAACCTAGGTGTAGTGGAATTAACAATAGCGATTCATAAAGTATTTAATTCACCCATTGATCGAATTGTCTTTGATGTAGGTCATCAAAGTTATGTTCATAAAATATTAACAGGAAGAGCAGAAGATTTTTCTACTTTAAGACAATATAAAGGCTTATCAGGCTATCAAAAGAGAGAAGAATCTGTACATGACCATTGGGAAGCCGGACATTCATCGACCGCTATATCCGCTATAAGTGGTTTTGAAGTGATTAGAAAAGAACACAATGAAACATATAAAAATATCGCAGTTGTTGGGGATGGGTCTTTAAATAGTGGCCTATCATTTGAAGCATTAAATTTCTTGGGTCATTCAAACCTTCAACCAATCATTATTTTAAACGATAATGACCAATCAATATCAAAAAACGTTGGACGACTTAATAAATTATTGAATAAAATGAGAAGTTCTAAATTCTACGCTATGGCAAAAAAATCTAAACGAAGATTACCAAAGTTTTTTTATAATGTTAAAGTAAGAACTGCGAATATGATTCGAGGATTTGCCAATAATATTACAATTTTTGATGAATTAGGATTTTCTTATTATGGTCCAATTGATGGGCATGATGTTAAAACATTAATTAAGTTTTTAGAAATAGCTAAGAATAAGAATAAACCAGTCGTTTTACATGTGGTCACATCTAAAGGGAAAGGTTATGAACATGCAGAAAACGATAAAGATGGTTCATGGCATGGTGTTTCACCTTTTGATGTAGAAACTGGCTTAACTAAAATAAAAAAACAAGAAAATCAAGCTTCTTGGAGTAATATTGTTTCAGACTATATGATTCATTACGCTAAAAAGAATGATCGATTTAAAATCATTGTTCCCGCAATGATTCTAGGATCTGGTTTATCTGAATTTGAACAAACATATCCTGAAAAAATAATTGATGTCGGTATATGTGAAGCATTCTCTGTTTGTTTTTCTTCAGCCTTATCAAAAGATTTCGATGTGTTTTTACCAATATATTCATCTTTTCTACAAAGAGCATATGATCAAGTTCTTCATGATTTAACTAGACAAAATTTAAAAATTGTCTTAGGAATTGATCGGGCTGGTGTTGTAGGTGGAGACGGTGACACACACCAAGGGATTTATGATATAGCTTTCCTTAAGCACATTCCAAATATTGAAATCGTTCAACCTTCAAACGCTGTCGAAGCATGGCAATTATTTGATTACGCCTTTAATATTGCTGATAAGTCAGTTGCTGTTAGATATTCTCGTAACGATATTGAAATATACAAAAATGAAACTTATGATCAAATAACCAAACCATTATGGAAAAGTTATTTATTTGAAGGAAAAGCTAATTTAATTGCATATGGAGATAACTTCAAAAGAATGTATGATTATATCAATAATCATAAACTCAATATTAATATCTATAATGCTTTATTCATTAAACCGATGGATGAATTAACATTAAATCAAATCATAGATTCAAAACTTCCAACGTTTGTATTGGAAGATGTGACTAAGATTTCTGGATTAGGATCATCGATTCTTGAATATCTATCTGATAGTAATCAGTCATTAAAGGTGAAGATTCTTGGATTACCTGATGAATTTATAGAACATGGTTCTCAATCTGAAATATATAAACAATATCATCTTGATGAAGTATCTATTATAAATACAATCCTAAAACCGTAGGTGATGCTATGCTCAAAAAACTTAAAATAAAACAATTTGCGATTATTGATGACATTGAATTAGACTTTTATTCAGGGATGACTGTGTTAACAGGAGAAACTGGGGCTGGTAAAAGTATTCTTATTGATGCAATTTCATTATTATTAGGTGAGCGTGCAGATAAAACTATGATTAGAAATAAAGCTGATGAAGCGACAGTTATTGGTGTTTTTGAAGTGAAACATAGTCAATTAAAGAATTTATTAAATCATTATGACATTGATTATCAAGATGAGATAACCATTCAAAGAATTATCTCAAAAGATAATCAAAATGTTATTAAAATTAATGATCAAAAAGTATCATTAAAAATCATTAATGATATCTCTACTTACTTAGCAGATATCCATTCGCAATTTGATACAACTTCTTTAATTAACCCTGAAAATTATATAAGGCTCATTGATCATTTTAGAAAAGATAAGGTCAATGAATATATTCAATATTATCAATTAAAATTATCAGACTATTTAAAAGCATATGATGATTATTTAAATTTAAAAAATAAAAAAGCTGAAACGATGAAACAATTAGACTTGTTTCAATTTCAACTTAAAGAATTATCTAAATTAAATCTAATGAATAATGAGTTAGAAGAATTAAATGAAAAAGTAAATGTTTTAAATAATATTGATAAGATTAATTATAACTTAGCTGAAAGCAATGCCTTGCTAAATGATCAAGGATTAATTGAAAATTTATATCGTATTAAATCTAATATCGAAGGCATAGAAGATACGAGTAAGGATTTTAAAGATTTATCAGAGAGATTAAATAATCTATATTATGAATTAAAAGACATTAATGAAGTCATAGAAGATAAGCAAGAATCTCTAGATTATGATCCTAGTGAATTAGAGTCAATGAATGAACGAATCAATGATTTAGAAAAAATCCAAAAAAAATATGATAAAGATATTTCTGAATTAATCATCTATCAAGAAGAATTATCTCAAACAATTAATGATATTGAAAACTTTGATGATTTAATTATTGAAAAAGAAGCGATTTTAGAGAAGGAGTATTTAGCATTAGTAGAACAAGCACAAATACTTTCTAATTTGCGTCAAACTATCGCCACAAAAATTACCAGCGAAATCATTGAAACATTAAAAGAATTAGAAATTAAGTACGCTGACTTTAAAATAGAATTTCATCAGATTGAATTCAAAGATAAATTTAATCGCCATCAATTTAAATCAGATGGTATAGATCAAGTTGATTTCTTAATATCAACGAATAAGGGCGAACCATTGAAACCACTGTCTAAAACGGCTAGTGGGGGAGAGATGAGCCGTGTTATGTTGACCTTTAAAACAATATTTGCAAAAAGCCAGAAAATACCAACCATTATTTTTGATGAAATTGATACAGGTATTAGCGGATATATTGCCAAAAAAATCGGTAGAAAAATCTCAGAAACAGCTCAGTTTGCTCAAGTGATTTCCATTACCCATATACCACAAGTTGTTGCGGAAGGAATTCACCATTTATCTATAAAAAAACAAGTAATCAATAATCAAACTAAAGTGATTGTTAATTACTTATCATATGAAGAACGTGTGGAAGAAATAGCACAAATGATGAGTGCTGAAGAAGTCACTGATTCTGCAAGAAATATTGCAAGAGAATTACTAATAAGAAGTTAATAGATAAACATAAAAAAAAGCACAAATGATTGTGCTTTTTTTAAAGTTTAACCTAGAAGTACGTCAACCATAGACCAAATAGCTGCGATAAGGATACCTAAAAACATCCCAACTGCCAATATCAATAAAATGAATTTACCGAATTTGCTTTTAGTCGGATTATAAGTTCTTATTTCTTCTTTAACTTGATTTTTTTCTTTTGCCATATTATCACCTCAAAAACTCTGTATAAACTATTATAAACTAATCAACTGAAAAAATAAAGGTTTAATTCTCAACTGAATAGTTTTTTAAAAATTCAATGACACTTTTTGTCAAATGTTCAGGCGTTGATGCCCCTGAAGAAACTGAAACAATATGAACTCCTTTTAAATCATCAATGGATATATCATCGACTGATTGAATTAAAAATGTTTTAGTATTGGTAATTAATTCTGAAATCTTAACTAAGTTTTTAGAATTATTTGATCTAGGATCACCAACAATATAACATAGATCGACATCATTATTAGCTTGAATAATTGCATTTTGTCTAATTCTTGTTGCATTACAAATTTCTTCAGTAATGATAATGTCTTGATATTTATCTTTTAAAGCTAAATGGATATCAAAAATATCTTTAATACTAAATGTCGTTTGATTTGTTACGAATATTGGTTCATTCATCTGAATGTTTTTTACATCATCAGTAGTTTCAACCAAATAGACATTTTTACCTAAAGAAAGAGAAGCATTTGTTTCTGGATGGTCTTTCTTACCAATATAGATAACTTGATAATCTTTTTTAAGGTATGCTTTAATTAAATCATGAGTAATATAGACATCTTGACAAGTCGCGTCTACGAGAGTTAAATTTTTTTCTTTAATTCTATCAATGACATCTAAAGGCGTTCCATGTGCAGAAATAATGATGGTACCAGTGTCAATTTCATTAATAAGATCAATTCTTGATTTATCTTTATCATCTAAAGTAATCGCTCCAAGTTCAGTTATTTCATCAACAACGTGTTTATTATGAACTATATATCCCAAGACATATATAGGTCTTGGATAATCTTTAGAATTTAAAACCTCTTTAACTTTTTCAATGGCGAAATGTACACCTTTACAAAAGCCTCTAGGCCGAATGTCTCTAACTATCATGTTTTACCCCTTATTGATTTACTTTAAGCCTTTTCTATTATATAATAGATATGAGAAAAATACAAAGAAGGTATCTTATGAAAAAATTTAACAAAACTTACTTGAATGACGCTTTAGCTGCCATTCATTTTAATGAACTGACAGACGTACAAAAAAAAGTACAAGAATTAGATGAACAAAATCAACCATTAATCGTAGAAGCAAAAACTGGGTCTGGAAAAACCCATTCTTTTTTATTACCTATTTTAGAAAAATTGGATGAAAATAACTCAAATTGTCAAGCAGTGATTGTCGCACCGACAAGAGAACTTGCTTTACAAATTGAAAGGTTTGCAAAAGAACTTATTGAACATTCACCAAAAACAATTCGGATAGATGTGGTTACTGGAGGAACAGATAGAGATCAAAGTATTGAACACTTAGAATCTAGACAGCCTCATATTGTTATTGGTACACCTGGAAGATTGCATGATTTAGTTTTTAAAGAAAATGTCTTGAAAATCTATACTGCATCTTATTTTATCATTGATGAAGCTGATATGGCGCTTGATCAAAATTTCGTTGAAGAATTATCAAATTTAGCTAATGTTTGTACAAAAGCTAAATTCATGGTTTTTTCAGCGACAATTCCAGAAAGATTATTACCATTTTTAAGAAAATATCTTAAAAATCCCGTAACAATTAAAGTACATCCAGACGAAATATCAAATTTAAATATTGATCATTTCTTTATTAAGACAAAAGAAAAAGCCAGACTTGAGATTTTAAATCAAATTTTAAATTCGATTAATCCTTATTTAGCAATTATATTCTGTAATACAAAAGAATCCGCTGAAGAAGTCCACCAAGTGATGGAGGATAAGAATTATAATGTAACCTTGTTCCATGGGGGATTATCTCATAGAAAACGCAAACAACTAATTCAACGTATCAATCATTTAGATTTTCAATACATCGTCGCGACTGATATTTTAGCCCGTGGTATTGATATTATTGGTGTATCACATGTTATTAACTATGAATTACCAAGTGATACAGAGTTCTATATCCATCGTACAGGAAGAACTGGACGTGTGAATATGGATGGTGAAGCAATTTCACTCTATGAGTTTAATGATAATTCATACCTAGATCAACTAGAACATAAAGGTGTTCGTACACATTATAAAGAAATCAAGAATAATCAAATAATTGATGCTAAAGATAGAAATGCTCGTTCTCAAAGAAGTTGGAAAGAAAATGACTCTGATCGAATGGCTAAACTTAAAGTTAAAAAGACAACCAAAGTAAAGCCAGGATACAAGAAAAAATATAATCAAAAAGTCGCAATTGAAAAGAAAAAATTAAATAGGATTGTTAAGAAAAAATGAGTTTAAATGTAGTATTATATCAACCTGAAATTCCTCAAAACACTGCTAATATTATGAGGACTTGTGCAGGAACTGATTGTATTTTACATCTTATTAAACCCTTAGGTTTTAAACTTGATCCAAAATATTTGAAACGAGTCGCTGTAAACTATTTAGATAATGTCCATTATTTTGTTTATGAATCATTCGAAGACTTTATAAGTAAAAATCAAGGTGATTATTATTTTATAACTCGTTATGGAAAAAAGTCACCAAGAGAGTTTGATTTTAAAGAAGCAAAAGGTGATATATTTTTAATCTTTGGTAGAGAATCTACTGGAATACCAAAATCTATTCTAAGAGAACATTTAGACCGTTGTGTTCGATTACCGATGAGCGATAAAATTCGTTCTCTTAATCTTGCCAATACAGCCGCTATTATGATTTATGAAGTCTTAGGACAATTAGATTACTTAAATTTAAGCAAAACTGAGCCTGAAACGTTAAAGGGTGAAGATTGGTTGCTCGAAGAGTAGGTGACATGATGCAGATAAATATAGGGGATAATGTCATTATACAAAGTTATAAACATAATCAAAGCTTACATAGAATTTGGAAACATGAAACAGTTATTGAAAATAACGAAGATTGTATTATTGTCGCTAATAAACGTACAAAGGTTGTTGAGTCAAATGGACGTTTTTGGTATACAAAAGAACCTTCTGTATCTTTTTTCTTTAAAAACCATTGGTATAATGTCATCGCGATTTTAAAGAAAAAAAGAATTACATTTTACTGTAATTTAGCTTCTCCAGCGCTCATCGATGATGAAGCTATTAAATATATTGATTATGATTTAGATTTAAGAGTTGAATCTGATTTTACTTATAGAGTCGTTGATATACATGAGTTTAAAGCTCATTCTAAAGAAATGAATTATAGTGATAAAATTACTAATATTTTAGCTAAAGAAACTTTAGATTTAAGAAGTCGTATTGATCAAAGATTGTATCCGTTTAATCATGATTTAATTGAAAAATTATATCAAAATTTTATCGATATTGAAGACTCAAAACTATTCAAATCATTAAATAAATAATTAATCTTTTTGTTCATTGATAAATTAAAGAATGCAATTTTGTCATGAATATGGTATAATAATTTTTAGTGATAATAATGAAAGAGGGGATTTATAATTAACATTGTTTAATTATAGAGATAGATATGGAACTGATATATAAAGTAAAAAAACCTGAAACAATCAAACGCTTCATTGTTGAAAATCATATTCCAACAAGTATTTTAGAAAGAGATGAAAAACTTTACAAGATTTTTGTAAATAATCAAATCAAATCGACTAAGGATACTGTTCGTAAAGGTGATAAAATTCACTTTCATATCAAAGATGAACCTTTAGAAAAAATCTTTCCACAAAATATGAAACTTGATATCGCTTATGAAGATGAATATCTATTGGTTATTAATAAACCAGCCAATATTCGGATGATGGTATCAAAAAAATATCCTAAAAACACTTTAGCCAATGCGATTATACATTACTACCAATCAAAAGGGATTTCTGCTAAATTACATTTTATTAATCGTTTAGATACAGATCTTTCAGGTTTAGTTGTTTTAGCAAAACATCAATTCATTAGTTTTTTAATGAGTGATAAAGTAGAGAATGAAGCTTTATTTTATTATCAAGCCATTGTTGATGGAGAGATTCCAGCTAAAAAATTTGATATTTGTTTACCAATAGGCAAGAAAAGTGATTCAAGTTTAAGAGAAGTGACTGAAGATGGTAAAGAATGTGAAACAAAGTATCAAGTACTAAAGGAAAATAAAACATATTCTTTATTAGACATTCAAGTTAAAAATAAAATCACTCATCAAATAAAAGTACATTTAGCTTATTTTGATTTTCCAGTAGTTGGAGATAAATACTATAATGAAGCTAAATATCCTGTAGAACGTATTTTACTTGATTGTTATAAGGTAAGATTCAAACATCCAATCAATGAAGATGAATTGGTTGTTAAGCATGATTTACCTATTGAGTTTTCTGAATTTATGAAAAAATAAAAGGCACGCGAGTGCCTTTTTTTATTGAATATAGTTTAATAATAGTTTGAAAGTAGCTTCAAGTGCATCTATATGAGTGCGCTCCATACCATGAGAAGCATGCACACCAGGACCGATAAGTCCACCTCTAAAGTCTTTACCTCCGCGATATGCGGCTGAAACATCAGATCCATAAAACGGATATATATCAGTTACAAAGTTTAGTTTTTCTCTTTTAGATATATCAACTAGTTTTGTAATAATGTTAAAGTCATAAGGACCACTTGAATCTTTAGCGCAAATACTAACATCATGTTCTGTACATGATAAGTCTTCTCCAATGCATCCCATATCAACAGCGATCATTTCATCTACCTCAGGAATATATGACGCTCCATGACCAACTTCTTCATAAGTAGAGATGATAATTTTAAGTTGTTGTTTAGGTTTGATTTTATTATCTTTTATATGTTTTAATAAACCAAAGATAATAGCTACTGAGATTTTATCATCTAGAAAACGACTTTTTATATATCCAGTATCAGTGACTGTTGTTTTAGGATCAAAGAAAATAAAGTCTCCAGGTCGAATTCCAAGATTTTCTACGTCTTCTTTAGATTTAACAACTTCATCAATCCGAATAATCATATTATCTGGATTTCTTGTTTCAGTACTAGCATTTTTGTAAACATGAGAAGAAGGGCTCGTAGAAAGAAAAGTTCCTGAAATATTACGGTTTTCTCTTGTGTGGACAGTACAATATTCACCATCAAGAGTTGGCCAAATAGGGCCACCGATTGTTGTGAATTTTAATTGTCCATCACTAGTAATACTTCTAACCATTGCACCTAAGGTATCTACATGTGCTGATAAACCTAAGGTTTCTTTAGTTAATCCATCAACTTCAATGATTAGATTTCCCTTTTTTGTTTTAGAACATTTAAAACCTAGGGCTTTAGTTTCAGCCTCAATAGCTTCAATCACTTCATGAGTGTAACCACTTGGTGATGGTATACTTAATATTTGTTTTGCAAATTCAATAATATAAGATGTATTTTTATCCATAATTACCTCCCACTTAAGTATATCATATAAGCAATGTATTTAAAGTGATAATTCGCTTTTAAATGGCAATTTATTGTGATAAAATGAATAGAGGAGGCTTATATGATTGTTGTATTTGGCGGCGCTTTTAACCCACCAACCCTAGCACATAAGGAAATTTATCATTTGATAGATCATATGGTTAAATTAGATAAATTCTTGTTTTTGCCAGTCTCTAAAAAGTATTCAAAAGGAAATTTAATTGATGATCATTATCGTGTAGAGATGTTAAAAATACTGATAAGAGATTTAGATAAAGCATCTATATCAAAAATAGAAACTGAAGACGATAAGTTTTTAGGTACTTATCAGTCTCTTTTAAGAATTAAAAATGAGTTCCCTGATGAAGAGATTGCTTTTGTACTAGGTGCAGATAATTTAAGGCATCTTGATCATTGGATTAATGCAGAAAAATTACTGAATGATTTTAAATTCATTGTGGTTAATAGAAACAATGAAATTGTTGAAGAAAAGCTTAAAAGTAATCCACTGTTATATAAATATAAGGATCATTTTATTATATTAAAAAATTATCATTCAAATATTTCATCAACGATGTTTAGAGAAACTTTAGATCCAAGTTATGTTGATGAAGCAGTTTATCACTATATTATGAAAAATGATTTATATCGAGGTAATTACTAATGTATAAAGGTTTTATGAAAATATCACTTATTTCACCTAAATTGGAAGTTGGAAACCCACAATTTAATGTATTACAAATGTTAGAAGCTTTAGAACATAATCCTAGTTCAATAGCAGTATTTCCTGAACTAGCGACGACTGGCTATAGTTGTGGAGATTTGTTTTTCCAAAATAGTTTATTTACTGATAATCAAAATTCAGTTCAATACTTTTTAAATCACAATCGCTTTGAAGGGATTGTTATTTTTGGTATGCCAATTTTAGTTGAAGAAATGGTTTTAAATGCAGCTGTGGTTGTACAAAAAAATAAAATATTAGGTATAGTTCCTAAATTTTATTTACCAAATGCTAAAGAATATTATGAAAAACGTTGGTTTAATAGTGGGTTTGATGCAGTAGATCAAATAAAAAATGTTGCTTATTTAGGAATGGATGTTCCTTTTGGACATATTATTTTTAATTACAAAGACATCAAATTTGGAATTGAAATCTGTGAAGATATGTGGGCAACAATTACACCAGGAAATCTATTAAGTGTGAATGGCGCTAATATCATTTTTAATATATCAGCTTCCAATGAAACTGTTGGAAAAGAAGCTGTTAGAAGAAATTCAGTATTAGAACATTCGCGTAAGAATTGTGGTATATATGCTTACTGTTCTGCAGGCGCTAGTGAATCAAGCTCTGAAACTGTTTTTTCAGGACATAATATTGTCGCTAATAACTCAAGGCTTATTAAAGAAGTGAATGTCTTTTCATTAGAAACATCGATTCTATATGTTGATCTTGATATGGAAAGATTAGCATATGAGAGAAGATCAAATTCAAGTTTTAGAGATTCAATTTTAAAATATAAATTTCAATATCAAAATGTTGAGTTTAATTTAGAAGAAAAGGATGATTTTCAATTTTCTTATCCAATGGATCCTTTACCTTTTGTACCAAAAAAAGATACTTATGAAACATTTAAAAAAATAGCTTCTATCCAAGAATTTGGATTGTCTAAACGTATATCACATATAGGTATTAAGAAAATAGTGATAGGAATTAGCGGTGGATTAGATTCATCTCTTGCTTTATTAGTCGCTGTGAATTCATTTGATTATTTAGGTCTAGATAGATCAGGGATAATGGCTTATACCTTACCTGGTATGCATACCTCTGATAGAACCAACCAAAACGCTAAAAAATTAATGGAACTTTTAGGTGTAACCAATGAAGAGATTGACTTAAAAGAACATATTAAAGATCATCTAGACTTATTAGGTCATGATGGTAAAACAGAAGATATTACATATGAAAACTCTCAAGCCAGAGCCAGAACCATGGTTTTAATGAATATGGCTAATAAACATCAAGGCATTGTATTAGGTACTGGGGATTTATCAGAGATTGCACTAGGTTGGTCAACATATAATGGCGATCAAATGTCTATGTATAATGTTAATGGAGGCATTCCAAAAACAGTTGTGAAATTTATGATAAAAGCCTATGCGGATTATGTTTTTACAGACGATGTTAAAGCATGTTTATATGATATTTTAGATACACCAATCACACCAGAACTCAGTACGAATCAAGAAACTGAAGATATTATAGGTAAATATGAAATTAATGATTTTATTCTATATCGTTTCTTAAATTGTGGTGATAGCAAAGATAGAATTAAGTTCTTATTAAATTATGTTTTTGATTTATCAAAAGATAAAATCGAAGACTATGTTGAAAATTTCTTTGGTCGTTTTTATTCTCAACAATTTAAACGAACTGCAAGTCCTGACACACCTAAAGTTTTTGATTATGGTTTATCACCTCGAAGTGATTACAGAATACCCTCGGATGTGAAAAGATCATGAAAAAGAAAAAAGTTGTTGTAGGGTTAAGTGGTGGTGTTGATTCAGCCGTCAGTGCTTATTTATTATTAAAACAAGGGTATGACGTTGTTGGTTTATTTATGAGAAATTGGGATAGTGCTGCTAATAATGATATTTTAGGCAATCCTAATGATCCAAATGATGCATGTCCTCAAGAACAAGATTATCAAGATGCATTAAAAGTGGCTAATCATTTAGGCATTGAATTGCATCGTCATGATTTTATTCAAGAATATTGGGATTATGTTTTTACATATTTCATAGATGAATATAAAAAAAATAGAACACCTAACCCTGATATTTTATGCAATAAATATGTTAAATTTGCAGGATTTCAAGAAGTAGCTAAAGAACTCGGTGCTGATTATTTTGCTTATGGACATTATGCCAGACGTAGAACAGTAGATGGAGAGCATTTTTTATTAAGAGGTTTAGATAATAATAAAGATCAAAGTTATTTTCTCTCTCATTTAAATCAAAGTCAATTAGCACAATCACTATTTCCAGTAGGTGAATTATCAAAAAAAGAAGTAAGAGAGATAGCGAAAGAACAACAGATACCTACATTTGATAAAAAAGATTCGACGGGTATTTGTTTTATAGGTGAAAGAAATTTCAGAGAGTTTCTTAAAAATTATATTTTTACGAAACCTGGAAATATAGAAACAGTTGATGGCGATATTATAGGTCAACATGAAGGACTGATGTATTATACAATAGGTCAAAGAAAAGGCTTGGAAATCGGTGGCCATAAAGAATATCAAAATGCACCTTGGTTTGTGATAGGAAAAGACATAGAACGTAATGTTTTAGTCGTAGGACAAGGTAAAAACCATCCTTTATTATTCGCAAATCGTATCATTGTTGAAAATGTTCATTGGATTAGTCATAATAGATTTGAAGGAACATTAGAATGTCTTGCTAAATTTAGATATAGACAAAATGACAATACAGTGATTATTAAGTGGATTAATGATACTGATGTTGAAGTTATTTCAAATCATCCTATCAAAGCAGTGACACCTGGACAAGCTGCCGTATTTTATCAAGGTGAGATATGTCTTGGTGGCGGTGTCATTAAAGAAAGTTATCAAAATCATAAATTGTTAAAGTATTAAGAGGTAGATTATGAATAAACTAGGCTTATGTTTATCTGGCGGTGGTGCTAGAGGTTCATATCAAGTGGGTGTTTGTAAAGCACTTGAGGAACTTGGTTATTTAGATAAAGTATATGCTTTTTCTGGGACCAGTATTGGGGCTGTAAATGCAAGTTTACTTGCGACAAAGACAGTTGATGAAGTTAAAAATATTTGGATTAATTTTCCTAGAGAAGATTTAAACTATATAGAAAATTTAATGAAGAAAATACGTTCTAGAGATTTCTCTTTTGTAAAGAACGGTGTTATAGATATTGAGAATTTAGAAAACTTATTAAAGCAAAATCTAGAGATTGAAAAACTTAAAGATAAATTAGTATATATTACTTTGTCGCCTGCGGGTTTAACAAATGAAGGTACTTTAGGACTAATTAAGTCTTCATTTAGTCATTATTTAAGAGGTAGAAAAAAAGCGATATACTCTCCTTTACAAGATCAAAAGCCAGAAGACATTAACAAACAAATTATTGCTTCTTGTTCCATTCCTTTTGTTTTTCCAGCAGTAACCATTGACGGAAGACAAACCTTTGATGGAGGGTTATTTGATAATACTCCGGTTAAACCATTGATTGAAGTTGGGTGCGATACTGTTATTGTTGTTAATTTAGAAAGATTAATTCGAATAAACACTAAAAAATATCCAGGGATTCATATCATCGAGATTAAACATAAAAAATCTTTAGGGGCTATTCTGAATTTCGATGTTAATCAATCTTTAACGAGGTTTGAACTTGGATATCAAGATGCAATGAATTATTTTAAAGAAAATCCTTTAGAAATTTAAAAAAGAATATTGACCTCCCTTCAGTAGTATATTGATAAAAGGGAGGTATTTTTTATGAAGAAAATAGTTATAAGTGTATTATTATTAATGATTGTTGTTTTAAATTTGGAGAGTGTTTACGCAGAAGAATATACGAACTATCAAGAAATTATCTTCGAAGATAGTGATGTAGAATTATTAAAAGAGTTTTCTAAATCAGATTATAAAGACTACTATAAGGAAACGAGTAAACGAAGAATGTTTGGTTGGAGGATTCATGTTGTAAATAAAAATGAGGCTTTAGATTTTATTTCTGAAACTAAAATTAAAATTTTTAATTCAGGTTCTTCACCCATATCATACAATATTGAATTAGAGACAAAGGAAGAATCAAAACAACAAATTTCTGCATCAGGAGAAATAAAAATTAAGGGGTCTGGGTCAAAAAAACAATTTAAAGGCTCTGTTGATTCAACAATTAAATCCAGCATAACAGCGACAACCACAAAAACCAATAGTGAATCATATGAATTTAACATACAAGTTGATCCACTGACATATGTCACTATCGTAACAAGAGGTACTGGTGAAGTAAATAATGGTGTAGGAAGTTACTATTTCTTTTGGGCAAGAACAAAAAAAGGTGGATGGGAAACATTTACTGTGTTAACAGAATATCATGAAATAATAAAACAACGATTCTAATGAAAAAATCCTTTTTAATCATTATTATTTCATATATAACAATAGCTGCATTAGTCCTTATATTCTTCTCTAAGGATCAAGCAAACGACATATCGATTATGTCTGTTAAAAAAGATTATTCTAGAGTAATCACTAAAAATGAAACAATAGACTTACCAATGTATATAAGTCAAGAATCAACATTTTTTACTGGGAAAGATAATATTATTGATGCACGCATTTTAAGTGACGTAGATGAAATAAAAATTGATATTATTAATATCAAAAACCAAAAACAAAAAATCACATATGATAGTGAAACATATTTCTTTTATTACATTGAAATTGGCTTTTCAAATGTTTATAGTGAAAATATGATTTTAAATATGGTATCAGCTTATTTACAGCTAACTTATCTTAATGAAGAGATTCTTAAATTGGATTTAGGGAATGTATCATTAATGTTTAATGACTTGAATCAAACAAGTCATATAGATTTCAATCGAATGTATTCAATACATGACCAAGATGCAATCATAGGGATTTATATTGAATTAGTTAATAAAACCAATCAATCAATTACCATACATTCAATTGATTGCTTAAACAATGACATCAATATTAATTTAAACCATATAAATATCGCTTATGATGAACCTAATTACCAAACGGAACCAAATACACTATTTAATAATTACGATGTGATTAAAGACGAATTTGAAGAAAATAGTCCATATTTACTCACTAACAACACCCATATTATATTACCTGTGCAACATCTAACAGAATATAACTACATTAATCGTTTTCCATTAATTATCCATTATGAATATAACCAAGAAATGTATACCTTTATCATCGATGATTATTTATTCTTTAATCATTTAAGTGATTTGTATAACGACTATTATGACATCGAAAAATATCAATATAACTATCAATGATTTAAGTAAGACATATCATAAAACTAAAGGTATTCAACATATAAATACGGAATTCAATAATGGATATTTACACCTACTTACTGGAAAGAACGGATCAGGAAAATCAACACTAATTAAATGTATTATGCAATTGGTAAAATACCAAGGTGAAATTATAAAAAAAAGATATCGGATTGGCTACGCACCAGAAAACTATATTATGCCTGATTTCATGACAATGATGGATTTCTTTATTACTATTGGTAGAATAAAAGATTTACACCAACCATATCTCAATTTAGAGTTGGAAGAGTATCTTGATATGTTTCAAATCAAAACAAAACTCTATACACCTATTAGAAGCTTATCTAATGGTATGAAACAAAAGGTGAATATTACTCAAGCTTTACTAAATAACCCTAAAATTATTATTCTTGACGAACCTTTGGTAGGGCTTGATTTTAATTCTCAAAAATTATTGATTAAGAAAATTATTGAATTGTCTAAAGATAAATTAGTGATTGTTTCAACACATTTCCCAGAAAAATTTAATACTTCAAGAAAAAAAGTATACCAATTTTTTGAAGGAACCATTGAATGATTAATTTTATACGATTGCATATAGACTTTTTGTTAACAAGAATAATGCTTTGGATAACTTATGCATTGTTTCTCATGATTCTATTAAATATGGTTTATAGCTCGCAGATATTAGAAGGATATGCATATATAGATACTTATAGGTATCAATACGGTTATGATTTTTTAAATGAGTCATTTATGGTGCTTGAGTTTGTTTTAGTATTTATATCAGTCTATATTGGAATGTCACTATCGAATAAATCAAATCAGTCATTAATGATCTATTCAATTGATTCAAAAAAATCAAAAAAACAATTTGTGATTTCAAGAATGTACGCTGGCATTTTAATCATAACACTCATCATTTTCGCACAAAGTATATTAATGTATGCATTTACTAAGTCGTTAACACCTTATCAAATAGAGATACATTTATATATAAAACAATTCTTATATCTCTATCTTGAAACGATTCAATATTTTATGATCACAATACTATTATTAGCCGTTTTTAATCATTTTTTGATTGGATTTATACCCCTAATTATGTTTTGGTCTTTAGAAGTTATATGGCCACAATATCATACAAATAAGACAAATATCTTACAAAAAATACTCATTAATATACAAGGATATGAATTTGAAGAAAAAAATCTCTTAATTTTTATAATCCTATACCTTTTTTTTACAATAAGTTATATAATAGTACTAATTCAAAAAGATTGTTAACCATACAATCTTTTTTGAGGACATTTAAAATTGTTATTATAAGAAGAATTTGATATAATATTTATCGATATTAGGGAGGGTAATATGTGCGGAATTGTAGGATATATTGGAAAGGCTAAAGCATCAGAAGTTGTTATTAAAGGTTTAGAGAGATTAGAATACAGAGGCTATGACTCATGTGGTATTTCTTATTACAATGAATTAGAAAAGGAATTTATAACCAATAAAGGCATTGGTAGAGTAGCAAGTTTATATCAGGAGTTTAAATACCCTGAAAACAACCATTTAGGAATAGGACATACCAGATGGGCAACTCATGGCGTCGCAAATTATGAAAATACGCACCCACATTATTCTGAAAGTAAAAGATTTATTATAGTTCATAATGGTGTGATTGATAACCATAAAGAACTGGTATATAAATATCTGAATGAATATACTTTTAGAAGTGACACAGATACAGAAGTAATCATTAACTTAATAGAAGAATTTGCTAAAAAGAAATCAGTTGAAGATTCAATTCGTAAAACTATTTCTTTATTAGAAGGATCATACGCATTTTTAGTTTTAGATACTGAAGATACCAACCATATATATGCGGTTAAAAACAAATCACCTTTACTCATAGGAGAATCTAAAGATGGTATTGTTTTAGGATCTGATGTTTTAGCGTTTGTAAATTACGCAGACAATTACTACTTATTAGAAGATAATAGTGTCATTGTTGTAGAAAAGAACGATGATAATTATAGTTTCAAAGTGACAGATGCAGTTGGATTTGACAATAACCATCTAAAAAAACTTCCAATGGATTTTATCATGGATGATTTAGATAAAGCAGGATATGAACATTACATGTTAAAAGAAATTTCTGAACAACCAGCTGTTGTTAGAAAAATCATGAAAGAATATATGGTTGAACGCAAATTAAGAGTTCAGCCTGATATCAAGAAAATGTTTGATGATGTTAAACGCATTTATATTTTAGCTGCAGGTACATCTTATCATGCAGGATTGATTGGTAGAGTCTATTTTGAAGAAATTGCTAAAATACCAGCAGAAGTATTTATTGCTAGTGAGTTTGCATATAACGAACCTTTAATTGAACCAAACTCTATTTTTATTTTAATTTCACAATCAGGTGAAACTGCAGACTTAAGAGCATGCTTGGTTAATGTAAAAGAAAAAGGTTATAAAACAATTACAATTACCAATGTACCTACATCGACATTGGCTAGAGAAGCAGATGCAACACTAAACATATACGCAGGTACAGAGATAGCTGTTGCTTCAACAAAAGCATACGTAGGTCAGATAGCAGTGCTCGCAATACTTGCAAATAACTTGTCTAAACAACATAGTCTAGACTTGGTGTCTGAATTATCAAGAGCAGCTGTATCAATGGAGAATATTATTGATAGACGTGATTATATAAATGATCTAGTTCAGCATAACTTTAAAAGTAAAGATTGCTTCTATATTGGCCGTGGAATAGATTATTTTGTTTGTTTAGAAGCAGCGCTTAAACTTAAAGAAATCACCTACATCCACACCGATGGCATAGCTGCGGGGGAATTAAAACATGGTCCGATGGCTCTGATTGAAAAAGACATTCCTGTTATCGCAATTATTTCTCAAGAACATATTAATAATAATACAAGATCTAATCTAGAAGAAGCAAAAGCAAGAGAAGGAAAACCGATTATTATTTCTTTAGAAAATACTTCAAAAGGAAATGATGATATTGTTTTAATGGATGTACATCGATTATTGAGTCCAATCGTCACGGTTATACCAGGGCAATTAATTTCGTATTATAAAGCAAAACAATTAAATTTAGATATCGACAAACCAAGAAACCTAGCAAAATCAGCAACAGTAGAATAGGAAGGGGTTTTTATGAAGTATTTTGGAACAGACGGCATTAGAGATAATGCTGATGTGATTCTTAATAAACAATTTGGGTACAAAATAGGGAAAGCATTAAAGAAAATTAAAAAGAATCAAAAAACTATATTTATAGCGCGAGATACAAGGTTATCTGGAGAAGACATCGTTAATGACATTAAAAAAGGACTATTCGAATCTGGAATTAACGTTTATGATCTTGGTGTCTATCCCACGCCAGTCTTAGCTTATTTTTCTTTAGAAAATAAAACTTATGGTATTATGGTGACCGCAAGTCACAATCCATATACTGACAATGGTATCAAGATATTTGACAATGGTAATAAACTAAACGCCGAAGATGAGCAAATAATTGAAAGTATTATTGATGATATTTCTATTGTTAATAACACTAAACAAGTGGGCGAAGAGAAATCATTTAAAGATATAATGGATAAATATTTAAAATTATATGATGGCTTATTAAACAAAGTTGATTTAAAAATAGCTTTAGATTTAGCTAATGGAGCCGCAACATCAACTGCAGAAACCGTATTTAGCCATTTAACAGATGATTTTATTATTATTTCAAATGAACCTGATGGTTTAAATATCAATCATAATTGTGGTTCAACACATTTAGAACGTTTACAAAACGTTGTTTCTACTGAAGCTTGTGATTTAGGAATTGCTTTTGATGGAGACGCAGATAGATTAATGGTGGTTGATCACCAAGGAGAAGTTTGTGATGGTGACTTTTTAATCTATTTATTTGCTAGTTACTTAAAAGCAAATAAACAATTAAAAAATAAATTTGTCGCACTTAGTAAAATGTGTAATATAGGCATCATTAAAGCTTTAAATGAAAAAGACATTGATGTTATTCAAACTGATGTTGGCGATAAATATATTACAAAAGCAATTGAAGATAATGATGGTGTTTTGGGTGGAGAAAACTCTGGGCATATCATCAATAAATTACTCTTTGAAACAGGAGATGGCGTATTAAACGCTGCTTTCCTTATAAAAATACTTGATTATTATAAAGTTCCACTGGCAGTTTTAAAAGAGCAAGTTCAATATTATCCAGATAAGCTAATTAATCTAAAAAATATTGATAAATCACTTGCTAAACATCCAAAAGTATTAGAAAAAGTAATCAAGTATCAAGAAAAACTAGGTGAAGATGGAAAAATTCTTGTAAGAGCAAGTGGTACAGAACCACTCATTCGTATTTCTGCATCTGCACCAACAGAACATGAAGTTGATACTATTATTGAAGATATAAAATCAACGATTGAATCTTTAGTGAAGGAAGGAAAGTAGATATGAAAAAATATGCAATTATCCTTGCTGCTGGAAAAGGCACAAGAATGAAAACTGATTTACCAAAATGTGCTTATCCATTACTAAAAAAACCAATGATTGTTTATATTATTGAAAATTTAACTAAATCACATACTGTCGATGAAATGATTACTGTTGTAGGACATAAAAAAGAAGTTTTACAAAACATATTAAACTCAAGAGTTTCATATGCAAACCAAGATCAACAACTTGGTACAGGACACGCTGTATTAATGGCTAAGGATCTTGTTACTGAAGAAGGATGTAGTATAATCCTACCTGGTGATATGCCTTTGATTGATGATACAGTGATTAAAGAAGCAATGAATTTTCATGAATCCACAAGAAATGATCTAACAGTGGTTTCTACATTTGTAGATGAACCTGATGGATATGGTCGTATTATTATGAAAAACGACCAATTAGAAGCAATTATTGAAGAAAAAGACGCAAGTGAACAGGAAAAAGAAATTAAAGAGATTAATACAGGTATATATATCGTTGATAATAAGATGTTATTTGAAGGTTTAAATCAAATATCAAATAATAACTCTCAAAAAGAGTACTATCTTACCGATATTGTAAAAGTATTTAAATCTCAGAAAAAACGTATTTCAACATTCATATTAAAAAAAGCTTACAAAGCTATGGGTATTAATGATTTATACGCTTTAAGCCAAGCAGAAGCCATTCTAAGACATGATATTAATAAAACTATCATGCGTTCAGGGGTCGCAATGATTAACCCTGATACCATCACTATCGGTGATAACGTCGTGATTGAAGAGAACGTAACGATTTCTCCTAACTGTTTTATTACAGGTAATTCATTAATTAAAAAGAATACATTTATAGGACCTTCTACAGAAATTCATAATTCAACAATTGGTGAAAATGTAAGAATTCAACACTCATTAATTTTTAATTCAGAAGTAAAAGATAATACGACAGTTGGACCATTCGCACATCTTAGAGATGGTGCTATAATTGGTAAAAATAATAGAATTGGTAACTTTGTTGAAATTAAGAAAACTGTTACGGGCGATACTTTTAAAGCAAGTCATTTAGCTTATATTGGTGATGCTGAAATTGGCGATAATGTCAACTTTGGTTGTGGATCAATTACAGTAAACTATGATGGTAAAAACAAATATAAAACAATTATTGGCGATGATGTGTTTGTTGGATGTAACGCTAATTTAATCGCGCCTATCTTAATTGAAGATAATTCGACAATCGCAGCGGGATCAACACTTAATAAAAATGTTCCTAAGGATTCACTAGCCATTGCTAGAAGTTATCAAGTCAATAAAGAGAACTACTTTAAAAATAAAAACAAAGAAAACGGCAAGAAATAATAGTTGACAATTTACAATATATATACTATAATACATACGGTTTAAATTTAGAAAGCAGAGGTACCCACTTCTCACCTGATTGAACAATCAATAGGTCAACGCTAAAATAATATGTTTATGACATGTTAAGTGGGTGCTAAATGTACCCACTTTTTTATATAACATGGAGGTGTTAGTATTAGATATCCAAATAAAAAACCAGTTAAAACTGAGACAACGCCTGTAAACGAAGAAATTCGCTATAGTACAGTCTTATTAATTGGAGCTGACGGCCATCAATATGGCGAGATTACAAGTAGAGAAGCGAATCAAATCGCTCAAGAAAAAGGATTTGATCTTGTTTTAGTTGCGCCAAATGCAAAGCCACCAGTATGTAAATTGATGGATTACAGTAAGTTTCGTTATGAACAACAAAAGAAAGCGAAAGAAGCTAGAAGACATCAAAAAACTGTTGAATTAAAAGAAATTAGAATGACAGCTGTTATCGAAGAACACGATCTAAACACAAAATTGACTCATGCTCAAAAGTTCTTAACAAAAGGTAACAAAGTTAAAGCAACTGTAAGATTACCTTATCGTGCAGGAGATGCTCTAGTTGAACAAGGAAAAGAAGTTTTAAATCGTTTTTATCAATCACTATCAGAATTTGGCGAGATGGATGGCAAACTTGATAAAAATGGTAGATTCTTATCAATTATGATAAACCCGAAAAATTAGGAGGAGAGATAACTATGCCAAAAATGAAATCACATTCAGGTACTAAAAAGAGATTAACAAGAACAGGCTCTGGAAAACTTTCTAGACCTTCTACTTTTCAAAACCATTTGAAAAGTCACAGAACAGCAAAACAAAATCGTCAAGCTAGAAGACAAGAAATCATATCACCATCAGATTTGAAAAGAATCAAAGATATGGTTCCGTACCTATAAGAGAAGGAGTGAAGAGAGATGCCTAGAGTAAAAGGAAGTTTCGTTACAAGAAACAGACGTAAAAAAACATTAAAATTAGCCAAAGGTTATTTTGGAGCTAAACATTTATTATACAAAACAGCTAAAGAACAAGTTATGCATTCATTTAAATATGCATATAGAGATAGAAGAAGAAAAAAGAGAGATTTCAGAAAACTATGGATTACTAGAATCAACGCAGCTGCTAGAATGAATGAATTATCTTATTCAAGATTAATTGATGGTTTAAAGAAAGCGAACATTGAAGTGAACCGTAAAATGTTAGCTGACTTAGCAGTATTTGATATGGCTGGGTTCACAAAACTTTGTGAACAAGCTAAAAAAGCTTTAAAATAAACAAAAAGTCTAGAAATAGACTTTTTTTAATTGTTGTTATTTATAACGAATTTTGATAAGATAAATATAAAGATAAATATTTATTATTAAGAATGCAGAGGAAAATTATGGATGCTAAAATTAGAGTAGAAAATATTAAAAAAACATTTACTTTATCAAAAAAGCAAATGAAGATTAACAAGACGAAAGAAAAAAGAAAAGTCGCTGTAGATGGACTGTCATTTGTTGCTGTTCCGGGCGAGATTTATGGATTACTTGGCCCGAATGGGGCAGGAAAAACAACAACCTTAAGATGTATATCTACTTTGATTAAACCGGATGAGGGAGATATATTTGTTAATGGTTTTAGTGTTTCAAAAAATCCAAACGATGTTAGAAGAAATATTGGGTTTTTAACGAGTGAACTTAAATTAGAAGAGTTCTTCACGCCGGATTATATGTTTAACTTTTTCGCAAAGTTACATGGTCTATCGGTTGAACAAACAAATTTAAGAAAAGAAGAATTATTTACTAAATTTGGAATAGATGATTTTAGAGAAGTAAAAATTAGTGATTTGTCTACTGGTATGCGACAAAAAGTTCAATTAGTTATATCTATAGTTCATGATCCAGAAATCATTATATTTGATGAACCAACAAATGGTTTAGATATTATTACAGCTAAAATTGTTACGGATTTTCTAATTGAACTTAAGAATAAAGGAAAAACAATTATTGTGTCAACACATATATTTTCTTTAGTAGAAAAAATATGTGATCGTGTTGGAATCATTATTGATGGTAAATTAATCTATGATGATACTATTGAAAGTGTACATCAAACAAATACTGATGTTGAACAACTCTTCTTTGAATTGGCAGGTGAATCTTTATAATGAAAAACATATGGACGATATTCAAAAAGGAAATTGATCGAGTTTTCAAAGACAAGAGATTAATAATTACCTTGTTTATACTACCTGGTCTATTTATTTTTATAATTTATAATTTTATTGGTAACGCAATTGAAAACATGGAAGACGGTGAGATAACAGACATCGCAATTGTCAATCCTACCGATACATTTAATGCTATATATACTAGCGGAGAAACTCTTAACGAATCCATCGAAAACATAAATCTTATTACTATTGACGAAGATGAAGTTGATGCATATAAAGAACTTATTGATGATGAAGAATGGAATATACTAATTGTTTTTAGTGAGAATATTGAAGCGTATGATGGCTCTGGGGAACAACCGGTTGCTATCTTTTATACAAACCCTAAAGATGCTTCCTCATCGATTAACAGATTTAGACAATACATTATTACTTATGATGAATTTTTAAAAACTAATTTGTACGGTGATACATCCTTTATCCAATATCAAGAAGAATATTCTGATATTTCTGAAAGAGAAATGATAGGGACAATCTTATCTAGTTTATTACCTATGTTGGTTATAATGTTCTTATTTTCTGGTGCTATGTCAATTGGTCCAGAATCAATTGCTGGTGAAAAAGAAAGAAATACTATGTCAACATTATTGATTACCCCAATTAAGCGTAGTGAATTAGCAATTGGAAAAGTTTTAAGTTTATCAGTTCTATCTTTAGTATCTTCAGTATCATCATTTATTGGAATTATTTTTTCACTTCCTGCATTATTAAATCTTGAAGATCAAAGTTTATCAGTCTTCAATATAGGGGACTACTTCCTGATTTTAGTGGTATTATTTTCTACGATATTTGTTATTATAGGTATCGTTTCGGTTGTATCAGCTTATGCAAGATCTTTAAAAGAAGCGACAACTTATATTACACCAATCTATATTTTAACTGTCATCGTATCAATTACAACAATGTTTAGTACAGGTGCGAATGAAAATATATTTGTTTATATGATTCCAATATATAATGCGGTACAGTCATTGGTTGGAATTATGACTTTTACGCCTAATATTGGTATGTTTGTTTTAGTAACAGCTATATCAAACTCAATATACATGATTGGTTTTATCTACATTCTTAATAAAATGTTTAACAGCGAACAAATTATGTTTAAAAAATAGGAGGATTCAATGATCATAAATATTTTTGGCTCTAGTGGTTCAGGAACAACGACACTTGCTAAAAATCTATCTGAAATATATGATTTTTATCATATAGATGTTGATGATTTGATGTGGGAAAATACTGATCCTCCATTTACTATTAGAAGAGATAATTTCATCATTAAAAATTTAATTCAGGAACAACTAAATTCTCATAAAAACTCTATTATATCTGGTTCTATAGTAAACATATATGATGAGTTAAGACCAGAGATTGATTTGTTTATTTATATGAATTTAGATATTGAGACAAGAATAAAACGAATTAACCAAAGAGAATTAAGAAGATTTGGAAAAAGAGTTTTACCTGGTGGAGATTTATATGATAAACATCAGGCTTTTCTTGAATGGGTAAGTGATTATGAACACAACCCAGAATACTTTAGATCAAGACGTCAACATCTCATGTGGTTAGAAGATGTTAATAAACCAGTTCTTCGAATAACAGACGAATTGACGATTGATGAGCTTATAAAAATTGTAGGATCATTTATAAAAAAACTATAATATTTAGTATTTAACTTCCAAATTTAGACTAAAAACGTTATAATTATACATAGAAAGAGCTTATTTTTTGTGAAAAGAGGTTGTTTATGATTATCAATTCAACATCCCTTATTAGAAATAGACAAAAAGATAAATTTTTTGGTATAGACTATTATGCCAATCTTTGTCATGGCTCAAATCCTATATTTAATTATCTATCAACACCTTTGGACTTTTACCCACTCGCAAATGACAAACAATCTTCAAGATGTGTTGATCGAGAAATAGACTTCATAAAAAAAATGAATGATTTTGATGATTCTAAAATATTTGGAATTTTTGAAAACCCAGATATTTATTCATGTCATGATTCTATTTTTAATATTGTAGAAAAACTTAAGGAAACCAATCATGGATTATTTATCGAAACGAACTCACTAAATTTAATCAATGACATTGAAATTTTAGAGTCTTTTGCTAAAACAAATCCCTTATTAATCGCGATTCCTATTTCAAGTAATCTACCAATCAACTTATCTATTTTTAAAGATAATTACAACTTTAAAGTTATGGAGAAGTTAGTTAAAGCATTAGAAAAATCATCAATACAATATGGATTTATCATCAAACCTTTTATTCCATATATTAATGATGATCCAGATGATTTTAAATCACTTTTAAATCTTCTGATATCGCATCATCCTCAGTTTATTTATCCGACATTCTCACTTAATTTTGACAGTCGGAAACTGAATGAATTTTATAAATTAATCGATCAAGAAAAATCTGAACTAAAGACAAAATATTTTGATGAGTTTGGATATAAAAAATCTTGGATTAGTCAACGCGCAGAGGAACTAAAGAAAGTGTTTATATTTAACATTAAGAAGACACATATTGCTTATTCAATGAATCAAATTATTGATTTATATAAAATACCAAAGCAAGAGGAACAGATTTCATTATTCTAGATAGGAGGTATACATGTTTGCAAATATATTCTTAGACCATTTAACTTTTTTTATCATTGGTATTGTTTTTATTATGATAGCCATTGCCATTTATATTATATTTATAAAAGTAAAAGCCTATGAATCTCAATCTGGTTCAAAGGATAAAAATATATTGAAACCTAATGAACAAGAAAATATAAGTGATGAGTTACAAACTAATATACCTTTAAAGAATCGAATAGATAAAAAAATAAATAGTAGTCTTATCCCAAATTTAAATAATGATTCGATGACTGAAAAACTTATGACAGCGGATGATTTATTAAGTAAAATTGATCGAGATAAAGAAACAACTGATAATGAAAAAGAAGAAGAATTAATTGAAAATAATATTGACAATGCAATAGAAGAAAATGTTACAGAGAAAGATTCTTTACTTGTTAAGGATAATCAAAAAGATCAAGATACAGATACGAAAACTTTAAACGACAACTTTCAAGATGAAGAAAAAAAAGAACTAGGTAAATACCATATTTTATATAGAGATAGCGATAATAAATGGTATATTAAACGTGAAGGTTCTGATAAAGTTATTCGAGTTTTACACACCAAAAAAGAAGCGATTGCTTACGCAACAATTAAAGCAATTAATCAAGATACGAATATAGTGATTCATAGTCAAGACGGAAAAATTGAAAAACATGGTTATTAGTTTCAGTTTAAATTATTGTTAAAAATCATACACTAAAAAAAGATGCTAGTATTTTTTAAATGCTAACATCTTTTTATTATATTGATTATATGCTTTGTAAATTTTAATAAATATCTAATTTATTATATTTGTTTCTTAGTTAACTTTTTTGAAAGGTATCGTTTACCGCCAGCTAAAGCCGCTATTTGATATACTAAAGCATAGCCAATAGTCACTGCGAATGCTAAGAAAATCACATGCCATCCACTTGGTAAACTATTTAAAATTGGAATAGGTCCACCGATAAATGGATTACTCATGATGTACATATTGTTTGCGTTTTGATCAATAAATATATTACCAAACATAGCCCATAATGCAGAAAGTATTAATCCTATAGCAATGAAGTGCCAACGTTCTTTCTTAAATTGGAAATCACCTCTATTGATTAAGAATAAAGGAATAAAAATTAAGAATAAGTGAATAATCGATGATCTTAAATTAGGAAGAATAACCGCGAAAGGTTGACCATAGAGAACTGTAACTGGATATAGAATAACTGCGAATCCACCCAATATTGATGTTGCGAAGACATAATCTTTTAAAGGTTTAATGTTAAACCAAATGGTAATCGGTAATAATATATTGACAATACCACATAATTGGAATGAAAAGAAGGTATTTATATCCCAAAATGGATGTGGATAAGATGAATTAAGAGTTCCAATCGTATAGTACTCTTGGATGAATAAAGCTTCTCCAGCGTACTTTAATACAAGAATGAGGACTAAAAAAATACTGATGTAACGATCTTGGATTTTTCTCGACTTATTTTTTAAAAATTTAAACAAAATAACAAAAAACAATATATTCAACAATAGATAAATTAAATGATACCCACTAAAAAAATAACTACCAGGTTGTTCATCCATTCCTATGGTTGTCCAAAAACTATAAAGTGTCATAAAGATTTCCTCCGTAATTATATTATATCATACCAAATTATATTCATATTCTCAATTATTTTATTTCAATCAAATAAATTGACTTGATATTTTACTGAAAAGTAGTAAAATATTAAATACACTATTTAAGGGGTGATACTATCAAAATTACAATTAACAATCAAGAGTATATCTATGATAAGCCAGTTGTCTTAGAAGATATCGCAAATTTATATGAGGGAGAATTCTATGCTGGTTTAGTCAATAATAGACTTAGAGAACTCAGTTATAGGATTTCTTATGATGCGACAGTAGAACTGTTGGATTATTCTTTTTATGATTCTACAAGAATCTACGCGACGAGTATGCGTTATTTGGTCGCAATGGCTACATATAGAACATATCCGGAAATCGAAGTTAAATTTTCCAATAGTATTTCTATGGGGATTTATGGACGTGGTGTTGAGAATAATATCAACGAAGAAATGCTTAAGAACATAAAAAAAGAAATGGATAGAATTATCGAATCGGATTATAAAATTTTGCGTAAACAAGTATCTATTGAATATGCTAAAGACTATTATGGGCGTTTAGGGTACGATGATAAAGTGAACGCATTAGAATATCGTAAAGAAAAAGTTAATATTTATTCATGTGATGACTATAAAAACTATATGTATGGATACATGGTCCCTTCAACTGGTTATTTAAAAGACTATGAACTTGTGTATTTAAACCCTGGTTTCTTAATTCAATATCCAAGAAGAGAAGAAAAAGGTGAAATTCCTGAATTTGCAGACTCTCCTAAATTCTTTGATATTTTATCTAAAGCTGAAGAATGGTCAAAAAAATTAAGTGTTGATATGATCTATAAAATGAATCATCGTATAGAAAGTGGAGATGCTCAACAATTAATAGATATATGTGAAAACGGTCATAATGAACAATTAGAAACTTTGGCAGCTAAAATTAATTCTCGAAAAGATGTTCGATTGATTTCAATCGCAGGTCCTTCGTCATCTGGAAAAACAACATTTTCTTTAAGACTTGAAGATGCATTAAGAAAACATGGGATTAAACCTTTAATGATTTCGATAGATAATTACTATTTATCAGCTGAACATGCACCCATTGATGAACACGGGAAACCTGACTTAGAACATATAGATGCTTTAGATATTGAATTATTTAATCAAAATATATTAGACTTAATTGCAGGAAAAGATGTTGAGTTACCATACTTTGATTTTATGTCTAGAAAACGTTCATTTAAACCAGCTTTTAAAATTAGTGAAAAGACACCTATTATTATTGAAGGCATACACGCTTTAAATGATCAATTGTCTAAACATATTCCTAAAGCTCAAAAATTCAGAATCTATATTTCACCTTTTACGCAAATAAATATTGATTATAACAACCCGATTAATTTAACTGATTTAAGATTATTAAGACGAATTGTTAGAGATTTGCAGTTTAGAAACACGTCACCTGAAAAAACATTGGATATGTGGCCATCAGTGAGACGTGGAGAATATCGTTGGATTTATCCTCATATTGAAAACGCAGATTTTATTTTTAATTCAGAATTAAGTTACGAGTACGCTATTTTAAAACAATACGCTGAAGATGCTTTAAGCACTATAGATAGGGAATCTAGTCACTTTATTCAAGCCAATAGATTATTAAAATTCTTAAAATATTTCAAGACAATCGATAGTAAACTTGTACCTAAACATTCACTGTTAAGAGAGTTTATTGGCGGTAGTCAATACGAACACTAATATTTAGTGTTCTTTTTTTTTAATTAAACATCGTAACTTTATTGTTTAACAATAATTATTTTGATATAATAAAATAGGTGAATATTATGACAAAAATAAAAAATATACCCTTTGGTTTAACTCTAGAAGAAGTAAACATCAGAAAAAGTCAAAACCAAATCAATGTATCTTCACAATCTAACTTAAAAACACCGTGGAAAATAGTTCGTACGAATCTTTTCACGTATTTTAATATGTTATTAGCAATTATTGCGGCTTTATTAGTGAGTATTGGTAGTTATAAAAATTTATGGTTTATCGTGATTGCCTTAATCAATACGTTAATCGGTATTATTCAGGAATTGAAAGCAAGAAAAACTATTAAAAATTTATCATTAATTTCTGATTCTAAAGTCAAAGTCATTCGGCAAGGAATGGAAATAGAAATAGATATTGAAGAAGTCGTTCTAGATGATATTTATAAATTAGAATCAGGACGACAGATCATAGCTGACTCAGTTGTTGTGGAAGGTGCTATCACAGTTAATGAAGCTAATTTAACAGGGGAATCTGATTCGATTGCTAAGGAAGTTGGCAATCAACTACTATCAGGTAGTTACGTGGTTTCTGGGGAAGCATATGTTCAGGCAATAGCTGTAGGGAAAGATAATTATATAGAAACATTACAAACAAAAGTAAAAATGTTATCTAAGCCTAAATCAGTTATCTTAAACTCTTTAAGAAGTTTGCTTAAAGTCATCGGAATCATCATATTACCTTTAGGCTTAATGACTTTCTATAATGCTTTCTTGAGATCTAATTATGATTACTTACCAGACTTTATTCAAAATTCTGCATTGTATCAAGAAGCTTTAGTATCAATGGCTGGATCTATGGTAGCCATGGTGCCTTCAGGTTTATTCTTATTAACAACCATGACATTTGCTACATCAGTTATAAAATTAGCAAAACATAACACTTTAGTTCAAGAACTTTATTCCATTGAAACACTTGCTAGAATTGATACATTATGTCTGGATAAAACCGGTACGATTACTGATGGAACTATGAGTGTTGATTTCTTTGAAATGATTGAAAATCCTATATATACGATTGATGATTATACAGAAAAAGAAATTAAGAATATTATCTCAACTATGAATGATGCTTTAAATGATCAAAACCAGACTTCTCAGGCTTTAAGAGACTATTTTGGTGAGAAGAAGAAATACAAAGTTGTTCAATCAATTGACTTTGATTCAATGAATAAATATTCTGTCGTTGAGTTTGAAGGTGCTATTTATGTATTAGGTGCACCTGAAATGATATTAACAAAACAATATTCAAAAATAAAAAAACAAGTTGAACGCTATGCAGCTCAAGGAAAAAGAGTTTTATTGTTAGCTGAAAGTGAAAAATTAAAAGATGAAAAAATAAACGGTAAAATCAGACCAATCGCCATTATTATTCTAAACGATAATATTCGTGATTCAGCAATTAAAACAATTAGTGAATTTAATGAGTCTAATATCACTGTAAAAGTTATTTCTGGGGATAATGCGATGACCGTTAGTGAAGTCGCTAGACGTGCAGGTGTTATCAACGCAGAAAAATACATTTCTCTTGATGATGTGCCTGATGAGGCTTTAGAAAATATTGCTAATGAATATAACATCTTTGGACGTGTTACGCCAAATCAAAAGAAACTATTGATTATGCATATGCAAGAAGCTAACCATAAAGTCTGTATGGTTGGGGATGGTGTCAATGATATTTTAGCATTAAAACAAGCTGACACATCTGTGTCTTTAGCGAGTGGGACTGATGCTTCTAGAAATATTTCTCACTTTGTTTTACTAGACAATAATTTTTCAACAATACCGAAAGTAGTTAAAGAAGGTCGTCAGATTGTTTCTAATATGGAAAAAGCATCTGTTTTATACCTTGTTAAAACGCTTTATACAATTATATTAACTTTTATATTATTAATGACAGACAATATTTTCCCATTCCAACCAGTTCAAATGTTTGTTATTGAGACATTTATTATTGGTGTTCCTTCATTCTTTATTGCTTTAGAACCTAATAACAAACAATTTAAAGGAAATTTCTTAGTCAACGTCTTTAAAAATGTTTTACCTGGCGCATTAATTATTATCGGTAACTTATTAGGTGTGTATATCTTTGCGAGTTTCTTCCAATTTGAAACTGATGGTAATATTAACCGTATGATTTCAACCGTAGGGATTATCGCCGCTACGTTTGCTTATTGGTTAGTATTGGTTAATGTAACAACACCTTTAAATAAGACAAGAACTTTAGTTATTGCTTGTTCCTTTATTACATCAGCTCTATCTTTCATTATCTTTAGTGAAATGTTAGGACTATATCCTTTAGATACATCATCAGTATTATTGATGTTATTATTAATGGAAACAACATATATAGGTTTTTCAATATATCGTAGATCATTAATTAAGTTTTGGCCATAATGGCATTATTAAATGAATTTGTTATAATATGAAGGGGGAGGTTATTATGTATCAAATATTACATGTCAGTGCAGAAGTATCACCGTTTGTCAAAATAGGTGGGCTAGCTGATGTCGTAGGTTCTCTACCAAGTGAAATCAAAAGATTAAGAGGTAGTGAAGTGAGAGTCATCTTACCACTCTATAAAAGTATTCCAGACATCTACAAAAAAAATATGGTTGATGAAGTAAAGTTCACCATTAGTTTAGGTGATGAAGACGATGTTTATGTGGGAATTAAATCATTAAAAAAAGGTAATATTTTATATTACTTTGTTGATAATGAGTTTTTCTTTGGTTCAAGAGACAATGTATATAACTATGGTGATGAATCAAGACGTTTCGCTTATTTTCAATTAGCAGTTTTAGAAAGTTTAAAACACTTGAATTATATTCCAGATATCATTCATGTTCATGATTGGCATACAGCAATGATTCCTTTATTACTTAAAAGACGTTACCTTGAATATAAAACAAAATCAGTTCTCAGCATACATAACCTAGCCTATCAAGGGATCTTCCCGTTACAGGATTATAAATTATTTTTAATTAATTACACACCAGAATTTGAATTTGAAGGTTTTTTAAACTTTTTAAAAACAGGGATAGTCGCAGCGGATTTATTAACAACAGTTTCTGAAACTTACGCTAGTGAAATTAAAACTGATTATTTTGGATATGGTATGCAAAATCTATTAAGAATGCGTTCTCATGATTTATTCGGAATTGTTAACGGGGTTGATTATAGTGAGTTTAACCCAGAAAACGATCATTTAATTCATCAAAACTATGATTTTGATCATTATATGACTGGTAAATTAAATAATAAAAAAGCATTATATAATTTATTAGATGTTAAATTTGATCCTAAAAAACCTTTAGTTGCGATTGTATCAAGACTTGTTAGTCAAAAAGGTATTGATTTAATTCAAAGAGTATTTTCAGAAATGCTTGCGATGGATGATTTTAAATTTGTTGTTTTAGGTTCAGGAGAAGCACTTTATGAAGAATACTTCCTTGAGCTTCAAAAAGATTTTCCAGATAAAGTGAAAGTATATATTGGATATTCCAATCAACTAGCTCATCAAATATATGCTTCATCAGATATTTTCTTAATGCCATCAAAATATGAGCCATGTGGTTTAGGACAAATCATTGCTTTAAAATATGGTTCTATTCCATTGGTTAGAGAAACAGGTGGATTAGTTGACACAATCATCCCTTATAATGAGTTTAATTCTTCAGGGAATGGATTTAGTTTCACTAACTTTAATGCGCATGATATGATGCATGTATTGCGTTATGCAATCCATATATATCAACATAATAAGGATGCATGGAATTCAATAGTCAAAGAAGCAATGTTATCCGATTTCTCATGGAAAAATTCCGCTAAAGAATATCGGAAATTATATAAGAAAATATTATAGGAAGAGGTCATATATGAAAATACTTGCATTAATTTTAGCTGGTGGAAGAGGATCAAGATTAGATATTCTTTCTGAAAAAAGAGTTAAACCCAGTGTTCCTTTTGCAGGAAAGTACCGCATCATAGATTTTACTTTAAGTAATTGCACCAACTCTGGTATTTACGATATCGCTATATTAACTCAATATTTGCCATTTTCACTTAACGATCATATCGGTTCAGGTAAACCATGGGACTTAGATCGAAGAGATACTAAAATTACATTGTTACAGCCTCATAATGAATGGTATTTAGGAACAGCTGATTCAGTTAAAAAGAACATTCATTACATAGAAAAAGGGAATTATGATTATGTATTAATTCTTTCAGGTGATCATATATATAAAATGAATTACATGAAGATGATTAAAAGACATATAGAAACAAACGCTGATTTAACCGTTGGTTGTAATGTCATTGAACCAGTTGATGCTCATCATTTTGGTATGATGCAAACGGATGATGAATTAAGAATCACTGATTTCATCGAAAAACCAAAAAATTCTAATTTAACATTAGCGTCAATGGGTATCTATGTATTTAAAAAGAATGTTTTATTAGACTATCTTGAGTCAACAGAGAACAAAGACCTAGATTTTGGTAAACATATTATTCCTAAAATGGTTAATGAAGCCAATGTTTTTGCTTATAAATTCCAAGGCTATTGGAAAGACGTTGGTACTTATGATGCTTATCTAAATACAAATTTAGGACTTATCGAAACCGTTGATAAAATTCAACTTGATATGTATGATCCAACATGGAAAATCTATACACGTTCGGAAGATATGCCAGCTGTTAAAATAGGTTCAAAAGCAAAAATCAATCAAGCATTAATATCAAATGGATCAATTGTCGCTGGCGAAGTCAAACGATCAGTGATAAGTCCTGGTGTTATTATTCATCCATTAGCTAAAGTATCTAACTCAGTGATTTTAAATGATGTAGAAATCAAAGCTGGTGCGATTATTGATAATTGTATTATTGATAAACACACAGTGATTGAAGAAGGCGCAATGGTTGGATTTGGTGATGATTACAGCGAAAATATAGAAAGACCAGATTTATTATCTTCAGGAATCACTGTGATTGGTAAACATGTCAATGTACCTAAAAACATGGTTATAGGTCGAAATGTAAGAATATTTGGTCACATAGATTTAAAAGAAGTAAAAGATATAAAAGAAAACCTGATTTATTCAGGCGCAACTATAAAATAAATAAAAGCGTCCATTTGGACGCTTTATTCTATATTATGGTGCTCCTACCTAGAATCGAACTAGAATTTCAGCATTACCATTGCTGCGTTCTACCATTTAACTATAGGAGCAATTTATCATAAACATTATATAAAAAAAGAAGTCTTTCTGCAAGTAAAAAAGACTTAATTATCAATAATCATTTACAAAGTATTTATTGTTTCATATAATAAATATGAACTAGGAGGAATTTATGTTAAGAATAGAAAATGTTTCAAAATCTTATGATGGTAAGAAAAAAGCCATAGACAGTATTAATTTGACCATTCAACCAGGTGAGATATATGGGTTTATTGGCCATAACGGTGCAGGTAAAACCACTTTATTAAAATCAATTGCTGGTATCTTAAATTTTGATGAAGGTGAAATATACATACATGACCATTCAATCAAAAAGAACCCTTTGGATGCAAAAAAATTAATGGCTTATATACCAGATAATCCTGATGTTTATGAATCATTAACGGCTAGACAATATCTTGATTTTATCGCTGATGTCTTTAACATTGATTTAGTAAAAAGAAATCAACTGATTGAAGAATACGCAACCATGTTTGAAATGTCTGAAGTACTTAATCATCCAATTTCTTCGTTTTCTCATGGGATGAAACAAAAAACAGTGATTATGGGTGCACTTATCCATGAACCTAAAGTGTTATTATTAGATGAACCTTTCGTTGGTTTAGACCCAAAAGCGAGTTTCTTATTAAAAGAAGTTTTTGTAAAACTATGTAATAAAGGATCACTCATCTTTTTCTCAACACACGTACTAGAAGTAGCTGAAAAATTATGTCATAAAGTAGCGATTATTAAAAACGGCCACATCGTTACAAATGGTGAAACCAAAACGATTATTGAAGATGAATCATTAGAAAATATATTTATGGATTTATTAAAGGAATAGCTGATGTATTTAAAATTAGTTAAAGTTTTCTTTAAAGAAAATTATTCTTTAAGAAGAATCTTAGGAACAAATACAAAACAATCAAAAACAAAGACAATTTTATTATCTTTGTTGTTAATTTATGCTTTTGGTTCTATCATGTTATCTTTTGGTTTTCTCTTTTTTGAATTAGGAAAAATCTTTAAGCAATTAGATTCTCTTGATTCTTTGTTAATTTATATCTTTATTTACTCAACATTTTTATCCGCTTTTTTTGTTATTTTAAGAGCGAGCGGCTATTTGTTTGTCTATAAAGATTATGATTTTTTAGGGGCCTTACCATTAAAAAATGAAGTAGTTATCGCTGCTAAAATCACTGTGATGCTAGTCATGGTATATTTAACCACTTATCTATTATCAGCTCCAATGATTTTTTCTTATTTTTATCATGGCGGATTTTCAATTTACCAATTAATCATTATTTTATTATCTTTACTCTTCATACCAATTATCCCATTGATTATATTTTCTTTTATCTCATTGCTTATGAATTATGGATTCACTAAATTTAGAATAAGCAAGTTAATCAATATTGTTTTTACCTTTGGTTTATTAATTGTTTTTATGTATTATTCTTTTAGTTTTAGCGCTGATTCAGAAAATCCATTTTTAAATCAACAAGCTTTCTTGAAGAGTATTAGTGAATATATTCCAACGGTAACTCTATTTAACGATTCAATTATCAATAGAAGTTTTTTCTCTTTTATTTTATTTGCTTTAATTAATATTGTTTTAATTATTGGATATATTTATCTCATTAAAAACTTTATTAATAAAACCAATCAAATGAAAACGACAACAAGATTTAGAAAAAACAAAAATGTGATATCTAAACAACGTTCAATTATGGAAACACTCATTAGAAAAGAAGTCAAAACATTCTTTTCAATTAATGTATATGTACTTAATACTGGTTTTGGTCCTGTTTTATTATTGTTAGGTGGATTTGCATCATTCTTTTATGCAGGTCAACTTAAAGATATGTTGGTACAAATATCTGCACAAACTGGAGGAGATTTGTTATCTATTGAGTACATCGTATTGTTACCGGCTGGCTTTATTTTATCAACAGTATTTACATCAGCTGTTTCATTGTCACTCGAAGGTAAAAATTTATGGTTCATTCAATCATTGCCAATTAAGCCTAAAACAGTGATGATGAGTAAACTTTTCTTTAATGTATTGGTTGGATTACCATTTGCAATATTCTTTGTTTTAACTTTAGGATTTAGTTTATCAATATCATTACAAAGTATGATTGTCATGATTATATTATTAACATCATTCTCATTTACAACATCAATCATGGGATCGATTATTAATTTATTTTTCCCGAAATTCAACTATCAAAATGAAACTGAGGTCGTCAAACAAAGTATTGGAGGGCTATTAGGTCTATTTTCTGGCTTAGGTCTTTTAATCATTTTAGGGGTTATTCAATTCTATTTATTCATTGATTTACCTATAATAGTTTCTTTATTATTACTATCAATAATCAATGCATTGATATTCTGTGGCCTCTATATTTTTCTTGATAAAAAAGTTGAAAGCCTTTTCATTAAGTTTTCATAAAAATAAACGTGAATTAACGTCTATATCGTTTGATATTTAACTGTTATTTTGGTATAATTTATACGTTCGAAATCAAATATGATTATAAATAAGAAAGGAAGCAATTATGAGTAAATTTGTTTATTTATTTAAAGAAGCAAACCAATCGATGAAAAACCTTCTTGGTGGAAAAGGTGCAAACCTTGGTGAAATGACAAGCCTAGGATTACCAATTCCTCAAGGGTTTACTGTATCAACAGAAGCTTGTACAAGATATTATGAAGATGGCAAAAAAATCAATAAAGACATTGTAAAACAAATCTTTGAAGCTTTAGCTGAAACAGAAAAAACTGTTAACAAAAAATTTGGAGATAACAGTAATCCTTTCCTTGTATCAGTGCGTTCAGGAGCGAGAGCTTCAATGCCAGGTATGATGGATACTATTTTAAACTTAGGTTTAAATGATGAAGCAGTTGTTGGATTGGCTCAACAAACTGAGAATGAAAGATTTGCATATGATTCATACAGACGATTCATTACAATGTTCTCTGATGTTGTTATGGAAATCAGCAAATCAAATTTTGAAAAAATCTTTGATGCTAAAAAAGAAGAAAAAGGTATTGAATTAGATACTGATTTAAGTTCAGAAGATTTAAAAGAAATCGTAGAAGCTTTTAAAGTTAAATACGAAGAACTTAAAGGAGAACCATTCCCACAAGATCCAAGAGAACAATTAATCTTAGCAGTTGAAGCAGTATTTAGATCATGGGATAACCCAAGAGCTCAATACTACAGACGTATGAACAACATCCCTTATGAATGGGGAACAGCTGTTAATGTTCAATCAATGGTCTTTGGTAATATGGGAGACACTTCAGGTACTGGTGTTGCCTTTACTAGAAACCCTTCAGATGGTGAAAAAGCACTTTATGGAGAGTATTTATTTAATGCTCAAGGTGAAGATGTTGTGGCTGGTATTCGTACGCCAAAACCTATTTCTGAGTTAGAAAAAGACAATCCTGCTATTTATAAAGAATTCTTAGATATTTCTTCTAAATTAGAAAATCATTATAGAGATATGCAAGATTTAGAGTTTACTATTGAAAAAGGTAAATTATACATACTACAAACAAGAAACGGTAAAAGAACAGCACAAGCTGCTTTAAAAATCGCGATTGATATGGTTGAAGAAGGTTTATTAACTGAAAAAGAAGCTATTTTAAAAGTTGAACCTGCTCAATTAGATACATTATTACATCCTCAATTTGACCCAGAAGCTTTAGCAAATGCAGAAGTGATTTCAACTGGTTTAAATGCATCTCCTGGTGCAGCAACTGGTAAAGTTGTATTTACAGCTGAAAGAGCTACTGAAATGGCAGCTAACGGAGATCAAGTGATTCTTGTTAGAGAAGAAACTTCTCCTGAAGATATCGAAGGTATGGCAGTAGCACAAGGTGTGTTAACCGCTCGTGGTGGTATGACATCTCATGCGGCTGTTGTGGCTAGAGGAATGGGAACTTGCTGCGTAGCAGGTGCTCATGAAATTAGAGTTAATGAAGAAGGTTTATTCTTTACTGTTAATGGTAAAAAATATAACGAAGGCGACTATATTTCATTAGATGGATCAACTGGTAAAATCTACGGAGAAAAAGTTAAAACTATGGAAGCTGCAGTGAGTGGAGATTTTGCTAAGTTAATGTCTTGGGCTGACAAGCACCGTGCATTAAAAGTAAGAACGAACGCTGACAACAAACGTGACGCTTCACAAGCTTATGACTTTGGCGCTGAAGGTATTGGTTTATGCCGTACAGAACATATGTTCTTCGAAGGTACAAGAATTAAAGCTGTTCGTGAAATGATTGTTGCTAAAACAGTTGAAGAAAGAGAAAAAGCATTAGCTAAATTATTACCAATGCAAAAACAAGATTTCATTGAATTATATGAAGCTATGCAAGGATTCCCAGTAACAATCCGTTACTTAGATCCACCTCTACATGAATTCTTACCAAATGATAAAGACGATATTATCGAATTAGCTAAAGATCTTGGTATTACATTCGAAGAATTAAATGGAACAATTAATGAATTACATGAAACAAACCCAATGTTAGGACATCGTGGTGTTAGACTTTCAATTACTTACCCTGAAATTGCTGTAATGCAAACAAGAGCTGTTATCGAAGCAGCAATTGAAGTCAATAAAAAAGGTCTTAATGTTACACCTGAAATCATGATTCCGCTTGTTGGAGAATTAAAAGAATTAAAATATATTAAAGAACGTGTTGTTAAAACAGCTGATGAAATCATTAAAAATGCTGGAGTAGAATTAGAATACTCAGTCGGAACAATGATTGAAATCCCAAGAGCTTGTTTAACTGCAGAAGAAATAGCAAAAGAAGCTGAATTCTTCAGTTTCGGAACAAATGACTTAACACAAATGGGATTTGGTTTCTCTAGAGATGACGCTGGAAAATTCTTAGCTGATTACTACAAGAAAAACATTTTCAATGAAGATCCGTTTGCACATATTGACCAAATTGGTATCGGTCGCTTAATGCAAATCGCTGTTGAAGATGGCCGTAAATCTAGACCTGATATTAAATTAGGAATTTGTGGAGAACACGGTGGAGATCCTAGATCTGTTGAGTTCTGTCATAATATTGGATTATCTTATGTTTCTTGTTCACCATTTAGAGTGCCAATTGCACGTCTAGCTGCTGCTCAAGCAAATATTAAAAATCCTAGAAAATAAACAATCTATGCGGACAATTTAATTGTCCGCATTTTTTTTAATTAAATGGTTGAACTTGTTGACATCGATACTTTTGTATTTTATAATAAAAGTGTACTTAATTGGTTGGAAGTTACCCACCCGCGACGCACAGTTTTTTGAAGGGAGTCGAGCTTATACTTGTGTTGAAAGCCTATTTATAGGAATCCTAAAGGTATAAGAAGAGATGCCCACTTAGTTAGTAGATGTAGTCTGCTAGGGTAACTTCCAACTGCTTAAGTACTTTTTTTATGGGAGCGAGGTTTTATATTGAGAGTCATAGCTGGAAAATATAAATCAAGAAAGATTAAAGATGTTAAGTCGAGTTTGACTAGACCAACTACAGACAAAAATAAAGAAACGATTTTTAATTCTATTGGCCAATTCTTCGATGGAGGCTACTGTTTAGATTTGTTTGCTGGAAGTGGGTCTCTTGGTATAGAAGCTTTATCGAGAGGAATCACATCATGTGATTTTGTCGATAATCAATACGCTGCGATTAAGATTATCAATGAAAATATCAATTCTTTAGAGTTAGATGAGTTAACAAATGTATATAAAAAAGATGTGATTCAATATATTCAAACCACTCAGAAAACTTATGATTTAATATTATTAGACCCACCTTATAAGTTGAATCCTTATCAAGATATCCTCGAGATTATTTCAAGTAGACAGTTATTAAATAAACATGGTATAATTGTCATGGAATCAGATAATCAAACTGATATAGAATCATACAAGGATATTGTTAAAATTAAAGAGAAAAAACTTGGTCAATCAAAAATTACCATTTTGGAAAGGGTGTTATTATGAGAATAGGTTTTTATCCAGGAAGCTTCGATCCAATTACCTTTGGACATTTAGATATTATTACGAGAGGTGCAAAACTCTTTGATAAACTCTACATAGCTGTATCATTTAACCCAAATAAAAAAACGACTTTTTCAACGGAAGAAAGAATACAATTAGTTAAAGAATGTGTTAAGGATATTGATAACATAGAAGTAATTGAATCAAACCAATTAACAGTAGATCATTGTCTTGAAATAGGCGCTACGCATATATTAAGGGGTTTAAGAGCTGTCACAGATTATGATTATGAGTTTCAAATGACTAATTTTAACCATCAAATCAGTGATTTAGTTGATACAGTATTTCTTATGACTCAAGGAAAGTACTCATTCCTTTCATCTTCATCAGTGAGAGAATTAGCAGGTTTTAAAGGTGATGTTAGTCCCTTTGTTCCTGAAAATGTTACGCTCGCTATTAACAAAAAGTTTAACATCAAATAAAATAAAATATTTATCCTTTACAAACTGACAACTTTCTATTATAATATTTATTGCGTGTGACTCGGTAGCTCAGCTGGATAGAGCAACGGCCTTCTAAGCCGTCGGTCGGGGGTTCGAATCCCTTCCGAGTCGCCATTTAGATATTTAAAGTCAGTTCGCTGACTTTTTTTTATTGGCCTGGTAGCTCAGCAGGATAGAGCAGCGGCTTCCTAAGCCGTCGGTCGGGGGTTCAAATCCCTTCCAGGTCGCCAATTGGCCCGGTAGCTCAGTTGGATAGAGCAATAGCTTCCGGAGCTAGAGGTGGGGGGTTCAAATCCTCTCCGGGTCGCCAATTAAATATAAAGGTTTATTTCGTTTATGTGGAATAAACCTTTTTTTTTTATTATTCAAAATCATCTATGGTATAATTTGATTATACTTTGATTAAATAGTTGTATTAATGAGGTGATTTAATTGAAAAAAAACTTATATCTATATTTTTCTGGAACAGGTAATACAAGATATGTCATGGAGACTTTCGCATCATTATATGATCGTCATCCCTATGATTTAATATCAATTGAAGATAAAGATGTTGATTTTAGTTTAATGATTCAATCTGCAGAAACAATTTTTATTGGATATCCTATTCACGGTAGTCTATTACCGTTTTTGATGAAAGACTTTTTACTCAGTCATTTAGATGATTTTAAAGGTAAAAATATATCAACCATTGTTACACAAATGGTTTTTAGTGGTGATGGTGGTGCTTTAGCTTATCGATTATTAAAGAAAGCTCATGTTAGACTTGAACATAGCATTCATATCAATATGCCAAACAATATCACTGATGTACAGTTTTTGAGACCCAAAACTTTAGAAGAGAGTAGACCTATTATCGAAAAGGCGAACCAACGAATAAAAAGAATCATCCAAAAAATTAACCAAGGTAAAACGATTAGAATGGGTCGGCATTTTTACTCTCGTTTTATAGGTTTTATTTTTCAAAGACTCTATGGATATTATTTTTATCCAAAGATGCGAACAAAACTAAAGATACACCACAACACTTGTATTCTATGCAATCAATGTGTTGAAGCATGTCCGACAAGTAGTTTAATCATTGAAAACAATCGAGTTGTTACTCATCCAACATGTACAGCCTGTTATCGCTGTATTAATATTTGTCCAACACAATCCATATCGATGAACTCAAAAAAATCACCGAAAGTACAATATATAATGGATAAATACAATTAGTCATTCTTCATCGTTTTTTAAGTAGTCTATATGGCTGCTTTTTTTCTGACGTTTATGTAAAATTATATCCAACATCTATTACATAATATGTTATAATAAAACAAATTAATGAACAATTTTCAGGAGGAAATGATGAAACAATATTGGTGGCAAGATGCAATCATTTATCAAATATATTTAAGAAGTTTTCAAGATTCAAATAACGATGGTATTGGTGATATTCAAGGTGTTATTCAACGACTTGATTATTTAGAGGCGTTAGGTGTTAATACATTATGGATTTCTCCTCATTATGACTCACCGATGGATGATAATGGTTATGACGTTAGAAATTTCTTTAAAGTCAGTGAAGATTATGGAACAATCGATGATTTTAAAAAACTTATCTATGAAGCTCATCACAGAGGTATAAAAATAATTACTGATTTGGTATTAAATCATACATCTGATGAACATCCTTGGTTTATAGCTGCCAAAGATCCAAATCATCCAGAACATCAAAAATACCATGATTACTATATTTGGCAACCGCCAACATATGATGAAACAGGAGAAAGAAAATTACCAACTCAATGGGTTTCTTGGTTTGGTGGTCCAGTTTGGGAATATAATCAACTTACTAATGAATATTATTTACACATTTTTAGCAAAAAGATGCCTGATTTAAATTGGCGCAATCAAGAAATGCGAAAAGAACTCAAAACAATGATTCAATGGTGGATCGATTTAGGAATCGACGGCTTTAGAGTGGATGCTTCGAATCATTTAGAAAAGAACTGGGATTTTCCAGATGCAAATCCTGGATATGAACACTTTTCATCATTGCCAAAACATCATGATTATTTAGAAGAGTTAGGAACTGAATTATTTATTCCTAATAATTTAATGACTATCGGAGAATCAGGTGGTGCTAAAAAAGAAGAAGCTTTACAGTATGCTGGATTTGATGGCAAAGAGTTTAATATGTTGATTCAATTTGGACATTGTTGGGCGGATACGGATCCATTAAATAAAATAACGCCTGGCAAGTGGGCTAAAGGTAAAATTGATTTAGTTCACATTAAGGAAAGTTTTTCTCATTGGATAGACGTATTTAAAGGAAAAGGATGGAATACCATCTATTGGCATAATCACGATCAACCTAGGGTTGTCTCTCATTATGGTGATGATTTGGTATATTATGAAAGAAGTGCAAAAATGTTGGCTTCGACATTGTATTTATTACCAGGAACACCAATCATATATTATGGTGAAGAAATTGGTATGACAAATGTTGATTATCAAAATTTATCTGATTTTAGGGATGTAGAAGTATTCACTGAATATGATAACTTTATGAAAAATGGAGCGACTCATGAAGTAGCTATGCAAGCATTAAGAGATCGTTCAAGAGATAATGCAAGAAGTCCAATGCAATGGAATGATGAATTATATGCTGGGTTTAGTCAACATAAACCATGGATTAATGTAGTAGGTAACTATAAAACTATAAATGTTTTAAACCAAGAAAAGAAAGATGATTCTATTTTAAACACATATAAGATGTTGATTCAATTAAGAAAAGAAGAAGCATTAGCATATGGTGATTGTCAATTTATTTTATTAGAAGACCCTAATATTTTTGCTTATCAAACAACGGGTAAGAATTATGATTATCTTGTCATCACAAATTTTTCAAATAAATTGATTGAAAATAAAATTACAATACCTAAAAATGCTCAGTTATTCTTCTCAAACATTGATAAATTAGATATGATAGATGACAAATTAATTCCATACGAATCAAGAATATACCAAATAATTAAGTAGAATTTTAAGTGATTAATGAAAACCCTTTACTTTTATTTAAAAATAACAGGTATATATTGATTTTTTAGGCTAATCACCTTGCTAAAAAACGTTAATTTATGATAGAATTATACATGTAGAATAAAAAAGAAAAGAGGAGAAAATTATGAAAAAAATATTAGCTTTATCGTTGCTAGCTCTGATGGCCATTGCATTTGTTGGTTGTTCTGACTCTGCTGAAACAACAGAAGCAAACGAAAGTACAGAAAAAGTGGATAATCCACATGTAGAAGCAGGAAATATTGTTATATGGGTTGGAATTGAATCAGCTGATTTCTATCAAGAAGTAGTTAATGAATATATTGCTGAATACAATGCAAATCCTGCTTTACCATATTTCTATCCACATACAATAGAAGTAAGACCAGTAGATGGTGGAACGGCAGCCGGTGTATTTTTAGATGACCCTGCAGCTGGACCGGATATTCTTTCTGTTGCACATGATAATTTAGGACGTTTAATTTCTGGTTCTCCAGCAATTTCACCTGTGACTAGTGAAACTTTATTAGCACAAATTAATGAGCAAAATACACAAGAAATTATTAATGTTATTACAGGTACATCTGAAGAAGTTGACTATGTTTTTGGTGTTCCTTATGAAGCTCAATCATTAATTCTTTATTATAACAACGAATACTTAACTGAAGATGATGTTAAAACTTGGGAAGGTATTTGGGCTGTAGCTAAAGAAAATGATACTAAAGCTACGACAGTTACTGGACTTGATGGATTTAATAATTCATTCTTAGTTTTAGCTTCTAATGCTGAAACAGGCGTTATGCCAGTCAAAATTTATGAAGGTGGTGTTTTAACAAACACTGAATTTGTTAATGATGGTGCTATATCAGTTATGAAATGGGGACAAAGATTCTTTAGTGACCCTAATGGAGCTGGAGAAGCTTCTTCATCTGGTTGGGAAGTAGAATTAACAAATGGCGATACATTATCAATTATCGGTGGTTCATGGCATTTTAACGCAGCTCAAGCTGCTTTAGGAACAAAATTGAGTGTTGCAGTATTACCTCAATTTACTTTAACTGAAGATGATGCTTATGGAACAATTGAAGCTGGAACTGTAATGCAGTCAGGAACATTTGCTGACGCAAAAATGTTTGTAATGAATAAAAGAAGTGTTCATTTACAATTCTTACAACCAATCTTGTTATATATGACAGAAAAAAGTATTCAAGAAGCATCTTTCTTAGAAAATGGAACTTTACCAGCTTATAAAAATGCTTTAACAGAATTTGATGGTATGAGTGGCGATGATATTCTAACACAATTAGCTGTTTCTCAAATAGCAATGTTCCAATTCGGAATTCCACAACCATTTGGTGTGGATGCTAGATTTAATTTCTATTATTATCAAAAACAAGGCCCTGAAAAAATATTTGATTTATTGATTAATAGAGATGGTAATTTTAGTACAGATGCTGAAATTATTGCTCAAATGGAGTTAGTTGAAGCAACTTGGAGAAACAATAACTAATATAATAGATTAAGTGGTTGAACTGCTGCACAAAAAGCAGTAGTTCTTGCCATTTATAAGGGAGAAAGATTATGCAGAATAACGATAAAAATTATAATAAGAGTTTATTGAGTAAAATAATCGATGCCTTAGTTTCTTTCTTTTTGAAAATCTTTCATATCTTTGTTAACTTTTTTGTTGGCATTTTTAATTTTTTCAAAGATATACCAAATAAATTTGTAAGATTTGGAAAATCAATTTCTGAAAATACCAAGGTTTTTCTAGAAAGATTTAAAGACGGAGATTTAGGAACAAAATTATCACATGTTTTTATGGGGTTTGGGAATATCTATCATAAACAAATTCTTAAAGGTTTAGTATTTTTATTGATACAAGTTGGTTTCCTAGCTTTATTCTTTGGTAACCCTGTAATCAATAAATCAGTAAGACCTCTTTATGATGAAGTTACATTTGAAATCATAGGTTATGATATTGTTGACCCTGGAACACCATTAGGATATAAATCAATTGGCAATCTAATCACTTTAGGAACGAATCCTGGAGATGGGGCAGCGGGTGTTCGATCAGCCGATAATTCAATGTTAATGTTATTGTTTGGTGTATTTATGATCGCAATCATTGTTGTGATGATATACGCTTGGCTAGCCAATATAAAGAGTGCATATCAAGTGCAAAAAGATCTGGAGAAAGGTAAGAAACCAAAAACCTTCCGGCAAGATTTAAGAGCTTTATTAGATTCGAGATTCCATATATTATTATTACTACCAACAATCATTGGTGTTTCATTGTTTACCTTAATTCCAACGATTTTCATGATATTAATTGCTTTTACTGATTGGGGTAAAGGTATGGTCGCTGGTTCACAGTTATTCAGTTGGGTTGGTTTTGATAATTTCTTAGCTGTTTTTGAAAGTACTAGTGAAATAGGACTTAATTTCTTACCAGTATTATCATGGACACTTATTTGGGCCTTCTTTGCTACATTCACAAATTACATTGGTGGTATTTTACTTGCATTACTTATTAATAAACATGAGATAAAGTTAAAAAAATTATGGAGAACAATATTTGTATTGACCATTGCTTTACCTCAGTTTATTACACTATTAGCTGTTAGACAGTTAGTTTCATTTGATGGACCGTTTAATGAGTTATTACAAAACTTTGGTATCTTAAGTGCTCCGATGGAGTTTTTAGATAGGGCTGATTCAATTACAACAGCTCGTATTTCTGTTTTAGTGATTAATCTATGGATTGGTGTACCTTATACAATGTTAATGACCAGTGGTATTTTAATGAATGTTCCAAAAGATACTTATGAAGCAGCACAAATTGATGGTGCTAGTAAGTTTCAAGCCTTCAAAAATATTACTGTTCCATACATCGTTTTTATTACAACACCATACTTGATTACAAGTTTTATTGGAAATATTACCAGCTTTAATATTATTTACTTACTGACAGGTGGTGGACCAAGAGGAGAAGGATATGCTGGAGGAACGGATCTTTTGGTTACATGGCTATTTAAAATGACCATTGACCAAAAAGATTATAACGTTGGATCAGTTATCGCGATCTTTACATTTATCATCACTGCATCTGCGACACTATTAACGTATAGACGTAGTAAAGCTTATAAAGAGGAGGATACCTTCCAATGATGGATAAAAATGTTAATCAAGCACATCAAGACCCACAAATCCATGCTGGTATGAATTCAAAACCAGTAGTTGTGCCTAATAAAAATGATATTAGAAGAAAGAAAATGATTAAAAAAGCTATTTCAACATCAATTGCTTATGCAATATTAATTGCACTAGTAGTTGTATGGCTTTATCCTATCTTATGGATCGTCTTACACTCTTTTAGAGAACAATATAACGATGTAGGATCTTTAGTTGGTATCGTACAATCTAATTATTTCCCTTCTGATTTTGGTTTTGCAGTTTACAAAGAATTGTTTACTGAGACATTATTCCCTAGATGGTTCTTAAATACATTGTTAGTCGCAACAGGATCATTTATTATTTCAACATTTATGCAATTATCTGTTGCTTATGTTATGAGTAAAATTAAATTTCAAAAGAGAAAGCTATTTCTTAATCTTGCAATTATTTTAGGGTTATTCCCTGGATTTATGTCAATGATTGCTGTTTACTTTGTTTTAAAAGCATTTGGATTAACTGGTTCGCTTTATGCGTTAGTATTAGTATATTCAGCTGGTTCTGGATTAGGCTTTTATATCGCTAAGGGATTCTTTGATATTATTCCAAATTCATTAGTAGAAGCAGCTAAAATTGATGGTGCTTCAAATGCAAGAATTTTTACGAGTATTATCTTACCAATATCTAAACCGATCATTATTTATACAGCATTAATGACCTTTATTGGTCCTTGGATGGACTTTATCTTTGCTAGAGTTATCTTAGGTATTGATAATACCAAGAATCATACGGTGGCTATTGGTCTTTATGACTGGATGTATAGTACTCAAAACGATAGTAATACATTCACATTATTCGCTGCTGGTTCTGTCATTGTCGCTATTCCAATTGTTGTACTATTCTTATCCTTACAAAAATACTACGTTGAAGGTGTTACTTCTGGATCAGTTAAATGATTAATTCTATGATAAAAAAATACTTGGTTTTATTATTACTAACTTGTTTTTCATTGATAACATTCAGTTGTACAAATGATTCTGATACGACTGACGCATTAACATCTAATTTAACCACTGAAGCAACCACAGATATCAACGGTGAATACATACTTAATAATGAAGGATTAGAAGCAAATATGATTGATGACAATTACCGAGTATACTATGAAATATTAGTTGGCACATTTTCAGATAGTAATAATGATGGCATGGGTGATCTTCAAGGCGTTATTAATCGCTTAGATTATCTAAATGACGGTGACCCTAACTCTGGAACAAGTTTAGGAATTACAGGAATCTGGTTTATGCCTATTATGCCCTCGCCAAGTTATCATAAATATGACACAACTAATTATCAAGCAATAGATCCACAATATGGGTCGATTGAAGACTTTGAAACATTAGTTTCTGAGGCAAATGCAAGAGGCATTGATATTATCATTGATTTAGTGATTAATCATACATCTTCACAACACCCTTGGTTTCTAAATGCTTTAGATGCTGCTAGAAATGGTGATTATGATAATCCCTATATGGAATATTACACACTAGTGACAGAAAACGAAAAACAATCAAATCGAAAATACTATCATTTTCATGGGGATCTCTATTATGAAGGAAACTTCTGGTCAGAGATGCCAGAACTAAATTTAGATAGTGAATTAGTTAAAGAAGAAATTATTGATATCATTGAGTTTTGGTTTGGTAAAGGTGTTAAAGGTTTTAGACTAGATGCAGTAAAATATCCTTACTATGATGAACATCAAAAAAACATTGAGTTTTGGAATTGGTTTATGGATGAAGTCCATAAACTAGATGACCAAGCATATGTTGTTGGTGAGATGTGGGATAGTGATGAATTAATATTTCCATATTACGAACCATTTAATAATTTTGACTTTGGTTTATCGCAATTAAATGGATTTGTATCAATGACAGTTAAAAACATAGAAAGTGTCAATGATTTTGTTTCATATTTAGATTCATATAAAGATAGTGTTAAACAAGTAAATCCAAATGCTATATTACAACCCTTTATCTCAAATCATGATATGAATAGAGCAGCTGGTTATCTAACAGTTGATGATTATGTCATGCATATGGCTGCTAATTTATATATGTTAACATATGGAACTCCCTTCATTTATTATGGAGAAGAAATTGGAATGTTAGGTTCAAGATCTACTGAAAGCACTGATGCAAACCGACGTTTAGCAATGAATTGGGGCGACGGAGATACTGTCACTAATCCTATAGGAGCGACTTGGTCTATAGAAAGACAGAGATATGGTTCAGTCCAAGATCAAATTGGTGATCAAACATCATTATATAACCATTATAAAAAATTAATTGTTCTTAGAAACGCAAATCCTGAAATAGCAAGAGGTGAATACACACCTTTATCATTTGAAGGATATGTGACATTTGGTGGATTTTTATCTACTTATGAGAACTCTACTGTAGGTGTGTTTCACAATACATCCTCTAGTGAAGTTACAATTGATTTAAGTCTATATACAGATTATCAGTTTAGTCAACTCAGTGGTTATGTAGGATTGTCTCAAGCATCATTAGATGGCCAAACATTGACATTAGGACCGCTAACATCAGTTGTTTTAAAATAAATATAATCAAAAAGATATTCAAGATTATTGAATATCTTTTTTTATATAAAAAAAGTTCCATCCTCAAGGGATGAAACTTTTTAAATTAGATTAATTTATAATATCTTCACTATATAGAATTAAAGTCTCATTAGGTTCTAAGCCAATGCTTTGTCCACCAGTGAATGTAGATATAATATCAAATGTATAATAAGTATTATCTCCATCAGTCACAGTTCTTAATTCAGCGGCATCCATTCCAAGAACTAAATTCCATGTTGTGCTACCATGTAAGGTATAATTTCTAGATTCTTTACCATTATTATGAATAACATAAGTTGTTTTCCAATTATCGTTAGGATCTCTTAGAATATAAGCAATTAATCCATCAATACCATCATTCAAAATTGTGATTTGAGAATCAATTTCGGCCTTTGTTGATAAACGGAAGACATCTTTAGCTTTTCTTAAAGCAATCATTGTTTGATAATATTCAAAGACTTCCAAATTATCAACTTTCCATTGCCAATCAATTTGATTTGTTTCATCTGGTGAACGGTATGAGTTATGATCATATAGATTATAAATATCACAAGTATTTCCACCAGGAACACAAGGTTTAGTTCTCATAATCTCAACACCCGCATGTAAGAAAGCGATACCTTGAGATGTCATAATAATTCCGTTAGCTTGTTTTTGCATTTTTGCTATTTGATCATCATTTAATCCAGTCGTACTTAACATAATTTTATCATATAAAGTGTTATTATCATGAGCAGTTACATAATTAACCATTTGTGTAGGAATTCTATTTTCTCCACCAGTAACTGCGTAAATAATACGATTGTCATAATTATCATTCGGATTTGAATAACCTTGAATAAATCCAGGAGCTGTAGCGCCCCAAACAGTTCCTTTAATTGCATCTCTGGTATTGTCATTGAATATGGCTACACCAGGCATTTGGTTTAAAGTAGATTTATAAGCAGATTCACTTTCAGGTAAAGTAGAAGTACCACCTGTCCAAGGTTCACCAAAGATCATAATGGTTGGATCAATTGCGTGTAATGCTTCAACAATAGCGTTCATTGTATCTAAATCATGTAGTTTCATTAAGTCAAATCTGAAACCATCTATGTTATACTCTTCAGTCCAGAAAACAAGTGAATCAACCATATATTTTCTAACCATCGCTCTTTCAGAAGCTGTTTCATTACCAGTTCCAGAACCATTAGAGAAAGTACCATCTTCGTTCATTCTAAAATAGTAACCAGGTAAGATCAAATCGAAATTAGAATCAGCTGATTTTCCAGTATGATTGTAAACAACATCCATAATCACTCGAATATCATTGTTATGGAAAGTATTAATCATTGTTTTTAATTCTTCAACGCGAACATGTCCATCATATGGATCAGTTGAATATGAACCTTCAACAACATTGAAATTCTCAGGCATATAACCCCAGTTAAAGATACCATCATGAATACCATAATAACTTTCATCATTCAATCTAGTTTCATCGATGATACCATGATCAAATATTGGAACAAATTGAACATGAGTCACGCCTAAATCAATAATATGATCTAAACCAGTTGTAACACTCATGTAAGTTGTACCACGTTCAGTTAATCCTAAGAATTTACCACGGTAATCTTCAGTTCCGTTCCAAGATTCATGACTTGTTAGATCTCTCACATGTACTTCATAAACAATAGCGTCAGTGTATGTATTAATGGTATCTGGTCTTGAACCATATACCCATCCATTAGGATTTGTATTTGAAAAATCAATAACCATACCACGTTTACCATTAACACCTGCAGAGTATGCATATGGATCAACGACTTCATAACGATTACCATCATTGTTTACAGTGAATGTGTAGTAGACACCATCTAAATCACCTGTAACTATGACTTCAAAAACACCATTTTCAATTCTTGTCATTTCAATAGAGTCATAAGGATTATCAACTCCAGCTATACCATTATAATCTATTTCATCTGCTTCATGTCCTTTAGAATATAGATTTAAAGATACAGATTCAGAAATAGGTGCCCATAGTCTAAATGTTGTTTGAGTTGATTCATAAATAGCACCTAACTCACCATCATAGAAAAATGCATCATTAAACGTATCGCTATCATAGAAACCATCAAAACGTATTAAAGATTTTTTGATGTTACCTTCTCCAAAATTAATCTCTAAATGGTAACGTTGATTTAAATCAACTGTTTCATTTATGATTAAATACCCAGTAGACCCTGACATTTCAAATGTAGAAAATGAAATAGGAACATCATTTTTTAAAACCTGAACAGATGATTGATCAACTGTAGCAGTTGTCGTAAATTCAATGACATTATCATCAGTAAATTGAACAAAATTAATTCTATCGCCTAAATCAACAGCACTAGCTTCATAGTAAATTTCTTCAGTGTTTTGAACTAAATATACATGAACATTGCCCTCTTCATCAACATTCGTTAAGTCAATGAACCTATCAACACCCACATCTTTTTTAGCCCAACTAGGCAATGTAGCCACAATAACACCAATTTCAGTAGAACTTGATAAATCACTTTCAGAAAAATCTATTTCTACATATACACCATAGTCGTCTGTACCAGTAAAATTATATTGCTTTCCATCTCCGCTTACTGGTTCATTAGGCCATAACCATAATGACCATTCAGTGTAACTATCATCAAAACGATAATAGTGGATAAATAGAGT
>CAYWUZ010000002.1:0-27631 GCA_964461565.1 uncultured Candidatus Izemoplasmatales bacterium | reverse complement strand
ATAATGACCATTCAGTGTAACTATCATCAAAACGATAATAGTGGATAAATAGAGTGTTAATTTCTGATTCAGGTTCAGTTGTTGGTTCTTCAGTCGTTGTTGGAGTTTCCGTCGTTACTTCAGTAGTCGTAGGCGTTTCCGTTGTAACATCAGTCAACACATTCGTTGTTTCATCACCTGTACATGATAAAACCATAAAGCCTAAAGCAAGTAAAAAGCCCCCCATTAATATTTTCTTAAACATAAATTCCTCCTTGTTCATATATTTTACTCTTCTATTATACCAAATAATCTACTTTTTCGAATAAAAGAAGTTAAAGAATTAAAAAAAAGCTGATTTTGATTAACCAGCTTATTTCGATTTATTTATAGATATATTTTTTTATTCTCAGCGCATTCAATATAACTGTTATAGAACTAAGCAACATGACAAAGGCAGCCATCAAAGGATTAATTAATGGTCCACCAAAAGCATAGACTACCCCTGCAGCAAAAAGAATTCCTATTGCATTATATACAAATGCCCAAAATAAGTTTTGTTTAACATTCTTAATAATATTTTTACTCATATCAAGGACTTTTACAATATCCATCAAGTCATGACTCATTAGGATAATATCCGCTGTTGTAATTGCGACATCTGTAGAAGAAGTTAATGAAATTCCGATATCCGCTTGTGTTAAAGCAATCGAATCATTGATGCCATCTCCAACCATGGCAACTTTCTTACCTAATTTTTGTAGTTTTTTTATGACTTTATACTTATCTTCCGGTAATACATTAGCATGAATATTTTTTATTTTTAATGAATCCGCAACCATTGCGGTAGCTTCATAGTTATCACCTGATAGAATATGTGTTTCAATCTCTAAAGCATTAATTTGTTTAATCATTTCAAAGGCAGTTGATTTGACTTGATCGCTGATAGTAACATAACCTAAAACCTTTGAATTTGATCCAATAAAAATAACTGATTTATTTTTTACGCTAACTTCAATATTTTTAAATACAATTCCCATTTGTTTAAGATATTTCTTACTACCTAAGAAATAAAGTTGGTTACTAACACTAAACTCAATACCTTTACCTGGTGTTTCTTTAAAACGACCAATGGTTAAAGTATCAACTGGATGATCTTCAACATAACGCTTGATTGCAAAAGCTAAAGGGTGAATTGAATTTTTCTCTGCACTATAGATTAAAGACATGAGTTCTTTCTCGGAGATGCTTAATGGAAAAACTTCATTAACAACCGGTCTGTTTTCAGTCAAAGTCTCAGTTTTATCAAATACAATAGCATCAATTTTATGTGCGTTTTCAATGGTTTCCCCATCTTTAAAAATAATACCATGTTTGGCAGCGATTCCAGTTCCAACGATGATTGATGAAGGCGTCGCAAGACCTAATGCACATGGACAAGCGATAATTAAAACAGTCATACCAAGTGTAAATGAAAAACCAATAGATTTACCGGCTATGAACCAGACAATCATTGAAAGAAGTGAAAGCAATAAAACTGAAGGAACAAAGTATAAAGAGATTTTATCAGCGAGTTTCGCGATCGGTGCCTTAGACTTCTCCGCTTTTTCAACTAATTCAATAATTTTAGACAATGTTGTATCTTTTCCTACTCTTTTTGCTTCAATAATAATTAATTCACTATTATTAATACTACCTTGAATAACCATTTGGCCTATTTCTTTACTAACTGGTGAAGCATCACCTGTAATCATGGATTCGTCGACAAAAGTAGACCCTTTAATGATTCGACCATCAACTGGTACTTTATCACCAGGTTTTATGACTATAAAGTTACCGACTAGAATATCTTTAACAAGAATTTCTTGTTCTTGATCATTTTCAATTAAAAGAAGAGATTTTTCAGGTGTTAACGATAATAAATCTCTGATAGTAGCTGAAGCTATTCCCTTAGATAAGATTTCTAAATATTTACCTAACATAATAACTGTAACGATAATCGCAGCTGTTTCAAAGTATAAATGTTGCATAACACCTGTATTTAGAATCATGACCAATGCATAAAGACTATATAAAACTGAAGCACTAAAGCCTAAAGTAAATAAAGAATCTAAATTTGGAGTTTTTTTCCAAAGATTCTTAAAACCTTTGAGATAAAAACAACGGCCAATATATAAAAGCGGTATGAATAAAATAAGTTGGACAATACCGAAAACGAAAGGATGAACTAAGGGATCCATAAATGAAGGTAAAATAAAACCAAACATTTCACCCATAGAAATATATATTAAAAGTATTGTGAAACCCATAGATATGAATAAAGTTAACTGTTTTTTCAAGTCATCATCACCAACTCGATAATCAGTAAAATCATCATAATTAAAAGTATTGTCTACTTGATAGCCTTGATTTTCAATGACTTTGATAATTTTAGATAAATCAATATCAGGCTCTTCATAAGAAATAAGCGCAGTATTTTGAGTTAAATTTATTTTAGCTGAAACAACACCCTGTGTCTTTTTTAATGCTTTCTCAAGGGTGAGGACACAATTTGAACAAGTCATACCTTTAATATTTAATGTTACTTCCTTAGTGTCTATATGAACAAAAGCTTCATATCCAGCATTCTTAACTGCGTCTATAATTGTTTGAACATGAACAGATTCATTCATTTCAACATCCATTCTTTTAATACTTAAATCTATATCCGCTGAATGGACTCCTTCAAGACTTTCAACAGCCTTTTGAACATGGTGTACACAACTTGCACAGTTCATGCCTTCAACAATAAATCTCTTTTTCATTTCGTCCTCCTTGTACATTAGTATTATAACAAAATTTATGGTTTTCTTATAATGATATCTCAAGAAAATAACCACCAAAGTGGCTATTTAATATATTTAAGATCTGACTTCTTTAAATCAAAGGTTTTTTTAGTTAAAGAAACAACTTTTTGAATATATATATCCTTATTTACTTCAAATGCTTTAGCATGTTTAGCGTCTTCAATAACCAACAACTCTTTATCATCGGATTTAACCGCTTCATAAAGTGCTTTTGTCATTGCATCAGTAATCACTTTATCTTTAGTGCCATGAACAATTAACGTAGGGATCTTAACTTGTTTTAATTGTTTCAAAGGATTGACATTTGTTAAGAAAAACTTTAAAAATAGATATGAATTGATAGAAATACCGAATAAAAACATTCTTAATATAGGATAATTAGTCGAAAGCCTTAAAGTTTCTCTGAAATTAGTGAAACATGAGTCTAAAACGAGTGCTTTAACTTGTTTGCTTTCTCTAAATTTCATAACCATAGCCGCTGTCGAAGCTCCCATAGAAACACCATGCAGTAATACACTTGATTTAGCACCATGATTTCTAGTAATGAAGTGTAACCATTTTTTTAAATCATATGATTCGTAATATCCAACAGAAGTAAATTTCCCTTGAGATAATCCATGACCTCTTTGATCAATTAAAAGGACTTTAAAGCCTAAATCAGAATACATTTTAGCAATAATGACCATATCTGTAGCTTTTGATTTATATCCGTGAATAACCACTGCGATTTTATTTGATTTTTTATCATGCGAAGGTAGAAATACAGCGTGTAATTTTAAATTATCATATGAAGTAATGTATTCATCCTCTTTTGGAAGTTCTTTATACCAAGCATAGGCACTTAAATAAAAATCATCATCTTGATTCACTAAGTCAATCTTTTTATGACGATAATTTATAAAAATATCCTTGAATAATTTATAAGATATTCCAAAATAAATGAGTGCTAAAATGAGAATACCAATTATGTAATAATATATATCTGTCATTGACTTACCTCCATAAATATTCTATCATATATATGAAGAAATAAAACAATGAAGATAGAAATGTTTTTTATTGACTTAAAGATACAAATTGTGTATAATACTTTCGTATGCATACCGCGCAGAATTGGTTATGAAAAGTTCTTAGAACTACCAATGATGGCGAGTCTTAAAAAAGAGGGGGTGCGAAACATGTATGCAATCATCGAAACAGGCGGAAAACAAGTAAAAGTTGAAGTAGGGCAAGAAATTTTTGTTGAAAAATTAAACGTTGAAACTGATCAAGAATATACTTTTGATAAAGTATTAATGGTCGGAGGAGACAAAACAAAAATTGGTACACCTTATATTAAAAACGCAAGTGTTACTGCTAAAGTTGTTAAAAATGGTAAACAGAAAAAAGTTATAGTCTATAAATACGAATCTAAAAAAGATTACCATAAAAAACAAGGTCATCGACAACCTTATACAAAACTTATTATTGAACAAATAAATGTCGGATAACAAAAAAATGAATATTATGGAGGTGTTTTAAGTGTTACTTAATCTACATATACTTGAAATGATGGCTTCTAAAAAAGGGACTGGATCAACTAGAAATGGTCGTGATTCTGCAGGACGTCGCCTTGGAGCTAAATTATCAGATGGACAAATTTGTACTGCTGGTTCAATAATCTACCGTCAAAGAGGAACTAAGATTCATCCTGGCGAAAACGTAGGAATTGGAAAAGATGATACATTATTTGCTAAAGTAAATGGAATCGTAAAATACGAAATCATTGGTAGAAATAAAAAACAAGCTAGTGTTTATCCACAAGCATAATTTAAAACAGGAAAATTCCTGTTTTTTTTATGGTTTTATGAAAAGTATTATATAATAGTATTGGTGATGCTATGAATATGAATGTATTAGGTCAAGATATTGATCAATTTATCCAAATTATAACAGAAAAATCAGTTCAATTTGAAGATAATACCTATAAACTTTATGGTGATTATATATTCATCGTTTTTGAATTTGATGATCAAAACATCAATGAAAATCATAGTTATATCGATTTGAAACATGAATTTCAAGGCTATAATGTCATTTTAAATGAGATTAAGACCCAACAATACTTAGAAATGATGGATAAATTACCAAATTATGAGTTAAAAAACCAATTACATCATTATTTATACGAAAAAGAACGAATCATTGAAGGTGTTGAACATCTCATAAATCATCAATTTATTGAATTCGGAAAACTCATGTATCAATCATATGATTCATATAAGAATTTTTTCGGTCATACAACCCAAAAACAAGATCAATTAATGATTTTCTCAAGGAAATATGGAGCAATCGGTTCAAATATATCTCACAACCGCTTTATTTCACTTATTTATGAAAATCAAAAAGATGATTTTATTAAAAATATAAAGAATTATTATGATAAAACTTATAAAGAAACATTGAGGTTAATATGATAAGAAAAGCTGAAGTTGCTGATTTAGAAACAATCAGTTTAATCGCAAAAAAAGTTAGAGAACATATGCAAAAAAACGGTTTACAACAATGGATTGGAGATTATCCTAATATTGATGTATTTAGAGAAGATTTAAATAAAGATGGTATATATGTTTATGTGGTGAATGAATCAATTATTGCTTCAATCTCGATATTACCTGAAAATGACATTCCCTACAAAGAAATAGAATGGTATACTGATAAATCCTTAGTTATTCACAGGTTATTGGTCGATCCAAACCATCAAAAACACGGAATCGGTCAAGAAATGTTTAAAAAAGCCATAGAACTAACAAAAGAAGGATATCTCAGTTTAAAAGTAGATACTCATCCAGACAATATAAAAATGCAAAACCTGATATTAAAGATGAATTTTAAATACATTGGCTATTTGTCTTCAATCAATAGACTTGCTTACGAATTAATTGTCTAATTATGTTATAATGAAAAAGAGGTGCACAGATGTTTATAGATGAAGTTAATATAGTTGTAAAAAGTGGAAATGGTGGCGATGGAAAAGTTGCCTTTCGACATGAAAAATATATTCCATTAGGCGGACCAGCTGGTGGAAACGGTGGTAAAGGTGGATCAATCATATTTGAAGCAGATGAAGGGAAATCAACCTTAACAGACTTAAAATATCAAAAACATGTTTTTGCTAAAGATGGCGAATCTGGAAAAAGTAAAAACATGGCTGGAAAAAACGCTGATGATGTCTATGTTAAAGTTCCACTTGGAACAATCATATACAATCAAGACACCAATGAAGTCATCGCAGACTTAACAAAACACGGTGAACAAAGTTTAGTCGCTAAAGGTGGACGAGGTGGACGAGGAAACTCTGCCTTTGCTAATTCAAGAAATAAAGCGCCTAAATTCCAAGAAAACGGAGAATTAGGACAAGAACTTAATTTGAGAATAGAATTAAAACTGCTCGCAGATGTTGGATTAATTGGATTTCCATCAGTAGGGAAATCAACTTTAATCACTATTTTATCAAAAGCAACCCCTAAAATAGCGGATTATCCATTTACAACCATTACACCTAACTTAGGTGTTGTTGAATATGCAGGGGTACAACCATTTGTATTAGCGGATATGCCTGGAATCATTGAAGGGGCACATTTAGGCGCTGGATTAGGGATACAATTCTTAAAACATATTGAAAGAACCCGTGTTTTAATCCATATGGTTGAAATGAGTCCTCAATCATTAAGAGATCCTTATGAGGATTATATTACCATTAACAACGAACTTAGAAGTTATGAATTTAACTTAATGGATAGACCACAAATCATTGTTGCTAGTAAAATGGATGAAATAGGTGCAGAAGAAAGATTAGAAGCTTTTAAACAAAAATTCCCAAAAGACACTAAAATATTCCCTATTTCAGCAATGACAAATCAAAACATCAAAGAATTAGTTTATGAAACCAAGTCATTGTTAGATCAAACACCATTTTTCTATGAAAAACAAGAAATTGTTGAAGAATATGTTGAATATCATTTCGATGAACAAAAAGATATTGAAATTAGACGTACCAAAGATGATACCTTCAATATTACAGGCGCAATGATAGAAAAAACCTATAGACAGCGTACTTTAGCCACAGAAGAAAATATTCAAGCATTCTTACATAAACTAAGAAAAGCTGGTTTAGACCAAGCATTAAGAGAAGCTGGTGCTAAAGATGGGGATACAATCGTTATTTATGATTTAGAATTTGAGTTTATTGAATAAATTTTCAAAAAACTTTATGATAAAAATAAATATATTAATTGTTTTTAATAAGTGATTAAAAAGTTTTATTTAAGATTATAATTTGTTTAAAATGTGATGTTTTAATGTATAGGAGGCAATATGTATAGTTATATCAAGGGAATTATCAAAGAAATGACGCCAAAATATGTAACATTAGAGAATCATGGTATTGGTTATTTAATCATTACACCAAATCCATTTAATTTTAAAAAAGATGAAGAAGTTATCATCTACTTATATCAAAAAGTATCAGAAGATGACATTAGTTTATATGGCTTTAAATCTAAAGAAGCAAGAGAGTTGTTCATTAAACTGATTTCTGTGTCCGGTATTGGACCTAAATCAGCTGTGGCTATATTAGCAAGTGGTCCTGTGCACTCTATTGCAGAAGCAATTGAATCTGGGGATGCTCATTATTTACAAAAATTCCCAGGTATTGGCCCAAAATCATCTAAACAGATTATTTTAGACTTACAAAACAAACTTGATATTGAAACAACAATAACTTCTCAAGTATTTGTTGAAGTTGAAGAGGCTTTAAAAGCTTTAGGGTATGGTCCACGAGAAATATCAAGGATTATTCCTAAATTAGATGATAAAAAACCGATTAACGAATTAATTAAAGATGCATTAGCATTAATGCTTAAATAGCATCTTAGCAGGGTGTATATGCACCTTAGCACTAAATTCCTTGAATGATATCTTATCTTTGATAAAATACCAGCATAAAGGAGGTTATGTGTGAAAACAATATTTGTTTCAATAATAATGATTACATTATCATTAACCATGATTGGATGTTTAAATCAAGAATCCGCAGATCTAATTGATTTTTCTGAGGTAGAAGAATTAAATTACCAGGAAAATATTGAGATTGATGAGTATCTTGATGAAAGGTCTATCGCATTACAAGTATATATAAGTGAAATTAAAGATACACATGAAGCTTTACAAACACTTAGACAAGAAATCCGTATACTTGCGGAGGAACTTAAAGACATCAAAAACTACTATGAAAGTGAGAACATCACTATTGATGATGAAAGCAAAGCAATCATTATTCAATCGTTAAGAAGTGTTCGATTAAATCGTTATATGCTTGGAGAAACCCTTGGTGAAGGTTATGAGTTATTAAGAGATTTAAAACTCAACAAGGCTAACTACAGCCAAGAACAAGCTAAATCAACCTTAATCAATGTGTATCAGACACTTAATGCGAGACAACAGTTATATGAAAACATCTATGAATCATTAGAAATCATTAAAAGCAATTTACCAATCAATTAGAGGTAGCTATGAAAATCACTATTGATGAAGAACACATTAAAGAAGATATAGAAATAGTTATTAAAGGGTCTAGAGATGATGAACGCGTAAAAAAACTCTATCAGACCCTTCTTTACTATGACCAAAGCATTGTTGGAAAAATAGATGATCAACTTATTCAAGTACCGTTAAATAATATATATTACTTTGATACCATTGATGATTTAACGTTTGCATATACAAAAAATGCTGTTTATGAAATTAATTATCGACTATACCAATTGGAAGAAATGTTTCAAGAAACCCCATTTTTAAGGGTTAATAAACATACTATTCTTAATATCAGGAAAATAAAAAACTTCCATTCAACCTTGAATGGTCGTATGGAAGCAAGATTATTGAATCAAGAACGCGTCAAAATTTCAAGAAGATATGTGTCTGATTTAAAGAAAAAACTTGGGGGTGTTCGTTAATGAAGCAATATAGCCGTTACTTTTATAAAACTCTATTAATAACGAACATCATTTATGTGTTATTATCATGGATTATTGTAAGTAGGAGAAATATTACACTCCCTTTTCTAAGATTAGAGTTGGGTGCCATCTTGATATCATTAATAATCGGATTAGCCTATTACATTTTCAAAAGCGAAAAAGGTAATAGCATTATCAATGTGATTCTAGCATATGTTTTAGTTCTTCCTAGTTTATTGGTTTTTAGAGCCAATTTTGGGCAAATATTATTTAGATCAGCTGCATTTATATATATCATATTTGTTATCGTTGGTGTCATATATAGTATAGCACTCTATGTAGCATCCAAAAAATATCAGAGTGAAACAAATGACTTAAATAGTTTACTTAAAAATAATGAGGAACAAAAAGAAGAAAAAACACCTGAAAAATAGGTGTTTTTTTTATATAGTAAACAAATTCTTTAAAAAATCATAGTCTTTTGATTTAGATAAAGCCAACATCAATAAGATTCTAGCTTTTTGTCCATTTAATGAAGTAGACATAATACAACCCATATCAGTAAGATATTTACCACCACCAACATAGCCATAACTATCTAAAGTACGACCACTTGGACATCTAGAAGCAATAATCACAGGTATTTGATGGTCAATAGCCCGTTGTATACCCTCAATCATCTTAGGTGGAACATTCCCACGGCCTAAAGCTTCAATAACAAAACCATTCGCGCCTTGGTCAATTAAAAAGTTTAAAACAAGTGAATCTTCACCAGCAGAAGCTTTAATTAAGTAAACATGGCCTACTAAATCGTCAATATCCAGCTTATTTCGCACGATTGTGACTAATCTATGGTATAAGACCTCTTTATTGTCAACGATCCCTAGAGGGCCATAATCAAGCGATTTAAAGGTATCTAAAGATAAAGTATTGCTTTTAGTAACTTCAGACGCTGCGTTAATCTGATCATTCATCACTACTAAAACTCCACGACCTCTAGAATTAGGTGCTCGAGCGACTAAAATAGATGAAACAAGGTTATTCACACCATCAAAACCTAAGTCTGAAGAACTTTTCATAGAACCAGTCACAACAATCGGTAAATCAGTTTCAATAGCTGTATCTAAGAAAAATGCAGTTTCCTCTAAAGTATCGGTACCATGAATCACTATAAATCCAATCGGATCATCGTCAGCGATGATTTTTTTGATGATTCTTGAAATCTCAAGCATCATTTCAGGAGACATTGATGGAGACGGAATTTCAGAAAATTCAATGACCTCAGTCCCTTTGGTAAGCTCTGGTCCGATAAAATTTTTCATTATTTCTTTAGCAGACAAAGCCGGTTTAACAGAGTGAGATACGTTATCAATCTTCATCGAAATCGTTCCACCAGTAAAAATCATGTAAAGTTTCTTCATTAGTTCACCTCGTATACAAGAGTATTATAACATACCTCTTACAAATTGAAATCATCAAAATGAAGTTTAATGTCAATTGTCGGTTAATTTTTAAAGGCATTTTTACAATCAGAATTTTAAAGGCCCATATTTACAAAGAAAACCAGTAACAGTATTTTAACATTATCAACATAATATAAACGCACCGCCAAAGTTAGATAATACAATTAAGTTAACATAATATACATTATAGGAACAAATATAGACTTAAATAAAATAGTGGAATTGTCCACGTATTGATATCTTTTGAAATAAATAACGTATTTATCCTGTGTTCTGGCTTCTTTTCTTTCTATCTAATGATACTCAAATGACCTCTATGACTATATTCTTTTGCCTATGTAGATGGATATCGTTCTTGATGACTTTTTTTGTGAAAATTTGACGCTGGTTTATTTTTTTTAGGCCGGGATGGGTCAATACCTAGGTTTACTTATTTAAATCTCTTAGAAGCGAAATTCGGCATAAAAAAAAGAATTAGTCTAAAACTAATTCTTCTTCTACTTCTAACGAGAGATGTCTTGCCATTTCATAGGCTAGATCTATTGCTTCATCAACCAGTTGATCTGGATGGTGTGCATCAGCGTTAATCATAACTCTTGGATTCAACTCTTTAACAATTTCCCAAAACTCTATTCTTGGGTATTGCATATAAAACTGACCATTGACTTCATGTTTCTTCTTTCTAAAACCATTCGCATTCAATTCGAGTATTGTATTAGTATCTTTAGCAGCTTGAATGATTTCTCTACAGATATCCTTAATCTCTTCAGTAAGTTCACCTTGATTGATTAAAAAGATGTCTGGATGAGCTAATATAGTAAAATAGCCTGAATTCATTGCTTTTATAACCGTATCTTTATATAAACTCATCTCTTCAATAGTCTTAATTCGATAGACACTTAATAGCTTATCATCAATTTCAATGTAATGTTGCCCTAATATTAAGTAATCTAAATGCTCCAGTAATTCTTGATAATGACTATGTAAATGATCAAAATACTCTATTTCTAGCGCCCTATAGATTAATATATACTCTAGATAGTGAACAATAGCCTGTTTTAACTGTCGAATATACTCAGGATATTCTTTCATTTCCATTCGTACTGATCTTTCTTGTAAGAAGTCTAATGGCGCGTGGTCTGAGATACCAATCGCTTGAAAGCCATTTTCTATCGCTTTAATAACATAATCCTCTATTTTACCTGTCGCATGCTTACATAAGTCACAATGCGTATGGTAATTTGCAATATATCGTCTCATTTTGCCTCCATTTTTAGTAATTTATTATATTTTTGTTAAAGTTTCTATAAATATTAAACTATTACATCTATTATATGATTAATTTATCAATTTGCCAAGTTATGATATAATAAAATAGGTAAAGGAGGTCATTATGAGTCAACCATTAGCTGATAAATTAAGGCCTAAAACTTTTGAAGAAGTCATTGGTAACGATAAATTAATCAATGTATTAAAAAATTTAATTAAAAAAGATAAAATTTCATCATTAATTCTTTATGGACCGACTGGTGTTGGAAAAACCACTATAGCTAAGATTATAGCGAGTTATTACCCATTGAATCACTTTAATTTTAATGCTTCTACTGACAATAAGAAAGCTTTAAAAGATATTATTGATTCAGCTAAGAATTACGACCATACATTATTGTTTATTGATGAAATACACCGTATGAACCGTGATATTCAGGATTATTTACTCCCTTATGTCGAAAAAGGAATCATCGTCATGATTGGTTTAACAACTGAAAACCCATATATAGCGGTTAATCCAGCGATTAGAAGCCGAGTTTCAATCTATAAACTAACTAAACCATCCACAAAAGACATTGAAAATTACCTAAAAACACTTGATTTAAGCGTTTTTAATTCAAATATAGCTATAGATGAGGATGTATTCGTAAAAATAGCTGTAGCGGCGAATAATGAGGTCAGATCAGCCATTAATATGCTTGAACTTGTGATCAATGCATCTGATAAACAACATATTGATATGGAAGCATTAAATAAATATTTACCGCAAGCTCAGATATCTGCATTTAAAACAGGTGATGACTACTACGATGTCTTAAGTGCCTTTCATAAGTCAGTTAGAGGCAGTGATGTTAACGCGGCATTGCACTATTTAGCAAGATTAGTTGAATCAGGTGACTTAAAATCATTAGTTAGACGTATTAAAGCCATCGTTTATGAAGATATTGGATTAGCGAACCCAATGATGGGTGTGAAAGTAAATGCTGCTTGTGAGATAGCTGAAAGCATCGGTTTTCCTGAAGCAATTAACGCTTTAGCGGCGATAACAATAGATATGTGCATATCACCTAAGTCAAACGCTGCCCATTTAGCAGTTAATGAGGCAATTCAAGATGTAAATTCAGGTAAAACATATCAAGTTCCATCTCATTTAATCAATAATCCTACATATGATAATGCAAAAGACTATAAATATGCCCATGATTACCCTAATCATATCGTCAATCAAGATTATCTACCAAAGGAATTACAAGGCAAAGTCTATTATCATCCTCAAACACACACTAAAATAGAGAAAGCTTACGCAGAAGAGTATGAGAAAAACGAAAAAATCATCAAAAATATAAAGTAAACGAGTCCAAAATTTGGACTCGTTTTTATAATTAGGTCTATTTTAGGTGATTATTTCATGTAATTCAACATATATACTGTAAGTTCCAGTCTCGCTTAAATCAAAGAAACCCGTTGAAATATAGTATGTTTCGCCTGCTTCAAGCGTATAGACTATTTCAAAATTAAAACCGAGTTCATTATCATCATTATCTGTTAAATACATAAAAGATACATCATATAGATAACCCATTGGATCTAAGTCACCAGTTGAGAATATAGAATATGTTCCAGTGGTTTCTGGAATAAAGATAAATAAGACTTCTTCTCCACCCATGGTGATTTCAACAACAGTTTCAGTATTAACAAGAATTGGAATAGCATCTAAATTTGGAGCCCATGTAATATCAACATTATAGTCAAATGCAAATTCATGCCAACCGATTGGCCATTCTGTATGTTCAGTATATAGATAAATAGTATCATTGATACCACCAAACAAGAATCCACCATAATCAATTGTGGCAACTTCAATTGGAATGTATATTTCATAGAGTCCTGGTGTATTAAAAAACGCCATATGTCTAATTCTAGTGATATTATCCGGTATAATATATGATTCAGTAAATCCATCTGTTGTATACTTCACTAATTCTGTCATATCAGTTGAATAATAAATACCACCATTGACAGTAATTAATCCTTGAAGGATTAAGTCTAATGAAAGTAAATTGGTCGCAAAAACATTAGTGCCTTCAATTTGGGTAAATATTTCATTAACAGTGTATGTATTATTTAAATAATTGTCAAAGTATAAAATATCTGCAGAATCACACTCTAAAGCCATTATAGTACCATAAATAGTCAATACCTTAACTAAATAACCATCAATATTTGTCATAGATATTTCGATATCTCCATATTGTAATTCTAATGAACTATTCCAAACATCATTAAATAAAACATCATTGGTATTCCATAACCTGTCTAAATCTGATTCAACAACTGGCGCAAATCTCACATGAATGTCAAACATTCCATAATCATATTCATCAAAGAAATATGTCACGAGATAATATGTTTCCCCAGCGATTAAATCATAACTGATCATAAAATTACTTGTATTAAAATAATCATCATTATGAGATAACAAGACAGGTGAGCCATCAAAGAACATATACAATTCACCATAAGTATCAAAATCACCAAAAGATTCAAAAATATACATTCCGCTTACTTCAGGTGTAAATTGATAATACTTTTCTTCTCCTACTATTGTAATATTGACAGTTTCTAATGTCTCTAAGGTTAATGGGATAGCTGAACTGAACGAAACACCGTTAAAATCAATTTCAATCCATTCTGCGTATAAAGTGACATTGACATCACTATAATAAGGCAATTCAATCGGTAAACCTTCTAACAATTCATTATCATACCAGCCTATAAATTTATATCCCTCTTTAACAGGTGTTTCTACGCCTTCTAAAATAACACCACTATAACTATCAATCATCGATCCACCATTTGTTTCAAAACTATAAATTACAGATGATCCACTGGCATTGAATACGACTGTCGTATAATAATCAATGGCATCAGATTGCCAAGTTACTGGTGCCTCAGTTAATTCTGTGTAAACGGTTAACCCTTCAAAGCCGACAAAACTATGAATAGAATTCGTTTCCAAATTAACAACTGTATCAGGCAAATAAATGGCTTCTAACCAATGACTGGCTGAAAAAGCATAGCTGACAATGGAAGTGACTGTTTCTGGAACTACAAAGACTGTATCAAAACTTAAGTACTTAATTAAGGTCTTCATATCTTGAGTATAATAATTTCCTTCATAATAGATAATATTATTTAGAAATAAGTGATTAATTGATAAGTAACTTAATACGAGAATGTTTGTTCCAGGAATTTGTTCAAAATATAAAGGTGCTATAGCACTATTCATTGCTAAAACAGTAGGCAATAAGGCAATGTTTTCTTCAGTGAACTCTAAAGCAACCGCAACATTATTGATTAATAAAGCTTTTACTTCGACATCATTGATAAATGTCGTAGAGATCATTGGTTCATACAACTCATTATCGATGACATCACCCCATATTTCATTGAAAAATGGTTCGTTATTATACCATAAAATATCTAAATTAGATTCTATAGATTCGTGGTAAACATATTGGATTTGATAAATTTCCATTTCAACAAAATCGTAAACACCTGTTGTTAAATAATATGTTTCACCTGCATTTAAGTAATAATGCAGATGGAAATTATTATCAAATGACCCAGCTTCAGCTTCTAATAATTCATAAGCAGAATTATACAAGAAAGCAAATGTAGAAGCTGTTCCCATCGAATAGAAAGAATAATATCCACTTAATTCAGGCGTGAATTGGAAATAGACCAATTGATCTGCACTGTTAATTCCAACAGGGTGAGGCGTCATTTCACCCATCATAATAAAGGCAGTTTCAAAACTATCACCACTGACGACACCATCGAACCATTTGGCATAAAGTGTGATATTTTCTTCACTGTAATATGGTAATTCTATTGGTGAACCCTCTAAATTAATGTTGTCATACCAACCAAGGAAAGTATAACCTTCTTTAAAAGGTATTGCGGTTTCGACTAATACGAAACCTTCATATGGATCAATCACTGAACCACCATTTGTTTCAAAAGAATAAGTGATTGAAGCTGAACTAGCAGACCAAATAATGACTTGATCTATATCAAACGCTGATTCTTGCCAAGATCCTGGTGCAGCATCATGTTCAGTTATAATCAATAAGGATTGCTCAATAAAATATGAAATAAATGCTGCATAATCAATTTCAACGACTGAAATAGGAATATAAACCATATCCATATTTACATTCATAGAAAAAGCAAAATTACCAATAGACGTTACAGTATCACTGATTTGATAATACTTGAATTCGTCACTAAATTTAACCAATCTTGTCATATCTGATGAGAAGTAATTTCCATTATCATTAACAATGTTTGATTGAATAATTAAATCAAAAGACAAGAGTTTATTAACAAGGATATTGGTATTTTCAATTTGTGTATATTGAGTTACAAAACCAAAATCATCGTTTAAAGCACTGAGGATATCATCAAGTTCTTCTGGATTAACCTCTAAAGCCATCATCATATCATCAAAAACAATCGCTTTAACAGAGTATTCATAATAATCTGTCTGAACTATATCAATGGCAAAACCACTTAAATTGACGAAATCGCCCCAAATATCATAGAAAAGTCCATTATTATTTTGCCAAAGAATATCTAATTCTGTTTCAACATAGTTATTAGCTACGATATATATATCAAACATACCTACTTCTAATTCATCATAAAAACTAACAGCGATATAATATGTATGGCCAGTTTCTAGGTATTGACTTAATAAGAAATTACCATCAATATAGTCATCACTGAACGCTATTTCTGAGAGTGTATCATCGTATAGATAAGCGATTGTATCAAACTCACCAATAGAGTAAATATCATAATATCCTGAAACCAGAGGATTAAAATGGTAATAAACAAACCTTGACTCCTCAGTAATGTTTGAACTAGTCATTGTATCCACCAATATTTCAGTACTATCATCAACGAAATTATACCAAACAATCATTATATCAGGACTAAATGCAAAGTCACTCCATCCATCAGGCCATGTATAGTAATCAGTATATACGACAAGATTACTCATGCCCTCTTCATACATAAAAGCACCATATCCAATTTCTTGGACTGTATTTGGAATCTGAATGGTATTCATAAGTAATCTATCGACAAAAGCAAAACTACCTATTTTACTAATAGATTCGATAACGATGTAATCATTAGCTATACCAATATATCTAATTAGTGTGCTCATATCTGTGGAGAAATAGTGATCATTGGCTTGTGTAACATCACCAAGTAATATTAAATCAAAAGAGAATAAATCTGAAACAATAATATTGGTGCCCTCTAAAATTCTATAATTAATCATAAAATCATAATTTGCTTGTAATTCTTCTAAAACATCATAGATAAATAAATCATCTACTTCAATCGCAAGAATGAGCCCGTTTAAAAGCAATGCTTTTGCAGGAACATCATAGAAATACAATAATTCAGTTTCTATTGTTGAAGCAGTCAATTCGGAAGAATCTCCCCAAATATCAAAGAATAAATCCTTATTTGTTTCCCAAATAAGATCTAACTGTGTATTTGATGCTTCAGATACTTCAATGTGATAATTTCCTATATAAGAATCACTATATAAATGAGTAGCAATGTAATACGTTAAACCAGCCTCTAATTCATAGTTTATAAAGAAATTCAAATCAAAAGAGTCATCATTTTGATCAATCATCATAAAATTTGAATCATATAAATATCCAACAGTATCATATTCTCCTAGTGAGTATATCCTGTATAAACCTGTTGTTTCTGGAACAAAGACATAATACATAACGCCACCTTCAATATAAACATTCACAGGTGTTAATGTATCTTTGACTATATTTATAGCTGTTTCAAAGCTTTGTCCTTCAAAGTTAGGGTCAATCCACTTAGCATAAAGTGTGATATCTTCTACACTATGATATGGAAATACAATTGGGTTTCCTTCTAACAAAGCATTATCATACCATCCTGCAAAAATATAACCTTCTTTAGTTGGTGGTTCCACATAATCAAGAATTGTTGTTTCAATGATAGAAACAAGTGACCCACCATTTGATTCAAAACTATAAATAGTTAACTCAAGTGTGCTATTCCAAACAATATCTAAAACATTATTAAAGGCATATTCACTCCAACCAATAGGTAATTCGGTATATTCAGTGTAAATAGTATAACTTGGCGTAGAAAATGCATTCATAAATGCTCCAAATTCTATATCAGTAACAGTTAAAGGAATATAAACAGAGACTAACCAATCATTATCAAAGAATGCTAAACTACCAATATGTGTCACATATTCAGGAATTTCAAACACTTCATAATTACTTGAGTAACGAATGAGTGTTGTTAAATCAGCGGAATAATAGATGCCTTCATCATTAACAACATCAAATAATAAGATGTGATTCATAGAAAATACATTTGAAACAATAATATTTGTTTCAGGTATTATTTCATAAGAACTCATCATTCCTATTTCAGTACCATTAAGATATGTAAGTATTGCTTCTAGTGATACTTCTGGTGCTTCTACTGCTAAAAACTCATTTTGTAATGTTAAAGCTTTAATTGGAATACCATTGATTTCAGTTTCGACTATTTCAATATTAAAACTGAATTCATCTAAATAGTCACTCCAAACTTCATTAAATAAATAATGAGCATTTTGCCAAAGAATATCCAACTCAGTTTCAGTATAGTTGTCTCTTGATACTTCTATAGTAAAATTGCCAATCTCTAATGCATCATATAAAGCAACAACAATATAATAAGTCATGCCAGCTTCTAAGTAACCATTAATCAAGAAATTTTGATCAATAAAATCATCATTTTCATATATAATGTCATAATCTTGATTATAGATAAAGCCAATCGTATCAAACTCACCATAGGATTGAATTATATAATTTCCATTTTCTATCGGTGTAAATGAATAATATACATATAATCCTTCAGTTAAAATATTAACGTTTGTTAGTGAATTAAGTCCAATGTTTATACTAGAATCGAAAGAGTCTCCTTCCGTGCTATTTAAAGACCATTTAGCATATAAAGTAATACTTTCAGTAGCGCTATAATCATGAACGTTTACAGGTGTACCGGTATATTCAGGATTATCGTACCAACCAACAAACTGATAACCTTCTCTTAAAGGTATTGGTAAATCTATTTCTATACCATAATCAGTATAAATAGAATCAATCAGTCCACCACCACTTGTATCAAAGGTTAATATATAAGAACCTTCACCATAAACGGCAGTGATTACTAAATCATTAGTAATATAAGAATAATCTAAATCCCAACCAGTAAAAACAAAGCCTTTTCGATAAGGATTCACAGGAGGAACAGCGCTAAAACCATGTTTGACTTCTTGAGTATTTAAAATAAGACCATCATAGTCAACAAATTGTACAATATATGTAGAAATTTGCCATCTTGCATACAAGAATAAATCAGATGTTACTTTAGATGTATTAAAAAATTGCATATCATTAATACCATTTCCTAAAAACCAACCTGAGAAAGTATATCCTTCTCTTTCAGGCATTGGTAAATCAACGATTGATCCATGAATAACATCAATCAATGAAGAAAACTCAGTCCCACCATTCGATTCAAAAGAAATGGTATAGGTATCATTATTCGGAAGTGTTCCATTGATTAAATCATTTAACCATTGAACTTCATCTCCCTCATAATTAGGGTTGTTAAGTAAATAAATTTCATAGGCAGATAAGCCATCTTGACCATTTGAACCAGCAAGAGTTAATAAATCAATTAAATTATGCCAAGTTTCTTCACCAACATACTGCCATTGAATAAAACCATCTGCAACTTGGAAAGCAACTTCTTTTCCATTAGTGCCTGCATCGCCAGTTAATGTGTCTAAATTGATAAGATTAATCCAAGTTGTATCTCCAATGTATTGCCACTGGATAAAACCATCAGCGACTTGGAAAGTAACTTCTTTTCCATTTGCACCATCAAGTCCATCAGCCCCAGCTAATAAAGTCAATTCCAATAAATTAGTCCATGTTGTATCTCCGACATATTGCCATTGAATATAGCCTTCAAAAACTTGGAAAGTGACTTCTCTTCCGTCAGTTCCTGTTAAATCAATAATAGAAACTAAATTTACCCATTCAGTATCACCTAAGTGTTGCCATTGAATATAGCCTTCAGAAACTTGTAATAGAACTTCTTTGCCATCTTCACCAGGCAATCCAATAGGACCTCTAACTGTTTCTAACCAATCCTCATAGGTGCCAGTAAACGCACTTGATGAAACAGCCAATTCATAGATTTGATAAATTGTTTGATTTACCTCATCTATACTTTCTGTGGTTTCAATATCCGTAACCTCTACTGTGGTTTGAATACTTGTCCCAGTATCAATTGTGTTACCAGATAAATCAGTAATACCTGGCAACCCATCACAACCTGTTAGTAATAGCGTCAGCATCATTAAAAAACAAAGATAAAGCAGTTTTTTCATATATTGCCTCCAGATTATAAAAATTTTTAAATCAATTTCATTATACTGCTAAATAATTAGTTTTAAACCAAGAAAATTCTTGGTTAAATAAAATTTTTTACAATTATTCTTTTATGAATAAAGTTTTTTTAGAAAAATGTAAAAAAAAATATAAAAATAGTAGATAAAGCCGTTATTGTCGGCTCTATCTACTATTTAAATGTTTATTAACTCATAAAGATTTAGATACCTTTGCGTTTTTGTTCTCCCCAATGTCCTTTTTCAAACATAGCAGTAAAAAATGAATATACTCGATGAAGGGATAATATTTGTCGGTATCCAAAGTTTTCTAGTACAGCAAACAACATTAATGACACTAAATCTTTTTTACTCATATATTCTGATTGTGATTCTTGAATTAATACTGAGAATAATGAAATAATCATTCCTAAGATAATTGATACACCAAAAATTGCTAAAACAATTGTTGAAGATAAATAGCCAAAGATAAAACTCAAGACAAGCATTAAATATCCAATCCATTCAAAAAATGGTCCTAAAACTTCAAAAATATAGAAATAAGGTGTTGCTAGTAAGCCAATTTGTTTATATCTTGGATTTAAGAAGAGCTGTCTATGATAACTTAAAATATCTAATAAGCCTCGATGCCAACGATTTCTTTGTTTTAATAAGGTATGCATATCACTTGGTAATTCAGTATAACAATTGGCATGATAAACATAACCAATATATTGCTTCTTCTTTTCTTTCATTCGTTGGTAAGTTAAGCGAACAACAAGTTCCATATCTTCACCAACACTATCTTTCTTTAAGTCACCAGAGCTAGTGATATAACCACCTATTTTAATAATATCTTTTTTATAAAATAATCCAAATGCCCCAGAAATGATTAATAAGCTTTTCGCTTCACTCCAGCCAATTCTTCCAGTCGTGAATGCACGAACATATTCTATGGCTTGAAATCTTGTTAAAGGCTCTTTAGGTAAATGCTTTTCTTCAATATATCCATGATCAATCTTACATCCGTTTGCAGGAACAATATTACCACCTAAGGCAACAGGTCTATCTTTATAATCCAAACTTGAAGACATTAACCGTAATAAAGCATCTTGTTCTAAAACACTATCAGCGTCAATACCACAGATATATGGATAATTAGCGACGTTAATACCCACATTTAAAGCATCAGCCTTACCACCATTTGCTTTATTAACAACAATTAAATTTGGATAATCAGAGTTTTTATATATACCTTGAACCGTTTTTGTCTTTAAAGCAGTTAAAAAGAATGGATGATATCTTTTTAATTTAAAATGTTTAATTAAAACATCCAGTGTAGCGTCTTTTGATCCATCATTAACAACAATCACTTCATATTTCGGATATTTTAAGTTAAGTAAAGACCGAATACTTGTAATAATATTGACTTCTTCATTATAAGCTGGAGCTATAATCGAAATGGCAGGTAAGAGTTCATCTTCATACAATAAAGGCAAAGATTTCATAAACCACAACTCATTTTGTTTATAGCTACCTCTTAATGATACAACTAATAAAACAAAATAGATAATGTTAGCCATAACAAAGTAATAGATTAAATTTCTATTTGTATCTAATACAAAGTTCTTTAAGATAGCAGAAAATGAAATATTAGTCATATCATTGATCTGGATTACTAAAGACAGTAAAGGATAAAAACTTATAGCTACAAAAAACATAATAAACAACCAAATTATTTTAGATAGTTCAGGTGGTTGTGTTTCTTTCTTTTCTCTGGTTGGTGATAGAGATTCATAGCCATATTTACTTAAGATATCTGCTTTCACATATATCAATATTTCATTTTTATTTTGAGGATAATCTTTAAATGATTTACTTAATTTATCAAAAATTATGGTTTCTATTTGAATATCATTATTTTGATTAATGAAAGCGATTAAACCTGACAAATAATTAAATTCAAGAATCAAATCAAAGTTCTTCATGACTCTATCTTCTTCAGAAGTTTTCAATTTTAGCAAGATATAATCGATTTTCTCAGAAATAATTTTAGCTAGAGCTTTTCTTTCAACGCTTCTTTCAAGTTTGTCACTATAATAAAATAACTTATTTAATATTTGAATATCAGAACTTATGTTTGATAAGGCCTCAATAATTAACTGATTTTCAATCTGGCTATCTGATAATAGAGAGAATAATTTCTCGACATAAGTCCATTGTTTAGTGTTTGCATATGCAATATATGCATATTTCTTGATATCAATTGAAGGATGAAATAAGACTGCGTCATCAAAAAGAAAATGATGATTAATGAGTTTCAAATAATCAAGAAATATAATCATGAGTTTTAATTCTTTTCCAGTATAACTATCTTTTTTAAACAATAGCATTATATCTTTAAAAATACTCTCAGGAAGATTATATGATAATTGTTTTCTTGCGACCATCACTTGGATAAATAAGTGTTCGTAGACTGTTGAAGCGCTATATTGGATGATATAGGGCTTTAAAACATCATAATGATTGGCGATTAATACTGAAAAACGATCAAGTAAGATACTGTTCATACCCTTGACTTTAGTCATAACACAATCATAAATTCTTTGATTCATATGTTCGATTGAAAAATAGAATAAATAAAAGAGAATAGGATGATTCTTTTCTTTTTCAATCATCGATGTTAAGAAATCACAGTCATTCAAAATACGAGATAGTTGATGAGCTGCAAACAATCTTTTAAGCTTAAATTTACTTCTTGTTCTCTTTCTTAAAGCATTCATATACTTTGGTGTAAATAAGTTCTGTATTAATAACTTTTTTGATTCCTCACTTAAAACAAGTTGTTGTTCAATCTCTTTAAAACTTTTAAATAATCTTTTCTGTGAAAAATTCATTGGTTGTGTTTGATAATCTTCTATAACATTAAATACATAACTTCTTACTTTAGGTTCAGATTCGACCAATCGAACATGCCTAGATTTTTGAATTAAAATTAATAAAACAATAATAACTATAATTATTATAGAAATCACATAAATAATTTTCAGTAACTCAATCATCTGATAGACCTCTCAATAAGTCCTAATAACTCAGTCATATAGAATGGTTTTTTAATAAAATAGTCTACTTTTAAACGGTTGGCTCGATCAATGAGAATTTCGTTTTTCATATGAGACAGAAAAATAAATGGAATATTTGCAAGTTTGGGGTTATCATTAACAGACTTTTTCAAGGAAAAACCATCAAGCTTTGATAGATTAATTTCAGAAATAATAAAATCAATTTTGAATTTATCTAGTATCATTAAAGCATCAATAGGATTTCTTGCTTGATAAACTCTGAAACTATGATCTTCTAGATAACGAGTAATTAAATTAATATTAATTTGTTCCTCATCCACAAGTAAGATATTGTTGTTATAGATGACTGCTTTTTCAACATTTTTGAACACAATAGACCCTGGTCCCATATTTTTAGCTAAATTTAATTTTGCTTCAACTTGATAGAACCAATCATTGGTTTGTTGAACAGGGTGAACCATGTTTTCTATTTTTAATTTAACAATTCCCATTGAAACAGAAATCGGTTCTATAAACTGGTCACTTTTTGCGACTAAATTTCTAATAGTTTCTGCTCTTTTCTCAATTAACTTATCATTTGACTTTTGTTTGAGTAATAAAAAACTAGAACCTGACCCTCTAAAGAAGAGTTCATCTTCTTCAAGTTGATTATTGATAATGTATTTAAATATATTCATTGTATCATCACCTTGTTTTGTTGAAAACTCACGGTTAATGTCAATGATTTGATCAATATTGATACTAAATAGATATCCGTTATCTTGATCAATATGTTCTTGTAAATAGATACTAGCCATTTCTTTGTTATATAAACCAGTTACTGGACAACGCATTAACTGATCTTTAGTTTTAGAGATTTGATCATTCATTAAATTTAAAGATGTTTCTAGATTAGAGTACTTCTTTGTCATTTCATTGTTTTGTTCTTCTAATTTTCTAGTTCTTAAATCATAAATTTGTGGCTTTGATATCCGGTAAGTCATTGAAACTCGATTTACTAAGGTTTCTAAAGCATTTAACCACTTATCACCTTTTTTTGAGTAAACAACATCAAAAAATCTATTCCATAAAGAATAACCAGTTAAATTTGTTTCTAAATCAATTGGATTCCACAATACCTTTATTGATGAGTCTATAAATGTATTTTCTATGAGTTCTTTAGGATATAATTGATTTAATCTAATTAAAACCTGAATTAAATGAGATTTAAAATCTATTTTATCTGGGTCAGCTGAGACGTTATAGATTTTTTTTGGTGTATTATAAAAATCTAAATGATATAAATAGACAATACTTTTTCTTACAAAATCATCTTTAATGACTTTGCCGTGTTGAGGGCAGATCAAAGAAATATCATAATCTAACAAGTCTTTCATAATTGGTCGAAGAAAATCACTACTTGGCATATAGTTTTCATGGAATATTGACATTGATTCTACATAATCAATATCCGCAAATAAATGATTAGAGGAAGAAATACCACCAAATAAATCTCCTGAGAATAATATTCTATCTGTTTGGTCATAAGTAATGAAAGAACCAGAGTGGTGTAAAAAAGGTGTCATTATAAATCTAAATAATCTACCTGATTTTAATCTGATTTGATAGTCATTTTCTTTAATTAAGTACATTTCTGACCTTAAACCATAAAACTGAATGATTTCTTTCGTTCTCCATTCAGTCACAATCTTAAAATCACCTAATTTTTTTTCAAATAAAGGTAAAGAAGATGTTAAATCCGGATCTGGATGAGTAATAATAATATACTTGATTAATTGAGGATCAATAATCGATAGAATATCTTTGTAGATATCATCAAAATCAATTAAAGAACCTGGTTCGATTAAGACAGCCTCTTCTCCCGAAATTATCAAGTAAGATAATGAATTAATCTTCAAATTTAGATTACCTTTAGTTATTAAATAGACGTTTTTTGTTAACTGTTTAATCATATTATCACCTTCCAAATCAATTATATCATGATGAATGAGATAAATAATCCTAATTTCACAAAAAAAAAGATGGAAATCCATCTTTTTAATTTAAATAATTCGGCAAATATGATCTTTTGATGTATCAATAATCACTGGGATAATAATAGGTTTCCTTTTTGTAGTTTGTATTAAATAGCGTTCAATTTGATGTCTTAAGCTATCTTTATAATCTTTCCAATCAATTTTCTTTTTAGAAAACTGTTTTCTTGTTTCTAACTCATAAATGATTTCTATTTGTCTGATGATTTCTTCATTATCCTTCATAAACAGATACCCTCTAGATACAACTTCGGGTTTGTTTAACATAATTTTTTCTTGTGCATCAACATTGGCTGTAATAATTAAGAATCCATCTTGAGATAACAATTCTCTTTCTTTTAACACAATTGAATTTAAATCAGTTTCAAAATTACCATCAACCATCACTGTTCCATTATCAACCATATCATGATGCTTTTCAATAACACCATCAGTAAAGGTAATCACTTCTCCATTATCTAATAACAGAATAGATTCATCGGCGTATCCGTATTCTTTAGCTACATTGACTTGAGCATGTAACATTCTATATTCACCATTTATCGGAATAATATATTTAGGCTTTAATAAAGCATACATTAATTTTATGTCTTCACTACCAGCGTGGAATTGAGATAAATAGTTTTTATTAACTTTTACGACATCACAACCTATTTCAGATAGAATATTAAATGTTTTAGCTGCGATTTTTTCTGTTCCAATAACAGGAGGAGCCATGGCTAATATTGTATCTGTTTCAATCAATTTAACTAATCGATCATAACCTTTAGCCATTCTTTGTAGCATAAAGAATGGTTCATGGCGTTCGCCAGTGACTAAAAAGACAACATCATCAAACTCATTTTTGTTATTTTGATCTATAAACTTAAGATTTACTAAACTTTCTTCAGGAATTTGAATATAACCCATTTGTTCAGCTATAAAGACTAAACGTTGTGCTTTTCTTCCAATAATGGCTAATTTCTTATGAGCACTCACTGCTTCATTAACAACCATTTGAATGGTAGAAACTTCAGTTGAATACATATTAACCAAAATTCGATGTTTTGCTTTTTTTAGAACATTACGAATCGTTTTCTTTAAATTACCATCAGTACTTGAATGGCCATTGTGAATTGCTCCACCTGATTCACCTAAAAAAGCTAAAACATTTGTATCTGCTATACGTGCTAATTTTTGAAAATCAGTTTTAAAGAATTCTCCTACATTTTGATCAAAAGAATAATCAGTTGCATATACAATGGAACCATCTTGAGTATAAATCACAATCGCTGCACTTAAAGGAACAGAATGTGTTGTTCTTACAAACTCAACCTTAAAGTCTTTAAATCGTATTGGTTTATTAAATTCGACTGTTTTAAATTCAAAGTCATCTGGATTCATATGATTTTCTTTCAATAAATCTTTAGACATTTCAGCTGTGTAATCAGTCGCAAATACAGGTTTTTTAAAACTTTGTAATAATTTTGGCAAAGCACCAATATTTTTATCATGTGCGTGAGAAAGAAATATTCCCACGATATCTTTTTTTCTTGATTCTAAATATGAAATATCTGGAACCAATGCATCTACTCCTAATAAATCTCCGGTAGGATGTTGTAAACCACTATCTAAAATGATTAATTTATCATTGATATCAAGAACATAAAGGTTCTTTCCACTATCTCCTAAGCCACCTAAGGCAAAAAATCTTATCTTACTCATTATTATCCGCTCTTTTCTAAAAAAAATTTCATATCTATTATACTACATTTTTTGGCTTTTTTAAAAGATTATGTTTCTATTATGACTTTAACTTATAAAAGTTAATAACTTATGATAAAATAAATTAGGTGATTATGATGATAAACTATCCAAATAAAAAACAACATACTGAAAGAAAAATCGTTTCTTCTGCTAATCGTGGGATGAACTTTGAAAACATGATTAATCAGACTAATGAGTTTTACTTAACAAACAACATTGCGGTCATTCATAAAAAACCCATACCAATTCAAATTGTGAAGGTCGATTATCTACATAGGTCTGCAGCTAAAATTACAGAAGCCTATTATAAACTTCCTTCAACAACTGATTATAATGGGTTATATCAAGGAAAATACATTGATTTTGAAGCAAAAGAAACCAAAAATAAAACATCTTTTCCCATTAAGAATATTCATGAGCATCAAGTTACCCATTTAGAACAATGTATTAAACATGGAGGCATTGCCTTTATTATCATCTATTTTTCTAGCTTAGACCGTATTTTCTTTTTAGATGCAAAATATGTATCCGAGTATTTTAAACGATCTAAGACTTCTAGAAAATCAATCACTTTAACTGAAATTGAAATGAATGGTATTGAAATTCCCCAAGGATATCGAAAACCAGTTGATTACTTAAAAGTCATTGATCAATTCTATTTAAATCAATAAATTGTAAGAAAAAAG
>CAYWUZ010000001.1:3759-118888 GCA_964461565.1 uncultured Candidatus Izemoplasmatales bacterium | reverse complement strand
AAAAATAAATGTACTAATTGTCAAGGTGAAGGCGTTGAAAAAGTTACTAAAAATGTTGAAGTTAAAGTACCTGCGGGTATTGACAACAATCAACATATACGTCTAGCTGGATATGGAAATAAAGGACAAAATGGAGGACCTAATGGGGATTTATACATACTCATTAAGGTTGATCCTTCGGACGTATTCTTAAGACAAGGTGATGATATAATTGTCACTCAACCAATTAGTTTCGCTCAAGCTGCATTAGGTGATGAAATTAAAGTGCCAACACCATATGGAGATGTTATGCTTAAGATTCCACCTGGAACCCAATCTGACTCAAAATTCAGATTAAAAGGAAAAGGTATGATGAATGTCAGAACTAAGCAAAAAGGAGATCAACATGTTATTGTTAATGTTGTTACTCCAAGAAAACTTTCATCAGAACAAAGAAAACTATTTGAGCAATTATCAAAGATAGAAGATAGACAAAGTGATAATCATTCATTTTGGGAAAAGTTCAAGTCTAATTTTTCAAAATAATACCAGAGAAATCTGGTATTTTTTTTATATTTTTTGCTTTTTGTATTTACAAATATTACAAAAAGTATTATACTATAAACAGATTAAGTATAAATGACTTATACATAAATAGATTATACTTAAACAATTTAAGTATTAAGGAGGTGATGATAATGACTAAAAATAGCGATCATATTAGAGGTTTTACTGATTATTTTATACTTTCAATTTTAGAAAAATATGATAGTTATGGATATGAAATTGCTAAAATCATTGAAAATGTTAGCAAACAAAATATCAATTTAAATGAAGCAACATTATATATTGCCTTAAAAAGATTAATGAATGAGGGAAAAATTTCTACATATAAAGAAAAGAATAAAAAAGGAATATCCCGTCGTTATTATCATCTGAATGACACTGGAAAGAAACAACTCAAAACTTTTAGAAAAGAATGGATAGAACTAGAACATACATTATCCACTTTAGTGAGTGGAAAATTTAAATATGAACGGTATGAATAAGGATGTGGGAATATGGATGTATTTAATATAATACCAAATAACTTTTTTAATTTATTATCAGGTAAAAATCGCTCAAACTATGTGAATTGTTTATTAGAATTATTTAGAGTTTATGAACAAGGTTCAATTCTCGGAATGGATAAAAATGTAGCTAGACAAGCCATTACTGATTATCTAGATATTCATCCGCTAGAAGAAGAATTAGAGGATTCTGAAGAAGGCATCGAACTGACTAATAGAGATAGAGCAAATCAAATTTTAAGACGTTTAGAGAAAACGGAATGGATAGATATTGATGTTAATAATGATTATGAAGAAATTATTAATTTCAGAGATTATTCAATTACCATCATAGAGGCTTTAAAGGACATTGCTAATGATAGTTTCTATGAAGACTTTGAAGATGATGGACATGAATTTAGAGGATATATTTATACATCTTATTCTTTGTTAAATAATGATTTTGGTGAGTATGCAATGGTTTTAGATCAAGTCTATAAAAATACTTTAGCATTTGTTAGAGAAATTAGAAAACTTGATTCAAGACTGAAATTTTATATTAAAACGATTGTTGATAATTCTGAGATAAAAGATTTAATTAATTTATTGGTTAACTATAAAGTAGAGTTGATGGATAAAGCTTATCGAAGATTAAAAACAAGTGATAATATCAATAAATATCGATCAACTATTGTAAAAAAACTTGAAGAGATACAAGAAGATAAATATATTATGGAACTCTTAGCTAAAGAACATTTAGTAAAGTCTCATAACAATCAAGATATAGCGATGATGAAAGTCAACAAAAAGATAGATGATATCATTGATATATATAACTCTGTGTCATATATTATTGATGAAATTGATAATAAGAATAAAATTTACGTGAATACAACAATCGCAAAAATTAAATTTTTATTATCAGATGATGAAAATGTTATTACAAAATTAACTAAGATTTTAAGATATACATCTGAGACTATTAAAGACAATCAAACTATAAAAGCATTAAATGTCATTAGACCTTTATTTACATTATCAAGTTACCAACAAGTATCAAAGAGTTCACTATATACACCTAGAGGATTATATAAACATATTGAAAATCAATTCTTGGAAGACACAGATTTTACCAATGATCAAAGTTTAAGAGATGAGTTTTATAAAGAGTTTGAAGTTCACTATTCAGAGGAAGTAATTGAGCGTTATTTAAATGAATACTTTATTAAAAATTCAGTTATTAAAGCCAGTGATATTATTAAAGATAACATGAGTGATGAAGCCATTTTAAGATTGTTATATATATTGGTTTATGCCGGAGATGAAATGAATTATTATATTCTCCCAGCAAATAACAAAATTAATAATTCTCGATTTATCATTGATGATTTTGAAATTATAAAGGGGGAAAATTAAATGATTTTAGAAAATTTCAACGAATTAAATGTGACACAAAAAAAATTATTTGCTAGAACATGCTTAAGATTATTATCAAATAGCTTCCTAGCAAAAGATAAAGAAGATAATAAAGAAATGTATTATTTTATCATTAGTTTCAAACAATACTTTGATGAGTATTTTGATGTTATGGATTTTGAATTAGTGCTAGATAGAGAAATGGGCGCAGTTCAACTTATTCATAGAGAGAATAATAATTTATTAAAACTTAAAAAAGATGAATCGATCATCTTATTAATTCTAAGAATATTATTCCATGAACATTTAGTAAGAACATCAATCAATGATAATGTTGTTATTAAAGTTGATGAAATCCATGATTATTATGATTCATTAGAGTTAAAGAAAAAGATTAATAAAACTGATTTAGTTAAAATACTAAGATTATTTAAACGATACAATTTAATCGAAACCCTTGGCGATATAACAAAATCATCAACACCAATCATTATTTACTCAACAGTATTACTTGCGATTAATACACAAACCATTAATGATGTGTATAACATAATCAATCATATAGAAAACAAAAATGGAAGTGATAACAATGAAAAAACTGACGAAAATTAGATTGATTAATTGGCATTATTTTGCTAATGAAAGTATTAATATTAAAAACAATACATTAATTACAGGACAAAACGCTACTGGTAAATCAACCATAGTCGATGCGATAGCCTTTGTTTTAACTGCAGGAGATCAAATCTTTAATCTAGCTGCTAATGATAAGAGTAAACGTGATTTAAGGGGCTATGTTAAATGTAAATTAGGTATTGATAATCAAGAATATTTACGTGCTGGAGATACGACTGGTCATGTTGCTTTAGAGTTTTATGATGAAGTCAAAGATGATTACTTTACAGTTGGTACTGTGATTGATATCGTTGGAGAAATTATCCCGCCTAAAGTAATATTCTATGAATGCCAAGGCCAAATCAATGAAGAATTGTTTGTTGATGATGAAGGTATTATTTTAACAACACTCAATTTTAAGAAAAACAAAATCACTAAAAAAGTCTATTTAACAAGAAGAGAAGCAAAAGCTGCTTTTAGAAAAAGATTTGGTTCAATTAACGAAAACTATTTTACATTATTACCAAAAGCTTTAGCTTTTAAACCGATTTCTGATGTTAAGGAATTCATATATAAATACTTACTTGAAGAAAGAGTATTGGATGTTGAATCCATCAAAGAATCTATTCGTGCTTATAAAGATTTAGAGGCAACACTCAAAATTATTAAAGAGAAAGTAAATGATTTAGATGATATCGCTAAAACTTACGAAGAAATACAGGATAATATATCACAAAAAGAATTTTATGAGTATTTCTTAAAATTACTTGAGATAGAATCTATTAAAGATCGTATTAATAAAGAAAATCAAAAACTAGAAAAAGTCATTTTAGATAAAGAACAAAACAATCAATTGATTCAAGAATTATCGGACCAATTGGATATTCTAGATGAAAGATCTAAAGAAGTATATTCAATGCTTTCGAATAATGATGTATTCAAAGCATCTGAAATATATGATAAAGAAATGAATGATTTAACTAAGAAGATAAATGAACAATCAGAAATGCGTCAATATGCTGCAAATAAAGCAAAAACAATGAAAGAAATTATTGAAGATTTAAATGGTGAATATGATCAAAAAACATACAAACAATTATCAAAAATTGATTTTGTGAATATTGATGATAGTAATTATGAAGGCACAAAACTTAAGTTAATCCAAATGGAAAAAGAGTTAGATGTTATTGTTGATGCAAATCAATCTGAGTTTGGAAAGCTTCAACATGTTAAACAAGAAGTCGTTAATGAAATCAATGATGTCTATCAAACCTTAAAAGGATTAGAGAACAATAAACTTAAATACGATCCAATGATTGTAAGGTTACAATCAAGTATTATTGATGGTGTTAAACAACAATACAATGTTGATATAAACGTCCATGTACTCTGTGAACTTCTAGAAGTCGTCGACCCTAAATGGCAAGATACAATCGAAGATTATTTAGGTAGACAACGTTTTAATTTAATTGTAGAGCCAAGATATTTTGATTTAGCTTTAAGTGTCTATAATCAAATTAAAGATTCTTTACAAATATACGGTGTCGGTTTAGTTAACACCAAGAAGATTCAACAATTTAATCAATTTAGACCTAACTCATTAGCGTCAATCATTGATTCAGATAATAAAGATGCTAAAAACTATATTAATATGGTTTGTGGAAACTTAATCATGGTAGACCAAGTTAATGAACTAGAAAACTATTCACAAGCGATTACTTTAAGTGGTATGGTCTATCGTTCATTTACTGTTAGATCTTTATTTAAATTGAAGGATAAACCATTTATTGGAAAGAATGCTAAAGCATCTCAGTTAGAGACCTGGAGAAAAAGAGCAAAAGAATTAAGTTTAGAACATCAAAGAATCAATCAAAAAATGAATGATGTTACGGAAGAAAATTCATTGATTAGAAAACTTAATTTAAATCAATTTATTACGATGTTAAAGAACTATTATTCATTAGATTCTCTTAAAGAAAAACGTAAAGCATTAGCTGAAAAGAAGAGAAATTTACCTCAAGAAAGTCTACAAGATTTACGTGTTGAATATGAAAACATTCGAGAAGAAATTAGACAATATAATACGAGTAGACAAAAAGCATATGAAAAAAATGGTTCATTAAATAATAAAGAAACAAATTGTCATGAAAACTTATTAATGTTTGAAGATAACTTAAGATCATTAGGTCAAACGATCTTAAAACAAATTGAAGACAATCCTGTTCTTAAAGAACAAGCTGATAAGCTCTTTAAAGAAGAAGTTCAATCTCAAGGCATTCAAAGTATTCTTGAAAACTATCAAGAAAAGATTACTAAAGAATTAGGTAGTATTGCTAATTTAGAGGATGCTTTAAGAAGTAAACAAATACACTATACTCAAAAATATAACTTAAGTTATCAATTTGGTTTACAATATATTAACGAGTATCTAGATGAAAGAAATAAATTGGTTAAGTCTGAACTTGTTAAGTATGAGTCTCGCGTTAGAGAAGCCAGAGAAGTGGCTGAAAAATTATTTAAAGAAGACTTTATGTCTAAATTAAGACATTACATTATTTCAGCACAAGATGAAATCAAAAAAATTAATGAAACATTAATGAATATTCGTTTTGGTGAAGATTCTTATGAATTTATTTTCCCTAAGAGTAAGGAATATGGCGAGTATTATGATATGGTATTATCTGATGAGGCCATTAAATCAGGTGAGGAAATCTTTAATTATGACTTTGAAATGAAATATCAAAGACAATTAGAAGAACTATTCATTAACTTAGCTTCTGAAGATTTAAACTCTAGAGGAAGTGTCAATAAATTCACTGATTACCGGACATACATGGATTATGATATTCTGATTACAAATACTGCAGGCGATAAAATTAATTATTCGAAAGTATTTAAAGAAAAATCTGGTGGAGAAACTCAAGTACCATTTTATGTTGCGACTTTAGCATCATTTGTACGTGTGTTTGATCAAGCTTCTAGAAAAGTTAATCAAGAGAGTATCGGACTCATTTTGTTTGATGAAGTGTTTGATAAAATGGACTCTTCAAGAATTAAAGCAATGATGAAATTTATCCAAAAATTACCAGTTCAAATTATGTTATCGACACCACCTCAAAAAATGGAAATATTACAAAAATATACAGATACAACCGTTATTACATTAAGAGATGGAAAAAAAGCTAGAACCTTACAAATGAATAAACAAGTTTCATAATTTATAAAGGCCAATAAAAAATTGGCCTTTTATTTTAAGATTTATTGAATTTATGATATGATTGATATGGTTCATATTTTGAATAAATAGGTGATTTTAATGCAACGATATTTTATAGATAAAAAACAAATTAATAAAGAGATTGTAAGCATTTCAGATGGTGATTTTCATCATATCAAAAATGTCATGCGTTTCAAGCCTGGCCAACAAGTCATAGTCAATACATATGATGGTGAAGTTTTTTTGGTTGAGTTGACTAAATTTGATAAAAATCATGTTGAAGCGCTGATTATTAAATCTATTGAAAGAAAATTATTGAATTATCATCTTGATTTAGGTTTAAGCTTAACAAAAAAAGATCATTTTGAATTGGCATTAAAGAAAGTGACTGAACTTGGTGTTTCAGGTGTGATTCCTTTGGAAACCGAAAGGTCTGTTGTTCAAATTAAAGATTATGAAAAGAAAAAAGAAAGATATATCAGTATTTGCAAAGAAAGTGCAGAACAATCTGAAAGAAATCAATTACCTATTATTTATGAATTAACTAATTTAAATAATTTATCAATTAATCAATATGACCATTTGTTTTTTGCCTATGCAAGAGATGACCGTAAAATGTTGAAGACACAGTTTGAACGAATTAATCAAAAAGATAAAACACTTGTATTAATTGGTCCTGAAGGTGGTTTTTCAAAAAAAGAGATTGAATTATTAACTTCTAAAGGATTTGAAAGTATCTCTTTAGGAGATACAATATTAAGAGCTGAAACAGCTGCTATGTATGTGGCATCAGTATTTAGATTTATGGTAGGAGAATAAGATGAAAGTTGCTTTTTATACACTAGGCTGTAAGGTTAATGCATATGAAACCGAAGCTGTATTAGAGTTGTTTAAAAATCAAGGATATGATATCGTTGATTATGATGAGTTTAGTGATGTTTACATTATTAATTCCTGTATGGTAACAAATTCAGGAGAGAGAAAGTCAAAACAAATAATACGACGCCCTCTGTCAATAAATGAAAATGCGATTATCATTGTTATGGGATGTTTGTCACAATTAAAAGCCCAACAAATGCTAGAGATACCTGGAGTAAAAATCGTTTTAGGAACTAAAAACAGACATTTGATTATTGATTATTTGAATGAATACTTGGAAACGAAGGAAGTTTTAGATAAATCAGAAAGACTAGAAAATAATGAAGCGTTTGAAAATCTTGAGATTAATGATTTTGAACATCATAAGCGTGCTTTCTTAAAAATCCAAGATGGATGTAATAATTTTTGTACTTATTGTATTATTCCTTATACAAGAGGAAGGATACGATCTAAAACGAAGGATATCATACTGGATGAAGTAAAACACTTAGTTGAGAATGGACATATTGAAATTGTTTTAACTGGGATTCATACTGGTGGATATGGAGAAGATTTAGAAGGATATTCTTTTGCGGATTTATTAATGGACTTAGAACAAATTGAAGGATTAAAACGTATTCGGATATCGTCGATTGAAATTACTGAATTAAATGATAGGGTATTACAAGTTATTAAAAACTCAAATAAAATCGTTAATCATTTGCATATACCCTTACAGAGTGGCAGTGAACGTATTTTAAAATTAATGAATCGCAAATATACAAAAAACGAATTCTTATCAAAGATTAATCAAATACGCGAATTATTTAACCTTATAGCAATCACCACAGATGTCATCGTTGGTTTCCCTTCTGAGTCAGAGGAAGATTTCTTAGAAGCTTACAACTTCATTAAAGACATAGGATTTCAAGAACTACATGTTTTTCCTTACTCAAGAAGACAAGGAACACCTGCAGATAAGATGAAAGATCAAATCGATAAGTCAGTAAAAAAAGATAGAGTTCATCGATTGTTAGAATTAAGTAACCAACTTAAAAACGACTACTTAGAATCTCAAATTGATCAAGTGAAAAGTGTTATAGTAGAGCAGGAGAAAGATGGCTGGTTTTATGGTCATTCAACGGATTATATATCGGTTAAGTTTAAGTCTAATGAATCGCTGATTGGAAAATTAGTGAATGTAAAAGTTGTTGATATTGAGTTTCCAAATATGATAGGAACACAAAAAAAATAACAACAAATGTTGTTATTTTTTTGGATTCTCAACGATTCTATATGAAATGATGTTTTTGTTATCGTGATTTTCTAATTCATATGGTTTTAATTGATCTATATATTGTGGTAACTCATACAAATAAGCAATGATATCAAATAGTAGTTGGTGTTTATCAATTTGTTTTTTTAACTTTTTAAAATTATCTTTAATGTAGTATTTTCCAACGACATCGTTTTTACTGTTTTTGAAAACAAAAATAAGTTTATTTTGTTTTTTATTTGGTGTAATATTGCTTTTAGCTTCAACTAATTTATTGAGTTCATCTTGATAAAACTTATAGTATCTTTTTACTTTTTGTTTGCCTTTACTTTTTAGGGTACTATATGTATTTGAGTTGTCTGTTGAATAGTGATTAAACAAAGAATCAATTAAGACGTTTGCATTAAATTTTTTTTCTTTTTGTTTGTTCATATATTTGTAAATTTTTTTGTATTTTCTTACGTTGATGTTTCTTTTATAAAGATAAATACTTAAGAAGATAATGACTAAAGCAGCGACTAATATGATTGATATTGTTATTAAATCTGATTTTAAATCTAGAAATACCATTTTACGCTCCTTTATTTTATCTGACTTGGTATCATTTTACCATATTGGTTGATTTTTTAGAATAATCAAAATAAAAAAGTTTACTTTTTAAATAATATTTAGTATAATACTTGTGGTTAAGAAAAGGGGTGAAAGCAATGGCTAAAACAATTGTTAGAGATAACGAAACTATCGAAGATACACTTCGTCGTTTTAAACGTGACGTTTCTCGTTCGGGAAATCTTGCTCAAGCCCGTAAAAAAGAATTTTACGAAAAACCTAGTGTTGTGAGAAAACAGAAAAAAAATAAAAGCAAAAAAAGCTAATTAAAAAAATATAAAAAATGATGACAATTCACTTGAATTGTCATTAATTTTTTCTTAAAAGTAGTCATTAGTGGTATAATATAGACAAGGAGAGTATTGTATTGACAAAAAAAATAATTATTGATATTGAGTTGAATCAATTAATTGATTTGTTAGGTGTAAATGATAAAAATATACAACTATTAAAAGAACTGATGGATATTAATATTTACTCTAATCATGAGGAATTGATGATTGAATCTGATGATCCAGTTAAAATGGAATTAATTCAAAAAATCATTCATGTATTGGTAGAACTTGTTAATAATCATATCGTTTTTAATGAACGAGATATTATCTATATCTATCATTTATTAGCAAAAGAGAGTGAAGAAGATGTCATCTCTTTATTTTTATCTCGTAAAGAAATTATAAAGACTTTTGCTGGGAAAGGTATTTACCCTAAAACTTTTAATCAAAAAAAATATATAGAATCAATTGAAAACAATACTCTGGTTTTCGGAATAGGACCAGCTGGTACAGGAAAAACGTATTTAGCTGTTTTGATGGCCATTAAACAGTTAAAATTAAATAAAGTAAAACGAATTATTTTAACACGTCCAGCAGTAGAAGCTGGAGAAAAACTAGGTTTTTTACCTGGGGATTTAAAGGAAAAAGTTGATCCTTATTTAAGACCACTATATGATGCAATGTATGATGTATTAGGTGCTAAAGAAAGTATTGAGTTATTAGAAAAACAAATCATAGAAATTGCACCTTTAGCATATATGAGAGGTCGAACTTTAGATAATGCTTTTGTGATATTAGATGAAGCACAAAATACGACTGTTAATCAGATTAAGATGTTTTTAACACGTTTAGGTTTTGGTTCAAAAATGATTGTTAATGGTGATATTACTCAGATAGATTTACCATCTTATCAGTCTTCTGGTTTGGTTAAAGCAAAAGAAATTTTGGATAATATTCATTCGGTAGGAATGATACATTTTGATAAAACTGATGTTGTTAGGCATCCATTAGTTCAGACGATTATTGAGAGGTTTGAAAATGATCAACATTAATATAATTAATCAATATGATGATATTGAAACTTACAATGATGTGATTGAAGATATCATCGAACATGCATTTAAACATTTGAATATGAACAATGACGTCGTTATTAATATCATATTAATTAATAATGAGGATATACAATATTACAACAATCATTATAGACAAATTGATAAACCTACAGATGTATTGAGTTTTGAAAACAGAGATAGTGAAGAAGAATTAGGGGATGTGTTTATATCTATTGATAAGGTTATTTCACAGTCAAATGAATATAATCATTCTTTTGAAAGAGAATTAGCTTTTTTAACACTTCATGGATTTTTACACTGTCTAGGTTATGATCATGACACAGAAGAAAAAGAAATAGAAATGTTTACTTTACAAGATGAAATTATTGAAAACACTAAATATCGGAGGTAATTAGAATGAATAATGAAAAAATATTAGAAAAAGCAAAATTAGTGATTGAAAATGCTTATGTGCCTTATTCAAAATTTAGGGTAGCAGCAGTCCTTAAACTTAAAAACGGTGAAACGATTACGGGAATCAATGTTGAGAATGCTTCTTTTGGATTAACGAACTGCGCTGAAAGAACTGCTTTATTTACAGCTTATGCACAAGGTTATAGAAAAGAAGACTTTGAATCATTAATGGTCTATACAGATAAAGAATACTTTGTGTCTCCTTGTGGTGCATGTCGACAAGTAATGAATGAACTGCTTGAAAAAGATACACCAGTTACGATGGCTAATAGCAAAGGTGAAATGAAAACTGTTAAAAATCATGAACTTTTACCTTATGGTTTTTCTAGTGAGGATCTTTAATGTTTAAATCAGGTTTCGTAACGATTATTGGTGAACCTAATGTTGGTAAATCAACTTTTTTAAATAAGGTTTTAAAACAAAAAATAGCGATTACTTCATCAAAGCCACAAACAACTAGAAATGTTTTTTCTGGTATTTATAATGATGAAGATTCACAGATTATTTTTATGGATACTCCAGGAATTCATACTGGTAAAACTAAATTAAGTCAGTATATTTCTTCGGCCGCAATAGCGACAGTTAAGACGGTTGATTTAGTGCTTTATATGGTCAATGCTTACGATGATGTTAAAACTGATAATCTTGAAATATTAAAACAAATTAAAGGCATTAAAACTCCTGTTTTTTTAATTATTAATAAATTAGATACGATAACTGATTATGGTCGTTTAGAAGAAACAATTGCGGTTTATAAAAATGCTTATGATTTTAAGGGCGTATTTGGTATATCGGCTTTGCAAGGTGATAATGTTGAATTGTTAGTTAAAGATATTAAAAAAGAATTAGAACCAGGTCCGATGTATTATCCTGATGGAGAAATATCAGATCGACCTGAAACATTTATTATTCAAGAATTCATTCGTGAAAAAGTTCTTGAGTTTACTCACCAAGAAGTACCTCATTCTGTGATGGTATATCTTGAGAAATATGAACAAAAAGATAAGATTAGCAATATACATGCTGTTATTGTTGTTGAAAGAAAATCACAAAAAGGTATTGTTATTGGTAAAGGTGGGTCAATGCTAAAACGTATTGGTTCTTCAGCTAGAAATGATATTCAAGACTTCTTGAAAAGGAAAGTGTATTTAGAGTTATTTTGTAAGGTTGAAGAGGATTGGCGAAATCGCGAATTTTATTTAAAGAATTATGGCTTTAAAGACACGCAATAAGGTGATTGTTTGGAACTTATTGAAGGTATCGTTTTAAAACAAATTAATTACAAAGAGAGTTCAAAAATTATCTATGTCTATACAGAACACGGCAAAGTGTCTGTACTTGTTCATGGAAGTAATAAACTTAAAAGCCCTTACTTAAATTTAGTTAGGGTTTTTTCTCATGTAAAATTGTTTGTTTCTGGTAAAGACTTAAAAACTTTACGAGAAGGTGAAGTTTTAAATCATAATGAAGAAATTTCTAAAGATTTGAATCGATATACTTATGGATTGCATTTGATGGAAGTCATTTACTATTTTTCTAATCATAGTCACGACCATCAAAAATTATTTTTATTTTTAGTCAAGATTATTGAATATTTAAAAAATCATCAATCTTATCCACTCTATGTGATGATGGCTGAACTTAAATTATTATATTTATTAGGTGTTCAACCACATTTTAAACATTGTGTGTTTTGTGAGGCTAAAGAAGGTTTAGGTTTTTCAGTAGAAGATGGGGGTATGGTTTGCCAAAACCATGGGAATCATCTTAGGTATCAAGCTTCTGTTGTTAAATTAATGATGACGTTATATTATTATGACTTACAAAATGAAGGACTAATAAATTATGACGAAAGTGATTTATCTGGACTCAGATGTTTGATTGATGATTATTATGAATATCATTTGAATTATCGAACTAAAACACGTCAAATGATTAAGGAAATATTCGGATATTAGTGAAAGGCATATATTATGTGTTTCATTAATTTATAAGAACTTTATTTAATTGAGATAAACTGCTTAAAATGGCTTTTTTTAGTCCGTCTGCTATTTGACAATTAATTCAAATTCATATATAATTATAATGAGTAATTATGCGAAAAATTGGAGGTACTGAGATTGAAATATAATTTAGAACAGTTAAATGCATATGCTAAACAATATGGTTTTATCTATCAAGGCTCTGAAATCTATGGTGGATTAGCCAATACTTGGGATTATGGTCCTTTAGGTGTTCATTTAAAAAATAATATTAAACAATTATGGTGGAAGAAGTTTGTTAGCCAAAACAAATTAAATGTTGGTTTGGATTCTTCCATTTTATTAAATCCAAAAACTTGGGAAGCAACAGGACATTTAGATGGATTTAAAGATCCTTTGATGGATTGTAAACAATGTAAAACTAGATTTAGAGCTGATAATTTAATCTCTGTAGCGACAAAAGGTCAAGTTGACGCAGATGGATGGGATTATCAAAAGATGTATGATTACATTATTGATACTAAGATTCATTGTCCACATTGTGGAGGTTTTAATTACACAGAAATCAGAGAGTTTAACTTAATGTTTAAGACGCAACAAGGTGTGACTTCTGAAAATAATAATGATATTTATTTGCGACCTGAGACAGCTCAAGGTATTTTTTTAAATTTTAAAAATATTCAAAGAACAACAAGAAAAAAAGTTCCTTTTGGAATTGGACAAATTGGCAAATCATTTAGAAATGAAATTACACCAGGGAATTTTGTTTTCAGAACGAGAGAGTTTGAACAAATGGAATTAGAGTTTTTCTGTGTGCCTGGGACTGAACTTGAATGGTTCCAATATTGGAAAGACTTTTCAAAACAATTCTTATTGACATGTGGACTTAAAGAAGAGAATATTCAATTTTATGATCACTTAAAAGAAAAACTATCTTTTTATTCTAATGCAACAACGGACATATTATTTAAGTATCCATGGGGATTTGATGAACTTTGGGGTATCGCTTCAAGAACAGATTATGACTTGAAACGTCACCAAGAAACTTCTGGAGAAAACTTAGAGTATTTAGATCCTTTAACAAATGAAAGTTATTTACCTTATGTAATTGAACCAAGTCTAGGTGTTGAAAGATTATTCTTAGCAATCTTATTAGATGCTCTTGAAGAAGAAACCTTAGAAGATGGTTCAATTAGAACTCTATTGAAAATATCTAATGAATTAGCACCTTATCAAGTGAATGTATTACCTTTGGTAAAAAAATATCATAGTGAGAAAGCTGATGAAGTTTATGATTTATTACTTCAAAATTTTACTGCGTTTTATGATGAGACGGGTAATATAGGAAAAAGATATCGAAGAGCTGATGCGATTGGAACACCATTTTGTGTGACGATAGATAATCAAACTGAAGAAGATAATACTGTAACTGTTAGGGAACGTGATTCTATGGAACAAGTTAGAGTCAATATAAATGATTTAACATCATACTTTAAAAAAATATTTTAGAAAAGAAGGTTAATCTATGGCTTTAATCAGTCGTGATAAAATCGATGAACTGATACAAACCGTTGATATTGTCGATGTTATAAGTGAGTATGTTTCACTTCAGCCATCGGGCAAAAGCATGAAAGGGTTGTGTCCTTTTCATAGTGAAAAAACGCCATCTTTTCATGTGAGTAAAGAAAAACAAGTATTTAACTGTTTCGGATGTCATAAAAAAGGTGGCGTCATTAGCTTTATAGAAGAGTACAAACATTTAGACTTTGTTGAAGCAGTTCGTTATTTAGCAGATCAATATCATTTTGATTTAGGCGAAGATGATCAACAAGTAGCACGTTATAATTATAATAAATTATATGAAGTTAATAAAATCGCTAAAGATTTTTTTAATTTAAATTTATTAAATTTAGATAGTGGAAAATCAGCTTTAGATTATTTAACCGACCGTCAAATTGATAAACAAACATTGAATAAGTTTAATATCGGTTATGCGCCTGCCCAGAATAATTTATTGCTAAAAAACTTAAAAGAGAATTTCCAAGAGTTTGAAATGGTCGAAGCTGGTCTGGTTGGAAGAAATGACTCAGGTAATTATTTTGATGTTTTTAGAGACCGAATTATCTTTCCGATTTTCAATGAACAAGGAAAAGTACTTGGTTTTAGTGGTCGGATTTTAAATGATGATAAGAAACAACCGAAGTATATTAATACTCAATCCACTAAAATATTTAATAAAGGTGAAATTTTATATAACTTAGAAAAAGCATTACCTTTTATTAATCAAAGGAAGCGTGCAGTCTTAATGGAAGGGTTCTTTGATGTTATTCAAGCTTCATTATCTGGTGTAGAAGAATCTGTCTGTACAATGGGAACAGAGTTAACCGTTGAACAAGCAAAAAAAATAAAGAAGTACACAGATAATGTGGTTATTTGTTATGATGGAGATAGTGCAGGTAAACAAGCTACATATAGAGCTTTATCTATTTTAGAAAAAGCAAATCTTAATGTACAAATAGCATTAATGCCTGATGATTTAGATCCTGATGACTATATTAAAAAATATTCGCGTGTTATGTTTAGAAATCAACTGAATCAGCAGTTGATTGATAAATTTGATTTTGTTTTTGAAATGATTATTCAAAAAGGAATAACCTCAAGTACCGAAATAGAAATTGCGAAGAATTCACTATTTAAGTTTTTAGTGACTTCAGCTTCTAAAACAATAACGTCAATTTACTTACAAAAGTTCGCAGATGTAATTCACTTGCCTTTAGAAGTTATCGAACAAGATTTTCAAAGATATTTGGTCAATCAAAAGCGATTTCAAATTATTGATAAAGAGAAGAAAAAAAGCGTTGTTTCAGAAGTATCAAAAGCAAGAATAATGGCTGAAGAAAAAATCATGAATTATTATTTGCAAAGTGATGATTTCCGAGATTTGATTGATGATGAGTTTTATCAGTTCCATTTCACTAAAGGTTTAAGATTGGAAATATTTAGCTCGATGAGAGAACTCTATCATTCGCAGCGTGAAGTTGCTTTATATAATTTAAAATCAGACTTGAACAATGAAGCTTATGAAAAGCTTAATGACATGTTATTGAAGGATAACTATCAATACAGTGAAAATGAATTAAGGGATTTAATCGATACACTTATTTTAGATAGTTTGCAAGAAGAGATTACTTTTTTAAGAGATAAAATGATGATAGATGCAAGAAAGAATCAATTTGAAAACTACCATCATAATAAAGAATCTTTAGATGATAAAAGAAAGTCATATGAGAAAATCAAAAGGAGAAGGAATGATAAAAACGCAAATCATTCGTGAGTTAATCGACCTTTATAATGAAAAAGGAAGTTTGACAGTAGAAGAAGTATTGAATTATTGTCAAAAAGACAATAAAGATTTTGATGAAATCATAAACGTTCTTGCTTATAAAAATTTATTACCTGATGATTTTTTTGACCATATTGATACAAAAGACTTAGAAGATCAAATTAATGTTGATGAATTACTTAATGTTTCTTTAGATGAAAACGAATTTGGTTCATTTAAAATTCATTCAAAAGAAACCAATGATCGATTAATGAAAGAGAGAAATTTTGATACAACTATTTCAATACATGGCGGAGATACTATCGGAATCTATTTGAAGGAAATTGGTCAAGTTAAACTCTTAACTGCAGAAGAAGAGTATCAATTAGCTGTTATGGTTGATGAAGATAAGAAAGCTCGAAAATTTTATGATCAAAAATGTCATGATTTCCAAGCTTTCACAAAAGATGAAAAAGATCGATTAGAAGAAACGTTTAGAAAAGGTGACTTCGCTCGAACTAAGTTAGTTGAAGCGAATTTAAGGTTGGTTTTTAGTATTGCAAAAAAATATAATTCAAGTGGACTGCATCTGATGGATTTGATTCAAGAAGGTAACATGGGATTAATGAAAGCAGTTGAAAAATTTGATTTTAGAAAAGGTAATAAATTCTCAACTTATGCAACTTGGTGGATTAGACAAGCCATAACAAGAGCGATTGCTGATCAAGGAAGAACAATAAGAATTCCTGTACATATGGTTGAAACGATTAATACAATGCTTAAAACACAAAGACAGTTGGTTCAAAAATTAAAAAGAGAACCAACTGATTCAGAAATTGCAGCTCAAATGAAAGTCACTGTTGAAAAAGTTCAGGCCATTAGGAAAATTGCCCAAGATCCTATTTCGTTAGAACGTCCTATAGGCGCTGAAGAAGATTCAACATTAGGTGATTTAATAGCTGATAATGAAATATTAAATCCACTTGAGTTTGCATCAAAAGAAGCCTTGGTAAGAGAAATTAATGAAGCTTTAGCGACATTGACTGATAGAGAAGAAAAAGTGATTAGATTAAGATTTGGCTTGTGGAGTAATCGACCAAAAACATTGGAAGAAGTTGGCAATGTTTTTCATGTAACTCGAGAGAGAATTCGACAAATTGAATCTAAAGCTATTCAGAAATTAAGATCACAAAATCAGTTTGAATTATTAAAGTATTATGCTGATTTACAGTGATTCTAGAAAAATAAGGAGGAAAATGTATGACTAAAAAACAAATATACAGTGAATTAATCGATATTTTTAAAGAAAATGGTGAATTAACCGTTAAGGATATATTTTCATATATTGATAAAGAAAGTGAAGACTTTGAAGATATTGTTAATTCTCTTGCTAATAGGGGAATGCTGCCGGAAGAGTTTTTCGATTTTGTGAAGAATGAAACAAATAATGATCATGTGAGTTTAGATGATTTATCAGATGAAGCAATATCTGATACAGATATTGCAGAAATCAGAGATTTTTCTAAAGAAACAAATGATCGTTTAATGAAGGAGAAGGTTTTTGATTCTTCTGTTTCAATCAAAGTTGATGACCCAGTTAGGATGTATTTAAAAGAGATTGGCCGTGTTGACCTCCTAACAAGTGAAGAAGAATATGAATTAGCCACCTTGGTTGATCGAGATAAAAAAGTACGTGAAATTTATGAGTATCGTCGTCAAGAAGGAATTCCTATCTCTGAAGAAGAAATGTTTGAATTTGAAGAAGTATTTAGAAAAGGTGATTTTGCGAGAAAGAAATTAGTCGAAGCAAATTTACGTTTGGTTGTTAATATTGCAAAAAGATATGTTTCTAGAGGATTACAGTTCTTAGATTTAATCCAAGAAGGTAATATGGGGTTAATTAAAGCAGTTGGTAAATTTGATTATACTAAAGGTTTTAAATTCTCAACATATGCAACTTGGTGGATTCGTCAAGCAATTACTCGAGCCATAGCTGACCAAGCAAGAACTATTCGAATACCAGTTCATATGGTTGAAACGATTAATAAAATGGTTAGAACTCAAAGAACATTAACTCAAAAATTAAAAAGAGAACCTACTCCTGAAGAAGTCGCAGCTGAAATGGGTATTACAGCTGATAGAGTTCAAGCAATTCAAAAAACTGCTCAAGAACCTATATCACTTGAACAACCAGTAGGTGAAGAAGAAGATTCAAGTTTAGGGGATTTTATTCCTGATAATGATATATTAAACCCTTATGAATTTACAACAAAAGAAATGTTGAAACGCGAGTTAAACGCTGCTTTAGCAACCTTAACTGATCGTGAAGAGAAAGTACTTAGAATGCGTTTTGGTTTATTAGATGGCAAACCAAGAACTTTAGAAGAAGTTGGTAAAGAGTTTGATGTTACAAGAGAGCGAATTAGACAAATAGAGTCAAAAGCTATCAAAAAACTTAGATCTCCAAATCGTTCTAAGAAATTAAAGGATTTTAAAGAAGGACAATATAGATGATTTCAAATCGCTTGAGAATCGCGAGTCAATTTCTTAAGGGTTATCATTATTTAGCTGATTGTGGTACTGACCACGCTCTTTTACCGATTTATGCAGTCGAAAAAGGATATATAAAAAAAGCCATCGCATCAGACAATAAACATCATCCATTATTATCAGCAAAGAAAAATATAGCTGATCATGGATTGTTTGCTGAAGTAACGACTGTATTAGCAGATGGATTAAGTTATTTAAATTTAGAAAAAGACGTTGATATAGTTTCTATCTTAGGAATGGGTGGACGCTTGATTGAAGAAATTCTTTCTAAAGCCTATCTTTATAATGTTAAACGTCTGGTTTTACAACCTAATTCCCATCATTCTGTTGTTAGATCATTCTTAGAAAATCATAAGTGGAAAATTGTAGACGAAGTGTTTTTTAAAGACAATGATAAGTTTTATCAACTGATAGTATGTGAACATGGGGTCATGAATTTATCTGAATTAGAAAGAGAGTTCGGACCAATTATTTTGAAAAGAAAGTCTGATGAATTTATTGAAAGAATTCAATATATGATTCATCAACTAAGTAATGCGCTAGATCAAACACATAACCTAGAAACTAGAACTAAACTAGAACAGCGTATTGTTTTTTTGAAAGGAGCACTGTCTTGAATTTAGTAGATGTTATAAAGTATTTTGAGTTAAAGTATCCAAAAGAACTTGCTTATGAATGGGATAATGTAGGTATACAAGTGGGGACTTTAAATATTCAAGCTAAAAAAGTCTTGATTTCTTTAGATTTAACTAAAGAAGTCGTTAAGGAAGCTATTGATTTAAAAGTTAACATGATATTAACCCATCATCCTTTGATGTTTAAACCTATGGATAAAATTATATTTGATTCGCCTAAAGGCTGGATTATTAAGAATTTAATCAAACATAATATCACAGTGTATTCAGCGCATACGAATTATGATGTTGCTAGTGGTGGAATGAATGATACTTTGGCTAAAGCATTAAAAATTAAAAACCCTAAAATGCTTGATATGGAAGATGAAATAGGCAGATATGGTGATATTGACCCAATGGGATTTGATGATTTTATTACACATATTAAATCATCACTAAATGTTGATACTGTCAAAGTTATTGGTAGAGACGATCGTATGATAAAAACAATTGGTATTTCAGGTGGTTCTGGATCTAAACATATGTATGAAGCAAAACGTGTTGGATGTGATGCTTATCTAACCGGTGATGTCACTTATCATACTGCTCTTGATGCGATAGCTCTAGGTTTGACTATCATTGATATTGGCCATCACGCTGAAAAAATATTTGTGCCAACAATTAAAAAAGAACTAGAAAATCAGTTTTCTGATATTGAGTTTATTGAATCAATTGTCGACACAAATCCTTTTAAAACGATATAGTGATTTTAAACTTGATAAAGTCTGACTTTTCAAGCTTATTTTTCTTGCAAAATGAGTAAGCTTATGATAAGATATATTTTGAAGTTCAAACTATTTGACGTTCAAAGGAAGGTAAGTTATGAAAATAGGAATTGCAGTAGACGGAAATTCAGGTATTGATTATTTAGAAAGAGACCCAGAAATAAGAATTTTTAGATCTCATTTGCTCATTGAAAAAGAAGAGTTCGAAGATTTTGTTGAGATTAGTAGTGATGATTTCTACGCTAGATTAGAAAACAATCCTGATTTAGACATTTCAACAGCTCAAACAAGTACTGGTAACATTTTACAAATGTATGAAGAAATGAATTCCAAAGGATATGATCAATTATTAATTATCACTATTTCTAAGGAATTAAGCGGTACCTATCAAAACGCTTTTTTAGCAGCTAAAATGATTGATATTGATGTTCGAGTTTATGATTCAAAATCAGTGAGTTATGTTCAAGCATATATGGCAATGACAGCTCGCGAAATGGCTAAACAAGGAAAAAATATTGATGAAATTATTGAAAGATTAGATTATATAAGAGATCATAATCATATATATATAACTGTAGACACACTTAAATATTTAGTTAAAAACGGACGTTTATCTAATGTTGCTGGTGCTATTGGCTCTTTATTAAAGTTGAAACCTTTATTAGAAGTTAACCATGAAGGCAAAGTAAAAACAGTTGATAAAATTAGAACGACAAAAAAAGCAAGAAAATTATTGATTGAACGTTTTGTAAAAGAAACTGAAGGAAAAGATTTTATGACTTTTGTTGTTTACACTAACAATCAAAAGGAAATGGAAGAATTCAAATTAGAACTTGAAGCGAAAGGTATTCGTGACATAAATTTAGTTCCACTCACACCTGTTGTTGGAACGCATGCTGGTCCGGGTACGATGGGGGTAGGTTATATTGAGCGATAAGCAAACAGAAGCAAAAAAAATAGTGAACGAACTACTTGTGGATATTTTTAATCGTATATTAATTATTGAAGCAGAGTTCATGAAAGAACAACATGTTAAACTTTCAATGAATGAAATTCACGTATTGGAAGCAATTGATAAAGTAGAAGAACCTAGTATGTCAAATATAGCAAAAAAACTACATATTACTGTAGGTTCTTTAACCATAGCTATTAACACTCTATACCAAAAAAAGTATGTTATTAGAGAAAAAGATATCAATGATCGACGTAAAGTTTTAATTAAACTTACTGAAGATGCACATTTAGTTTTAAAAAAGCATGATTTATTCCACGAACAAATGATTAATTCAATTTTTAAAGAATTAAATGTTGGTGAAGATATCGTTTTAATCGACTCATTAAAAAATCTTTCTTCTTTCTTTAGTAGATAAAAAAAAACAGCGGTTTTTTTCCGCTGTTTTTATTTTATCTTATTTTGTAATAATGCAATCTACAGGGCAGTTTGCTTCACAAACACCGCAGTCGATGCAAGCATCTTCATCAATAACGTAGATTTCGCCTTCAGCGATACAATCTACTGGGCAGCTTTCTTTACAAGTTCCACAAGCAATACATGTGTCTAAAATAAATCTTGGCATAATAATTCCTCCTTAAGAATCTTTCTCACATCTATTTTAACAATGATTAATTGTTTTGTAAATAAGAAATTGAAAAAATTATAACAAGTGTTATCTAAAATAAATGTTAATAGATGGTTTGTCATTTTTACAATGATCAATTTAAATGTTTATCCTTATAAACAATGATTATAACTTGAATATTTCGATAAGTTTTGATACAATGATACTTGGATTTAAAGGAGTTGATATTATGATGGAATTATGGTTAGCAATCGTATTAATCGTTGTAGCCTTAATCGCTGGACTTGTTATTGGATTTTTCTTATCTAGAGCATATTTTAAAAAATATTTAGAAAAGAATCCACCAATTAATGAAAAAATGATTAGAGCTATGATGTCTCAAATGGGTAGAAAACCTTCTGAGAAACAAGTTAGACAAGTTATGGCTTCGATGAAGCAAGATCAATAAAAAAATGATCTCCAATGTTGGAGATCATGTTTTTTTTAGTGTTGTCCTTTTTTGTATTTAAATAGATATGATTTATTTTCATTGCCCTCGAGTATCTTGATAAAGTTCTGTTTATGTCTATAAAAAATAAGTGCTGAAGACACGATAACGACAATAAAAAATTCAATATCATATAATGGGTTATTTCCATTAAAGACCATAATAAAAACGGTAATAGAAGTTGCTAAAGCTGTTGATGTTGAAGCGAGTGATATATATTTAGATATATATATTATAAATAAGAAGAACGGGATTAAAGATAAACCAATCCAAGGTGCGTAAGCGATAATGATTCCAAATGAAGAAGCAACACCTTTACCACCTTTAAATTTCATCCAAACAGGGAATATATGTCCGATAACTGATGCAAATCCATAAAACATTGGATGTAACATATCAACACCTAATAATTCAGGGTTTTGTTTTACCAATAATACTAACAAACCAGCTTTTGAAATATCAAGGATCATAACTATAATTCCAATAGTTTTTCCTAATACACGAAAAGCATTGGTTGTTCCTAGATTACCACTTCCATGGTCTCTCAGGTCTTTCTTTTTGAATTTCATTCCGAAAATATATGAAAAAGGAATTGAACCGATGATGTATGCGACAAGCAAAAAAACGAATTCCATAATAACCTCTCTTTATTGATATTGATTATACCAAAAAAATCTATAAAAATAAAGAAATTCCTTCTAAAATTTGTTATAATATATAATAGGGCAAAAAGGAGCTATATTTATGAGTAATAATACATACAATGCTAAATCATTACAAATTTTGGAAGGCTTAGAAGCAGTTAGAAAAAGACCTGCCATGTATATAGGTTCAACTGATACTAGAGGATTACATCATTTGGTTTGGGAAATCATAGATAATTCTATTGATGAAGCCTTAGCTGGCTTTGGAACATATATTAAAGTGGAAATAAATGAAGATAACTCAATACGTGTTTCTGATAATGGTCGAGGGATGCCTGTTGATATGCATGATTCAGGATTAACTGGTGTAGAACTTATCTTTACTAAGCTACATGCAGGTGGAAAGTTTTCAGGTGATGGTGCTTATAAAGTATCTGGTGGATTGCACGGTGTAGGCGCATCAGTGGTAAATGCTTTATCTGAATTTTTAGAAGTTAATGTTTTTCGAGATGGTTCTATCTATCAAATGAGATTTGAAAATGGCGGAAAACCCGTTTTTATGTTAAAAGAAGTCGGAACGACTAAAAAGACTGGAACTGAAGTTTGGTTTAAACCAGATCAAACAATCTTCTCAACAACATTGTTTAATTACAAAATGGTTGAAGAACGTGTGAGAGAAAATGCATTTTTAATCAAAGGATTAAAAATGGAGGTTATTGATCATCGAAGTAAAATTAGTGAAATATTTCAGTTCAGTAAAGGTATTAGAGAGTACGTTGAATATTTAAATAAAGAAAAGGCCGGGTTGCATAAACCTGTTTATTTTTTTGGTTTAAGTAATGAAATTGAAGTTGAAATATCTTTCCAATATACAAAAGCTTATTCAGAAAACTTAATTTCTTTTGTTAATAACGTAAGAACAAAAGATGGTGGAACACACGAAACCGGATTTAAATCTGCATTTACAAAAGCTTTTAACGAATATGGTAGAAAGATGAATTTAATCAAAGAAAGAGATACATCTTTAGAAGGTACACATGTAAGAGAAGGTATGACAGCGATTATTTCTGTTAGGATACCTGAACATTTGTTACAATTTGAAGGTCAAACAAAAAATAAATTAGGTACCAATGAAGCAAGGGCTTCAGTTGAAACCGTTGTTTATGATAATGTAACTGCTTATTTAATTGAAAACCCACAAACCTCTCAAGAACTTATATCAAAAGCTGTCAAAGCTAGAAATGCTTGGGAAGCTGCGAGAAAAGCTAGAGAAGACGCTAGACTAGTTAAAAAGATCAAGAAAACAGATACAATATTATCAGGTAAGTTATCTCCTGCTTCATCAAAAGATTCCACAATTAAGGAATTGTTTTTAGTTGAGGGAGATTCAGCAGGTGGTTCTGCAAAGCAAGGCAGAGATAGGATGTTTCAAGCCATATTACCTTTACGCGGAAAAGTCATCAATGCTGAAAAGCAAAAAATGGAAGATGTGTTTAAAAACGAAGAAATTTCAACAATTATTTCGACCATTGGCGCAGGAATTGGTAGTGATTTTCAAGTTAAAAAATCAAATTACAATAAAGTCATCATCATGACCGATGCGGATACTGATGGAGCGCATATTCAAGTTTTGTTAATTACTTTCTTTTTTAGATATATGCCTGAATTAATTGAAGCTGGTAAACTATATATTGCTTTACCTCCTTTATATAAAATTACAGCGACTCAATCTAAAAAATATGAGTATGCTTGGACTGAAGAAGACCGAGAAGTGATTAGTAAACGATATAAGAATTATACGATTCAAAGATATAAAGGTCTTGGTGAAATGAATTCAACCCAATTATGGGAAACAACAATGAATCCTGAAACTCGCTCACTTATTCAAGTGAAAATTGATAGTTTAGCAGAAGCAGATCAAAGGATTTCTATTTTAATGGGTGATGATGTAGAACCAAGAAAAGAATGGATTGATAATTATGTGTCTTTTGCTATTGAAGACGATTTTTTGATTGAGGAGGAATAATCATGGCTAAATCTGTAAAGAAAAAACTTGATCAATATATCGAAAATATTATTCCAATGAATTTAGAAGAAATTGTGGGAGATCGTTTTGGACGATACTCTAAATATATCATTCAAGAACGTGCATTACCAGATGTTAGAGATGGACTTAAACCTGTTCAAAGACGTATTCTATTTGCAATGAATGAACTTGGAATGGGTTCAACTAAGGCTTTTAAAAAATCAGCGAGGATCGTTGGTGAAGTTATCGGTAAATACCATCCACATGGTGATTCTAGTGTTTATGAAGCAATGGTTAGAATGTCTCAGGATTGGAAAATGAGAAATAGATTGATTGAAATGCACGGTAATAACGGATCAATCGATAATGATCCAGCAGCGGCAATGCGTTATACTGAGGCTAGATTAACTGTTTTTTCTGAAGCATTATTACAAGATATTGATAAAAAGACTGTTAATTTTGTACCAAACTTTGATGATTATGAACTTGAACCAGTTGTATTACCTGCAAAATTCCCTAATCTATTAGTGAATGGTGGTACTGGTATGGCGACAGGTTATGCGACCAATATCCCTCCACATAATTTAAATGAAGTATTGGAAGCTATTATCTATAAAATTAAGCATAAAGAGGCAACATTATCTGATTTAATGAAATTCATTAAAGGACCTGATTTTCCTACAGGTGGTTATGTTGAAGGAAAAGATGAAATAGAAAAAGCTTTTAAAACTGGACGAGGAAAAATAGTAGTACGTAGCAAAGTTGAAGTGAATGAGACTGAATTAATAGTTACTGAAATACCATATGAGGTTAATAAATCTGAATTAGTAAGAAAAATCAATGAAATTTCGCTTAAGAAGAAAATAGATGGAATTATTGAAGTCAATGATGTTTCTGATCGTGAAGGCATTCGTATTGAAATTAAAATAAAAAAAGACATTTCGAGCGATGTTATTTTAGCCTATCTTCATAAAAATACTGAACTATCAAAAAATTATAATTATAACATGGTGGCTATCAGTCAAAGAAGCCCACGACTATTATCTTTAGATGAGATATTGAACGAGTATATTCTTCATCAAAAAGAAGTGATTCGTAATCGTTCTAATTATGATTTACAACGGTTAGAAAAAAGGAAACATATCGTTTTAGGTTTTTTAAAGATGGTTAGTGTTTTAGATGAAGTGATTCGTATTATTCGTCAATCAACTGGGAAGAAAGATGCAGAAGGAAGATTGATTGAAAGATTTAAATTCACCAACGAACAAGCCGATGCCATTGTTTCATTAAGACTTTATCGTTTATCTTCTACAGACGTTTCAGAAATGGAAAATGAATCTGTTCAACTATCGAAAGAAATTAAAAAACTAGTCAAAATATTAAACAATGAAATCGAATTAGAAAACGTTATTATTGATGAGATTACTCAACTGATGGAAAAATATCCAACACCAAGAAAATCAGTTATTAAAGATGAAGTTAGAAAATATGAGATTGACGAACAAGAACTGATTGAAAATGAAAATGTGATGGTCGTTATTTCACGAGATGGATATATTAAACGTTCATCGCTCAAATCATATCAAGCAACACAAGGTTCAACTGGTTTAAAAGAAAACGATGTCGTTCTTAAAAAAGGTGAAGTGAACACCAGATCTACTTTATTGTTATTTACTAATTTAGGTAATTTTATTCAATTACCTGTTCATAAAATAATGGATGCAAAATGGAAAGATATGGGTGACTTTATTGGTAATTATGCAGCTTTAGCCAATAAAGAAAAAGTATTTGATTTTTTAGTTGTTGATGAATTTGATGAAACAAGATATGTTTTAGCAGCCAATCAAGATGGCCAAATAAAACGTGTTTTACTCAGCGATTTTAATAAAACAAGAATTAATAAAACATTTAATGTTTTAGATGCTTCAACCATAAATCCTTTGGTTTCAATTGATTTGCAAGAGGTGTATGATGCCTATGTGGTCATGGTCAGTAAATATGGATTTGTTGTGAAATATGATATTGAAGAAATACCTGTTCAATCTTTGACTGCAAAGGGTGTTAAAGGTATTAATTTGAGAAAAGATCATTTAGTTGGTGCTAAGTTCGCTACAAAAATTAATAAAGATGAATTGTTAATGTTAACAAATCGTGGTGGTTTAAAAAGAGAGTTCACTGCAAATATTGATATTTCTCATCGACCAGCAAAGGGTAAACGTTATTTTAAAGTTATCAAATCAAATCCTTATCAAGTGGTTTCTATCGCTTCAGATAATATATTTAGATTGAAATCATTTATGACTTTACATGTTATCGGTAAAGATAAAGACGTTGTGATACAAGGTGAAGAATTGAAAGCTGATCGTTATGAAAACGGGATTCCTATTTTAGAAAAAGAAGATTTACCTGAAATGTTAAGAATAGATATTGATCGTTATGATGAAACGAATGATGTATTAATTAATTTAGCAGATCAAATTCAAGAAGAGGAAGAAGTATCTGAAGATGTCCTTAGTGAGTTAGAAAAAATAATATCTATTTCTAAAGATGACCAAGAAGAAGAGGAGGATGATTATGACGACGACGAAGAAATCATCCAACAAAAATTGTTTTAATGGAGAGTATATCATGAAAAAAATATTATTATCAATCATGTTATTATCAGTATTGTTTTTAGGAGGATGTAATTTTCTTCCTGATTTAGAAACAGAAGTCATTGATATTGACTACATCAATTTTCTAGAAATATCGACAGTAGAAGAACTTAAAAGTATAGAAATGAATCAATCTTATCAATTAATTCAAGATATTGATTTAAACGGTGAAGAATGGGTGCCTCTTGGTACTTTAAATACGCCTTATTTAGGTCATTTTAAAGGTAATGGCTTTACTATTTCAAATTTTGTTATTACTGAAAATAATAATGGATTTAATGGTCTTTTTGGATATGTTAAGGGTGATATTGAAAATTTAAATATTACAGGTTTTAATATCTCTATTGAAGATGATTTTGTGATTAATGCGGGTGGCTTAGCGGGAATGTCCTTAGGTTCAGTTAACAATGTATCTGTTAGTGGAAACATAAGCGTTTCTGCAAATGGCTTTAATGTCTATGTTGGTTTGTTAGTCGGAAATCAACACAAATTAGCTCAAGAAACCATTGTTTTAAATGAGTTTAAACCAAATCAAGTTTATAACAATGTTGCTACTGGTCATATTACAGTAACGCAGAGTGAACTTGCTTATGTTGGTGGTTTATTAGGAAAAAGTCATAATACACAAACTTATAACAATGAAGTTATAGATGTTTTAATATCCGTAGACGCTAATCAATCCGCTTATGTTGGTGGACTGATTGGACAACAGTTTTTGTATGGATTTACAAATGAAAACCCTTCTTTATCAATAAACTATAAACTAGTTTATGAAAACATCGTTGATGTGGAATTTGATTTTGATAATGCAGATGGTTTAAAACTCGGTGGATTGATTGGCTATAGTCAGAATTCTGATATCGTTGATAACTTTATTACTCTTGGTTTTAGTATATTATCTGGTGATTATCAAGTCGGTATGGTTATTGGTGATTTATGGTTAAGAAAAGTAGAAAATAATCTTGTAATTCTTCGCTCGATGGATATTGTTGACCAAACAGAGGGAATTGTTTCTTCTGTTATTGGACGTTATCAAGAAATCAATATTGAAGATTTATCAGGTTTTTATGCTTCAGAAATCGTTCCTGATTTTGAAGATAACATTGGTATCAATAAATCAATGACTGAAGTTGAATCGAATGATTTTTACCAAATTAATTATCCTGATTTACCTGAAACTTTCATCACAAGAATTAAGGAGATTTTATTTTAATAAATGAGGTGAAGCAATGAATTGCATTCAAAATATAAAAGCTACATCCATTCCTCATGATGTGTTTATTAAGATGACTAAACTATATGAAGCAATGGGGATGAATGATTATTATGATGATCATTTTTCAAAGAACCTTGATTATTATAAGCATAAATCAGCTGAAGATAATGCAAAAGATTTTTTTAAATTGTTTGTTCCTGATTTTAAACCGATAACTCAAAATCGTCTTCAAACATTATTGCTTGATTCATCAGTTGCTAATAATCGTTCTGAACAATTATTTAAAAATATTTTAGTTGTTTTTAGAAAAATTCATTATGATAGTTATGAAAAATTTCAACTTAATTTAGCAGAGATAAGAGAATTAATTTCTTATATTTTTAAAGATGTTATTGAAATTCCTAGATATCGAAAATTTACTAAGAAAAAGGCTCTGTTTGAAAGTCAAACTATTTCATTAAGAGAAGTATTAGAAAAGTACTTAGAAGACGTTAATCGAATCGTTAAAGATAAATCAATAGAACCAATGTTTTTATATGTAAACTTTATGATTGATTTCATAAACATGAAAATATTTGATTTTAAATATAATGAAATTATAGGTACTTTGTTATTTTATGTTCTAATGATTGAAAATGGCTTACGGGTTTCGTATTTTATTGGGTTTTTTCCAAAATTAATAACGATGAAGGATAGTTATTTTAAGTTATTACATCAATCTTCTTTTCAATGGGATGAAGGTTTAGCTGATGTCATGCCTTTGACTAAGTTTTTTATTAGAATATACCAACAAATGTATGAAGACATTAAGGATTTATCTAGAGAATTTAAGTTTGATAATGAAGCAAATGTTTTAAAAACAGATTATGTTGAAAATATTATTTTAAAAATGCCTGAGACTTTTTCTAAAAAAGATATTAGAAATAAATACCCTCATGTATCAGATTCAACGATTAATCGAACTTTACAACGTTTACAAGAAGAAGATAAAATAAGATCTTTAGGTAAAGGTCGTAGTGCAAAATGGGTAAAAATGATTGAAAATTATGATATAGAAGGACAATTAAAACTATATTTGGGTGAAGAGGAAGATAAATAATTAATAATTATCTTTAGATGAGTCCATTCTTGATTATATTCTTGTATAATTATGTGATATAAGGCTAAGCTTATTGGAGGTTCAGTTTGATAAAAAGCAAATATATATGGAAAAAACAAATTGAAGGTATTGTTGAAGACAAAGATGTTTTTGATTTAATTAATAGCAATAGAGACATTCATGATCATGAAGCTTTTTTTTCTATGGGCATTGAATCGATTCATGATCCATATTTATTTGATGATATGGCGAAAATAGTTAAGCGTATTCAAAAAGCAATAGACAATCAAGAAAAGATTCTAATATTTGGTGATTATGATTGCGATGGAATAACTTCTGTAGCCATTCTATATCGCGCTATAAGGGATTTGAATGGGTTGGTTGATTACAGGGTCCCGAATCGCTTTAACGAGGGATATGGACTTAATATGAAGATTGCTGAAGAATTGATTGGCACCTGTGAATTATTAATTACAGTTGATAATGGAATCGCTTCTGTTGAGGAAGTTGATTTCCTACAAAGACAAGGTATAGATGTCATCGTTACTGATCATCATCAGTTTAAAGAGTCACTTCCTCAAGCTTTTGGAATATTACATACATTAGTGAGTGATGGATATCCTTTTAAAGAAATTGCTGGTTGTATGGTTGCATTTAAATTGGCTTGGGCACTTAAGGGAGAGTTTCCTGAAGAATTAAGTGATTTAGCCATGATTGGTACCATCGCTGATTTAATGCCTCTCATTGATGAAAATCAAGCTATGGTTAATATTGGACTTAAACAACTTAAAAAAACGAGTAATTTAGGTTTAAGAAAGATATTGAGTTTTAGTGATTTAGAGATTATTAATCAAACGGCAATTGCTTTTCAAATAGCTCCTAAAATTAACAGTAGTGGTCGCTTAAATCAAGCTGAAACAGCTATTGACTTACTGATATCAAATGATATTAGAGAAGTGAATGAGTTAATCATTAAAATTGAAGAGAATCATGTGGTTAGAAAAAAACACACTGAGAGTTCATTTAACATTGCTGAGTCTTTAGTAAATCATCAAGATCAAGTCTTAGTTTTAGCTTCAGAGAAATTTCATGAAGGTGTTATCGGTATTTGTGCTCAACGAATTTCAGAAAAGTATCAAAAACCTACAATTGTTTTAAATATTGAAGATGGTATAGCGAAGGGATCAGCAAGGTCTTTTGGTAAAATTTCAATATTAAAGATGCTACAACAAGCTGAGGATTTATTAGAAAGATTTGGTGGACATGATCAAGCTGCAGGGATGCAATTAAAATCAAGTCATTTAAATGAGTTTAGAAAAAGATTAAATTCATTGGATATTGATGAGAGTGAACCTGTGTTAGATATCGATATGGAAGTTCAATTAGACCAAATTTCTAAGGAAACAATTCGTAGATTACAAGATAATTCCTTTCATACTGCTTTATTTTTAATGAAAGACTTAAGAGTCATTAGAAAACAAATCATCGGTCAAAATCATGTGAAATTGGTGCTTGAATCGAATAATCAAACGTTCGAAGCATTAAAGTTTAATCAGTTAGGTTATTTTTATAATATTGATGAATCCGATGTCATTGATGTATGTGGTGGCTTAACGATTAATCGTTTTAGAAATAAAGAAAATATCCAAATTATGATTTCTGATTTAAGATGTAATCATTTACAAGTATTAGATTTCAGAAGGTCGTTAAATACTGTTAAAATTGAAGAAAACTTAGCTCCAGAGTTCTTAATTTTGAATGATGAAACAATTGTTAATTCTAATGATATTAAAAAACTAATGTATCAATCAAAATCGATTGCTTTGTTTCCTAAGTTTATGAAAGTTAACTTTAATTTACTTATTGATCGAAATGAATTAGCTAAAATATTCTTAAAAATAAAAAAAATATCTAATTTTACTAAATTTGATATAATGAACTTGATAGAAGTGCATGAATGGGTTGCGAATCAAATGATTCAAATATTTATTGAACTTGATTTAGTTAAAAAGGTAAAAACAGGGTATACTGTTATAGAGAGACCTAAAACAGATTTATCTGAGTCAAAAACTTATCAAGCAATTGTTGAAAAGAAAAAAACAATCGACTGGTTATATCTATCTACCAGTGATCGAATAAAAAACTATTTGGAGGGTAAAAATGGATTATAGTAAGTATATAAAAAATGTTCCTAATTTTCCAGTTGAAGGAATTCAGTTTAAAGATATTACACCTTTAATTGGTGATGGAAAAGCGTTTAAAGCATGTATTGATGAATTTGTTGAATTTGCAAGAGAAATCAATGCTAATAAAATTGTTGGTCCTGATGCAAGAGGTTTTATAGTAGGAGCACCAGTTGCTTATGCAATGGAATTACCTTTTATTCCAATTAGAAAACCTGGTAAATTACCAAGAGAAACATATAGTTATGATTATGATTTAGAATATGGATCTAATTCTTTATCTATGCATAAAGATGCTATAAATAAAGGTGATAGAGTTATCATAATGGATGACTTATTAGCTACTGGAGGCACTTTAGAAGCAACGATTAGTTTGGTTGAAGAAGCCGGAGGAGTTGTTGTTGGGTTGGCATTTATTATTGAATTAGTTGATTTAAAAGCTAGAGAAAGGCTTGGGAATTATCCGATTAAAGCTTTGTTAAAATATTAGGAGGGACCATTTTTGGCTGATAAAGATTATTACAAACCGCTGGCAGATGCACTGTCAAAATATTTATCTAAAACAAAGCATCTTAAACTCATAAGAAGCGCTTTTGACTATGCGGAAATGAAGCATATTGGTCAAAAACGGAAATCTGGAGAACCTTACATTACACATCCTAGAGATGTCGCAATAACTTTAGCAGAGTATGAGGTAGATCCGAATACAATTGTTGCTGGATTATTGCATGATATTTTAGAAGATACGGATACAACATACGAAGAAATTAAAACTCAATTTGGAGATGAAATTGCTGATATTGTTGAGGGTTTAACCAAATTAAAACAATTACAATATCAAAATTCTAAAGTTCAGCAACAAGCTAAAAATCATCAAAAAATGGTTTTAGCAATGGCAAAAGATATTCGTGTAATTTTAGTTAAGTTGGCTGATAGATTGAATAATATGAGAACTTTATCGTTTTTAGATGATGAAAAACAAACGAGGATTTCTAGAGAAACTTTGGATATTTTTGTTCCAATTGCTCATCGTTTAGGGATGTATCGATTAAAAGCCGAACTTGAAGATTTAGCATTTAAGTATCTTTATCCATATGATTATCAAGATATTGCGAAACGACTTCGTGAGAAAAAAGGCTCTCGTGAAAGTGATGTCTTTAAAATGGAAGAATCACTTATGAATTTATTAAAATCAGAGGGTTTTAAATTTGAAATTAAAGGTCGCATAAAAAATATTCATTCTGTTTATGTGAAAATGAAAAATAAAAAAATTGATTTTGATGAAATACATGACTTACTAGCTTTGAGAATTATCGTTGAAACTGTGAGTGATTGTTACCGCGCTATAGGCATTGTTCATTCTAAATTTATGCCTGTACCAGGTAGGTTTAAAGATTATATTGCAATGCCAAAACCAAATATGTATCAATCATTACATACGACTGTCGTTAGTATGGGTAAAATATATGAGATTCAAATAAGAACTCAGGAAATGGATGACATTGCTGAAAAAGGTGTTGCGGCTCACTGGGCCTATAAAGAAACTCATGGTAAACGATCAAATCGTAAAGATATTGAAACGATTATGTCATCAAAATTACGTTGGTATTCGGAACTCATTAAGTATACTGAAGAATCAGGTTCAGATGAAGAAATACTTGATATATTTACTGGAGATATTCTTAATGCTAATGTATATGTTTTTACACCTAAGGGTGATATTGTTGATTTAGCAGCTGGGGCGACACCGCTTGATTTTGCATTTAGAATTCATACTAAAGTTGGTGAAAAAACGGTTGGAGCTATAGTGAATGGTAAGATTCGACCGCTTGACTATCAATTAAAAACTGGTGATTTAGTCGAAATTAAAACAAGTAAGAATGCTGTTGGACCTAATGAAAACTGGCTTAATTTAGCTAAGACTTCTAATGCAAGAAGTAAAATTAAAAATTTCTTGAATCGACAAAAACGAGATTTCTTAGTTGAAAAAGGACAAACTGAATTGACTAAGGAAGTAAAAAGTCGTCATATTGAATTAAGTATCGATGATAAAATTGTTAAAAAAACTTTTGCATCGAGACATATTGAAACTGAAGAAGATTTATATTATGAAATAGGTAAAGGTGTTCTATCAGCAATTAATGTTGTTAATGTACTTGTTGGTAAGCCAGAAGTCACTGAAGAAGATTTAATTGAGAAGTACAATAAACTTGATGATCTAAAGAAGAAAAGATATGTTCATTCAGATATTAACGTTATTGTTGAGGGTCTAGATAAGCCTTCAATTAAGTTAGCAAATTGTTGCAAACCTATTTATGGTGATCCGATTGTAGGATATGTTTCTAAGGCCTACGGTATTATGGTTCATAGAGATAATTGTCATAATTTAGAGTCATATGATGAAAATCGTTTCTTAGATGTTTTTTGGGGCGATGATACCTCTAAAAGATATTTAACCAGTTTAAGAATATACGTAGAAAACAGAGATAATATTTTGGCAGAAATCATTAATGCTTCGACATCATCGAAAGCGAAAATAGTTCAAGTTTCTGCACAAACTAATGATTTAAAACAAGGAATTATTACTACTAAAATTGAGATTGGATCAGTTAATGAGTTAGATAATTTGATCGTTAACCTACAAAAAGTCAAAGGTGTTTATTCGATTGAGAGGGTCGGCTCATGAGAGTGGTTGTGCAAAGAGTATCCAGTGCAAGTGTGACAGTAAATAATCAGTTAATTAGTGAGATTAATCAAGGATTTCTCTTACTTGTTGGTTTAAAGAAAGATGATGATTTTAAAACAATTGAAGAAATGGCTAAAAAGATTAGTAAATTAAGAATTTTTTCTGATGAAATGGGTTTAATGAATTTAAACATTAATCAAGTTAAAGGAGAAATATTATCAATATCTCAATTTACATTGTATGGAGATGTTAAAAAACAAAATCGTCCAGGCTTTACTGAGGCGATGCCTTATGTTGAAGCAGAAGGCATGTATCAAAGATTTAATCAGTTTCTAAGAGACAATCAATTGGTTGTTAAAGAAGGTTTATTTGGAGAACATATGGATGTTGCTTTAGTTAATGATGGTCCAGTGACGATAATCATTGATATCTAGCAATAATCATTTGACTGGAAGAGATAAATTTAATATAATAATTAATATAACTATTAATGGAGGAAATTATGGAAAAAAGAGAAGTCATATTTAATAAAATTAAAGAAATGATCGTACAAGAATTAGGCGTAAAACCAGAAATCGTTACAATAGATGCTGGATTGGCAGAAGATTTTGGAGTAGACTCATTAGATGCTTTAGAATTGTTTAATCAAATTGATAGTGAATTTTTAATTACCATCGAAGATGAAGCTGCACAAGATATGAGAACAGTCAAAGACTTAGTTGATTATGTCTTGAACACAGTGAGTGACGATTATTTTGAATAGATGAATCGTCCTTTTTAGGACGATTTTTTTAGAAAGGGAATAAAATGATTAGAAGAATCAAAGGTACCTATGATATATTACCGGAAGAAACAGAAAAATGGCAAAAAATAGAAGATGTAATGCGCAAAGTCGCAAAAATCTTTAATTTTAAAGAAATTAGGACACCCATATTTGAAGCTTCTGAACTTTTTCATCGTTCTGTTGGTGAAAGCAGCGATATCGTAAAAAAAGAAACTTATGATTTTGAAGATAGAGGCAATCGCCTTAATACTTTAAGACCGGAAGGAACTGCGCCAGTTGTTAGGGCGTTAATTGAAAATAAATTATATGCTGATCCTTCTCAACCACAAAAGCTTTATTATTATGGACCTATGTTTAGATATGAACGTCCTCAAAAAGGGCGTCAAAGGCAATTTCATCAGTTTGGCGCTGAAGTGATCGGTTCATCATCACCACTTGTGGATGTTGAAGTGATTAATTTTGCTTTAACATTTTTGAAAGCTTTAGGCATTGAAGATACGGTTGTTAAAGTAAACTCATTGGGTGATAAAGCATCTAAAGAAATATATATGAATGTCTTAAAAGATTATTTAAATCCTCAAATTGGTGAATTATGTTCAGATTGTCAACGAAGACATGAAGAAAATCCTTTAAGAGTTCTAGATTGTAAAATTGATCAGGACAATCCAGTCATTAAAAATGCTCCTAAACCTAATGACTATTTAAGTGAAAAAGCTCAATTTCATTTTGATTATGTCATACAAGGATTAAAATCACTCGGAATAGATTATGAAATTGATGGAAATTTAGTAAGAGGTTTAGATTATTACACACATACAGTATTTGAGATTATCAGTAAGTCAGATAATCTTGGTTCTCAATCGACAATTGTTGGTGGTGGAAGATACAACCATTTGATTGAAGATTTAGATGGACCTGATACGCCTGCAGTTGGTTTTGCTTTTGGAGCAGAGCGATTGCTTTTAGCTTTAGAAAACTCACCGATTTTTGAAGATAAGCCTGGTATTCACGCTTATTTTATCAGTTTAGATGATATTTTCGAAAATGGTGGATTAAAAATTATTCAAGATTTAAGGCTTGGTGGATTACTTGTGGATTATGACTTCCTTAATAGAAGTCTAAAAGCACAATTTAAACAAGCAGATAGATTAAATGCTAAATATTATTTGATTTATGGAGACCAAGAGGCAAAACAAGGAATCATTAATGTTAAGAATACTGAAACTGGTGTTCAAGAGTCAGTAGCGGTTGATCAAGTGTATCAATATCTTCTTTCACAATTACAAGGTGGAGGATGTTCTGGTGGATGCGATCAATGTGATGGCTGTGAATAATATATTATCTTTTTGGAAATTAGGATGTATCTATGAATAGAATTAGTGATGATAAATTAAATAGAGCAATTAAATTTTTAGTGATTATTTTGTTGGGTTTTGCAATATTATTAGTTGCAATTCAATTCAACGATTTTTGGCAATGGATATTTGCAGCTGTAAGGTCTGTTATCTTTCCAATTGGAATTGCTTATATATTTGCGCTGATTTTATTCCCATTAATTCGATACTTAGAAAAAAAAGGTATTGGACCTAGAGGTTTTTCTTTAGCATTAGTATTTATTTTTGCTTTTGGTTTAATTTTTGCAGGTTTCTATTTTTTAACACCATTAATCGCTAGTGAAATTCAAAGTTTCTTTAATGTTGAGTTTCCTAATATCATCACATATATCACAACTGATTTAAGGGATGACTTTATTTTCGGACAAGATATATATGATAGAATCGCTGATTATATTAATCAGTCAAATGTTGTATCTGACACTTTAGAATCATTTGTTCCTGGATTGATTTCAGGTTTATCAAATTGGATTTTTCCTTTAATTACAAGCGTTGCTTTGTTACCAATTCTTTTGTTGTATTATTTGTATGATTATGAATTGATTGGTGACTCAATAAGAGGGATTATCCCAAAAAAATATGAAAAGAATACATCAAAATTAGCATCAAGATTAAATGATACTGTTGGCGCGTATTTAAGAGGCCAATTAATGTTAATGATTGTCTTAGGAACTGTCGCGACAATTGTATATAAGCTCATTGGGTTAAAGTATTATTTTGTTTTTGGATTATTAGCAGGAATTACAAATATTATTCCTTACTTTGGATTAATCATTGCTGCTCTACCTCCAATTATTTATTCAATGTTGGCGACATCAGGGCCAGGACCTTTATTGGTCATTATGGTGAATTTCGTTCTCCAATTTATTGAAGGTAATATTTTCCAACCTTTGATTATGTCTCATCAGTTATCAATACATCCGATTTTAATCATTGTGTCCATTCTATTCTTTGGATCTTTATTTGGAGCGCTAGGTGTTATTTTTGCTTCACCAATAGCTGCTTCAATAAAAGTGTTTTATCATTTCTTTAGAGATGTAAGAAAAGAAAGAGAAGAAACAAATCTATCTAAAACAAAGGGAACCTAATGAATATTCATCACGCTAAAGTTTATTCATATTATGAAATTGTAACGATTGTTTTTTATTGGACAATGATTGTGTTTTTACCTGTACTAATGGTCTTTTCATATATTTTAGATTTACAAAATAGATTTGAAGTCTTTGAAATAATTAATGTTGCTTTAATTATTGTAGGCGTCGTTACCTTGGTAGGAACAGTTGTTTTATTAGTAAAAAAGAATAAATTAAAAAGGATTGTAAAAACACATTATCGCTCTGAATTTATATTTTTAGTTTTTATAAATGCTTTTTCAATTCTAGGTTTTGTTGTACTGTATGATTATTTAAAAGGAAACAGAAATTATATTGCTAATATTTTAGTTGTGTTAGGCGCTCTGATATTTGCAATTTCAGTTTATTTTGGAAAAAAATATTTTAAACTGGATTATATCTCAAGACGATAATGGCTGCCTAAGCAGCCATTCTTTATAGGAGCATAAAATGTATTTTAATCGGTTAGAAAATCTAATAGGCAAGGAAAAACTTAAAAGACTTAATCAAACAAATGTTTTTGTTTTTGGTTTAGGCGGTGTTGGTTCTTATGCTGCAGAAGCTTTAGTTAGAAGTGGTATCGGTTTTATGAAGGTTGTTGATTATGATGTTGTTGATATAACCAATATGAATCGACAATTAGTGGCTTTAACATCAACAATAGGTCATAAAAAAATTGATGTATTTTGTGAACGTGCTAGAAACATTAATCCAAAAATAAGTATCATTCCCGTTGATTTAAAAGTTGACGATCAAAATATTGAAACATTACTATCTGAAAAACCAGATTATGTTATAGATTGCATTGATGATGTCTTTGCAAAAGTTGAACTGATTAAAATTTGTCAAAAATTAGATATACCTATAATTATTTCTTTAGGTTTTGCTAATAAATTTCATCCAGAACTGATTAAAATTTCTACATTAAAAAAGACCTCAGTTTGCCCACTTGCAAAAGTGATGAGGAAAAGAGTTAAAGATGCTGGATTAAGTTTGGATATTCCTTGTGTTTATTCTGAAGAAAAACCAGCTCAAGTGATTGATTCAGATATTTTAGGTTCTACAGCATTTTGCCCTAGTAGTGCGGGCTTAATGATGGCATCATATGTAATAAATCAAATAATAGAGGAGGAATTAAAATGAAAAAAATTGTATTAGCAGGTGGATGCTTTTGGGGTGTTCAAGCATATTTTGATATGGTTAAAGGCGTTGAAAAAACAATTGTAGGTTACATTGATGGTATGACTAGTCAACCAACATACCAAGACGTATTAAATGGTAGTGGCCATACTGAAGCTATATATATAGAATACAATGAATTAGTAGTTGAATTAAATACTTTGCTAGATCATTACTTTAATATCATTGATCCTACTTTAGTGAATAGACAAGGTAATGATATTGGTATCAATTATCGTACTGGTATTTACACTTATGATGAAGCTGAAATCAAAGACATTAACGCTTATATTGATTCTATTAGAGACCAATATAATAAACCAATAGTAACAAGTGTTAAGATGGCTGAGGATTTTGTAAATGCAGAAGACTATCATCAAAATTATTTAGAAAAAAATCCAGGTGGATATTGTCATATCAATTTAAGCAAGATTAATAAAATTCAAAAATAATAAATAAGGGGAGTGGATGGTATGAAACGAAAGAATTATTTGTCTTGGGATGATTATTTTATGGGTGTAGCTGATTTGTCGGCTAAACGTTCGAAAGATGATACTTCTCAAGTGGGTGCTTGTATAGTGAATCAACAAAACCATATCGTTGGTATTGGATACAATGGATTTCCTATTGGTTGTTCTGATGATGAGTTACCATGGGAAAGAGAAGGCGACTTTTTAAATACCAAATATCCTTATGTCGTTCACGCTGAAGCGAACGCGATTTTAAATTCGAGTACAGAATTACTTAACTCACGTATATTCGTGACATTATTTCCATGTAATGAATGTGCTAAATTGATCATTCAATCAGGCATTAAAGAAGTTATTTACTTAGAAGACAAATATCCAGAAATAGATATGACTAAAGCATCAAAAAGATTATTCGATATGGCTGGTATCATTTATCGACAATTAGATAATTATGAATTAAGGATTAGTAATGAAAAAATTAACTAATTTTCTTTGGCCGGCAATTAAGTTTATCTTAATACCCTATCTTATTTTAATTTTTTTACTTGTCTATCGAATTGATTATGAAATCCAAGCACCTGGCGGAATTACTGAGGTTGATGAATTGATAGAAGTAGATTATCAAGTAGATGACATCAAAGGTTCGATTTCTTCAACCTACATTGTTTCATTTACAAGACCGACTTTTTTTCAATTTATCATCAGTGATTTTTCAAAATATAATGAAGTAAGTCTCATTCCTGAAACATATCAACACTATACCGATAGTGAACTAAGAGATATTAGTTTTTTACAAAAAATGACAAGTGTAGACGCTGCGGTAATTGTAGCCTATGAATTGGCTGCTCAAGTTAATCCAGATATTGTTTTTAATAGCGATGATTATGGATTAGTTGTATTAATTCGCGGTAAAGCAGCTGAGTTATCTAACTATGATGATATTGGACTTGGTGATGAGTTTATATCGATGATTGGAGAAAATGATACTGTTGTTGAGAATTATTCAGTCTTATTAAGTCATATGGTTGATGATAAAGAATATATTTTTAATTTTAAGAATGACGATGGCGATTATCAAGTCTTACTTAAAAGAACTGATATTTCAAATAATAATTTATTGTTCGGTCAATATTATTTAGTTGATACTGCTGAAATTTACCCTAAATATGTTGAAAAAGAATCTAATATTGGTGGTCCATCTGGTGGATTATTGCAGACTTTATCAATATATAACATGTTGGTTGAAGACGATATAACAAAAGGTTATAAAATAGCTGGTACTGGAACGATTAGATATGATGGTACTGTGGGATATGTTGGGGGCATTAAACAAAAAATAGCGACAGCGTATTTAAATAATGTTGATGTATTTTTTATTCCTGATATTGATGAAAGATATAGTTCACATAACTACTTAGAAGCATTAGCTGCTTGTGAAGAATTTGGGATTGATCCGGATGGTTGGTTAATTCCTGTCTATACGATTGAGGATGCTATTACTTATTTAGAAGGGTTAGATGATCATGAGTAAATACTTGAGTTTATGGAAAGACTTAAAAAAAGAAATTGGTTTATCAATCATTCTTGATAGTTTATTCGCCAGTTTGTTCTATAGTCTTTTTGTATTATTTCCTACTGTACTCATTGTCATTCAAGTCATTTCTATGTATTATTACTTGTTAAATTTATGGATTGTTTTATTAACTGTTTTTGTTATACTCATTTCTGTGTTACAATTATGGATGTGGAAAAAAACAATTATATTGCATCATACAGAAATATCAACTGATATTCACACTTTATTTAATATTCAAAAGATAATGAATGCAGTTGTTTTATCAATCATCGGATTATTGTTTATTTTTATTTTTATTCCAATGATGCAAATTTAGGAGGACTTATGAAAAAATGGATAGGACTGATGGTAGGCTTATTAGCCCTTGATCAGATATCAAAATATATTGTTTCTGCCAATGAAGTGAATATGGCAATTATCGAAGATTTTTTACACATTACCTATGTTAGAAATTTAGGTTTGGTTTTTGGCTTTTTTCAAGGAGCCACATCAACACATACAGCTTTGTTAACAATTTTCGCTATTATTACTTTTGGAATATTCGCTTATTTATTCAGTAAAATTGATTTTAAAGACAAAAGAACGAAATGGTATGCTTTAGCCTTGTCTTTCTTAATCGCTGGAACTTTAGGGAATGGAATTGATAGATTATTTCAACCTGACCACGGCGTTATTGATTTTATTGATTTTCGTGGTTTAGGAGATTTATGGACATATATTTTTAATTTCGCCGACATCTATTTAAATGTTGGTTTAGCACTGTTTTTTATAGATATTTTCTTTTTAGAAAAGAAAAGGACTGGTACTTATGAGTGATGTATATAAAACCATCATTGTTTCAGAAAATGATTCATTGGATCGTATAGATAAATATCTAGCCAATACTTTAGAAGAATTTTCTAGAACAATTATTCAAACTTTAATTGATGAAGACGATGTTTTAGTCAATCAAAAAAGCGTTAAAGCTTCATATAAAGTAAAAATCAATGATGTCATTGAAATATTTGAATTTACTTTACCTTCAAGAGATGTGATTCCTGCAAATATTCCACTTGATATTGTTTACGAAGATGAAGATGTTTTAGTCATCAATAAAGCTTCTGGAATGGTCGTACATCCAGCACCTGGACATTACCAAGACACATTGGTTAATGCATTAATGTACCATATAGGATCATTATCTGATGGAACACAAAGTACAAGACCAGGTATTGTTCATAGAATAGATAAAGATACAAGTGGATTATTAATGATTGCAAAGAATAATTACGCTCATGAACAATTAGCTAAAGAACTCCAACTTAAAAAGACCAAAAGAGAGTATATAGCGCTTGTGAGTGGTATTATAAAGAATAAACAAGGCCTCATTAACGCACCAGTTGGTCGAGATCCAAATAATAGATTACGAATGAATGTTGTTGCTTCAGGCAAAAATGCGATTACACATTTTGAAGTTTTAGAACATTTTGCGGACGCTACTTTAATTAAGTGTACTTTAGAAACAGGGAGGACACATCAAATTAGAGTTCATATGAAATATATTAATCATCCATTAGTGAATGATGAATTATATGGTCAAAAATTAGATGATTTTGGTCAATATCTTCACGCTAAAACAATTGGTTTTACACATCCGACGACTAAGAAATGGATGGAATTCGAATCAGATTTACCAATTGAATTTCAAGAATATATAAAAAAAATAAGGGGTTAACTTTTTAGTTAATCCCTATCTTTTTAGAATTTTTAAAATTAATTTTAGCTATTTTGCTAAATATGGCATCACCATATTTTAGATGAATCAACTTTCCAATAGCGTCAACTTGAGGTCCAGCTCCTTTTGGTAGAATGATTTTTATCTCTTCAGATAATTTGTCCATTTCCTTTAAAAAAGTGTACCGTGCTATAATCGCTGCGACAGCGACAGATTGATGAATTGATTCAGCTTTTTCGATTAAGTTTGTATTTGCGATGACTTCTTGATCTTCAAGATAAATATAATAGTTTTTTTCGCTACAAAATTGATCAACAATAATAGAATCGTAATGATTGATTTTTTGAGTTAATTTCTTTAAAGCATGATTATGTAAATAGGCTTTAATTTTGTTTAAATTATAGCCTTTTTTTGTGAGGTCATTAAATTTTATGTTATTTAGAATAAGGGTGTGATGGGGAATTTCTTTGATGAGTTCAGGGGCAATTCTTAAGATGATATCATCAGAAATATTTTTACTATCTTGAATATTATATGTTTTTAAAAAAGGATAGTTTTTAGGCCCAACAAAAGCAGCAGTCACAACAACTGGTCCAAAATAATCTCCTGTGCCAACCTCATCTGATCCAATGACATTGCTTTTATAGTATTCGTTCATATAGGCTGTTTGATTAATTGCTTTTGGAATTTCTTGTGGTGTTCCTGTGATTTTAGCCCACTCATTATACTCTTGAATTCCTTGTTCACCTTGGAATAAAACTTTATGATTATGATAAACAGTCACAGTAAATAGATCTGTTTTAAACAGGTATTTAATGTGAGGTGTTGTCGGTTCAATCTCAAATGAATGGTAATAATCTATTAATTTGGTTAAATATTTGTCATTAAGTTCCAATACAGTCTTCATTTACTCATCTCCTCTTTTTATTTTATCATATTATATGTTAAAATAGAAGATGTGGAGAGTGACTATGATTGCAGATATTAATAAACTAGAATTTGATAAAATTAAACAAATTTTATCTACCTACACCAAAACTGATTTAGCACAATCAGTCGTTTTAGATTTATCTCCTAAAACTGATAAATTATATATTGAAAATGCTTTGTTAGAAGTTGATCAAGCAAAAATAATGATATTAAGATTTGATCAAACCCCTTTAACAGGTGTCCTTGATATTCAATCAATTATTAGAAAAGCACAAATACAATCTGTTCTTACTGTAGATGAGTTTATCAAAATAATTTCACATCAAGAAGCTATTCAAAGAACACATACTTACGTCAAAAAAATAAAAAATTTAGATATAGATTTCTCGTCTTTAGAAGGTTACTATGACCGAATAGAGGATTTATCAGAATTAAAAGAAAAGATTGAACGTGTGATTGATAAAAAGGGAGAAGTTTATGATCATGCTTCGCCTAAATTATCAAGAGTAAGAAAGCAAATTAAGGCAACTGAAGATAAAATAAATCGAATGATGTCTTCACTTCTAAAAAGTGAAGCTTCTAAATTGTCTGATAGTATTATCACTATTAGAAATAACCGTTTAGTTTTACCAGTGAAAGCTGAATTTAAAAATAGCTTTAAGGGTGTCATTCATGATCAATCTGCTAGTAAAGAAACAGTTTTTATGGAGCCAATGACTTGTTTTACATTAAATAATGAGTTACAAAGTCTATTTTTAGATGAAGAAAATGAGATTGAAACTATTTTAAGAGCTTTGACTTTAGATGTTTCTGAAAAAGTTGATGCCTTAAAAAGCAATCTTGAGATTTTTACTTATCTTGATGTCGTGTTTGCTAAAGCAAAATATGCGAATGATTTTGATATGACTCGACCAAAAATAACTAAGAAAATTAAATTGTTGAATGCCCGACATCCTTTAATTGATCCATTGGTTGTGGTTGGAAATCATATTCAATTTAATGATTATCGTCATATTATTATTACTGGACCTAATACGGGTGGTAAAACAGTTGCGATAAAGACTTTAGGTTTGCTATCTTTGATGGTCCAATCAGGGTTGTTAATACCTGTAAACGAATCATCAGAAACTGTAATTTTCAACCATATTTTCGCTGATATTGGTGACGAACAGTCAATTGAACAATCACTTTCGACTTTTTCATCACATATCTCTAATATCATTCGAATTTTTAATCATATTGAAGATAATTCTCTAGTTTTACTAGATGAAATAGGCTCAGGAACAGACCCAAAAGAAGGCGCTTCTTTAGCGATATCAATGATGAATTTTTTAAGGAATCATGATATATATTCTATGGTTACAACCCATTATCCAGAATTAAAAACCTATGCATATAACTTAGATGATACGATTAATGCCTCGGTAGAGTTTGATTTAGATAGTTTAAAACCTACATATAAGTTAAAAATTGGAACTCCAGGAGAATCTAATGCAATAAAAATTGCAAGAAGATTAGGTCTTCAAGAATCTATTTGCCAGGAAGCTGAAAGTGTTTCTATCAGTTTTGATACTGATGTAACAAAACTGGTTAGAAAGCTTGAAAAACAAAGTTCTGACTTGGATAAACAAATAGAAGAACAACATATATTAAGTAAAGAATTAGAAGCAAAAGAGATAGAACTCAAACAAGAGAAACAAAAACAAATACAAGAACAAAATAAGATTTTACGTAAATATCAAAAAGAAAACGAAGAAAAGCAAAAAGATGCTTTAGCGAAGGTTGATGAGTTAATTAAAGAACTTGATGAGTTAAGAACTCAGGCTCAATTCAAAGAACATAAGTTAGCTGAAGTTAAACATAAACGAAGTAAAATCATCAAAAAAGATATTATAATTGAAAAATCTATTGATGATAAAATTAAAGTCGGAGATAGAGTTCATGTTTTAACCTATCAAAGGCAAGGCGTGGTTAATAAACAACTTAAAGAAGATGAGTTCGAAGTTCAAATGGGTGTATTAACAATCACTGCTAAAGAAGATGAACTTGAATATGTCGGAAAACCTTTAAAAGAAAAAAAATCTAATAAAACTCAGGCAGTTCCAACAAGGGAAGTTAAAGTTGAATTAGATTTACACGGCAAACGCTATGTGGACGCAATGGATGAGTTAGATCAATTTGTGGATGGATGTCTATTAAATAATTTAGAATTTGCTTATATTATTCATGGTATTGGAACAATGGTATTAAAAAAAGGTGTAGAAAAATACGCGAAGAAGAATCCTCATATTAAAAGCTTTAGACCAGGTGGGGAAAATGAAGGCGGTCAAGGTGTAACCGTTATATATTTTAAGTGAAATCAAGGAGATGAATAGTGTGGATCAAATAGAACATGGGCTTTTTATTGTTGATAAACCAAAAAAATTAACATCTCACGATGTTGTTGATATCGCAAGAAAAGCACTCAAAACAAGACGAATTGGTCATATAGGAACCTTAGATCCTCATGCGACCGGAGTTTTAGTTTTATGTGTTAACAAAGCGACGAAACTCGTGAAGTATTTTACAGAAAACACAAAAACTTACCATGCAGAAATAATCATTGGTAAAGCGACTGATTCAGATGATATAACTGGAAAAGTTATTGATGAAGCAGATGCGAGTGAATTAACTGAAGAAGTTGTTTATGAGCAATTAATGACTTATAAGGGTGAATCAATGCAAACACCTCCAAAGTTTTCTGCCATTAAAATGAACGGTTTAAAACTATATGAACTCGCAAGAAAAAATAAAGAAATACAACATATTGAACCAAGAAAAGTTAATATTTTTGAGATAGATGATTTCACTGTTTTAGAAACAGGAAAAATCTTTAGGTTTAGTGTTTCTTTAAAAGTATCTAAAGGAACTTATATACGTTCTATCGCTCGAGATTTAGGAGAAAAGTTAGGCCTTTGTGGTACACTAGGCGATTTAAGACGAACTAGTATTGAAACATTTGATATTAAAGATGCGTATACAATTGACGAATTAAAAGAAGGCAAGATTGAATTAAAAAATCCATTTGATTACTTAACAATGCAAAAATTAATTGTCGATGAGCGTGCTAAATCATATATTGAAAACGGAAGATTTTTAGACTTAGATTTATTTAAAGAGAAAACAAATACAATTATCTATTCTAGTGAAGGTCAAGTATTAGCTATATATTATTATGATAAGGACAAGGATGTGATGAGAATGTCGGTGAAATGGTGTTAAAGATTATATATTTAGATGAGTTGGATTCAATAGAAGAAATAGGTCACATCGCTGTTCTAGGTTTTTTTGATGGATTACATATTGCTCATCAAGAATTGATCAAAAAAGGTCAAGAACTAAAAAAGAAAACGGGAAAGAAGTTATTTGTATTTACTTTTGATCAAAGCATTAGAAAATACTTAACTAATGCGCCTTTTTATTATTTAACATCTATTGAAGATAAAGAAACTATCTTAAACGCATTTGATGTTGATGTCTTATATGTTTTTAAAGTTTCTAAAGAATTTATTAGCTTAAATCCAGAAGAATTTATCCAACAATATTTAATCCAAATGAGTTATTTAGTTGTAGGATTTGATTTTACTTATGGGTTTAGAAGTTTAGGTAATGTCAATGATTTACTTAAATACAAAGAATTTAAAACTTGTGTGATGCCTGAAATCACCTATCAAGATGAAAAAATAGGTTCAAGTAAAATTAGAGATTACTTAGATGAAGGTAATCTTGATTTGGCAAATTACTTGTTGGGTAGAAATTATCAAATAACAGGAGAAGTTATTCATGGTAGAGGTGTTGGAAAAGAATTAGGATTCCCAACAGCTAATATAGATTTCACTAATTATTATCTGCCTAAACGTGGCGTTTATTTAACAAAAGTTATCATTAATGGAATGGTGCTTTATGGTGTAACTAATGTTGGTAAAAAACCTACATTTAAAGATCAATCTATGAGTTTAGAAACATTTATTTTTGATTTAAACAAAGACTTATATGGTCAAGTGATTACCATAGAATTTATTGAGTTTATGAGAGATGAAATTAAGTATTCAAATATTGATGATTTAATCAAACAAATAGTTAAAGACGTTACATGGGCCAAAGACATTTTAGTAAGGAGAAATTTATGAAAAAAATAGGAAAACCTTTTTGGATTTTTATAGGTATTGCTTCTTTGTTTTTCATGATATTAATTATATTATCCGCTGTTATGGATTTAGGAGAAAAAGTCGGTAGAATTCATATTTATTTAGAATATGCTTTGTATGGTATATCTGGAACCCTATTCCTAATACTTTTTGTAAGGCCTTTAATGGCAGTATTATTATCACCTAGTTTTTCTATTGATCATTTATTTACAGATGAAGAAAATGCCAAGAAAAATTATAGGATGTATAAGAAAGTCGCAAAAAACTTAATGGATGAGTCCTATATTAAAGAAGAAGAGAAAATTCTTTTAGAACAAAGCTTGGATGATCCTTTGACATTAAAAAAGACTTTATCAGATGTTTTTGATAGTTCTATTAAAAAAGAATTGAATCATATGATTATTCAACATGCAGAAACAGTCTATTTATCAACGGCTATTTCTCAAAATGGACGTCTAGACTCAATCGCTGTCATCACCATTAATTTAAAGATGATTAAAGCACTCGTACAAAAATGTGGATTTAGACCGAGTTATATGAGTTTAGGAAAATTATCTATCAATGTTTTAGGGACAGCTATTATTGCTGAAAATTTAGAAGAAATGGATTTTTCAACTATATTTCCAACTTCTACAATGAATGCATTGTCTGAAATTCCTTTATTAAAAACTGTAACAGGTTCATTTGCTCAAGGTATGGGAAATGCATTACTATCATTAAGAGTAGGGATTATATGTCGTAACTTTTTATTTATGGATTTAAAAGGTTTAAATAGAAAAGAAATTAGAAAACTTGCTTTTGCGGAAGCTGTTGTATTATTGCCAAGAGTTTTAGGAGAATCAATGAAAAAGTTCCCAAGTCGCTTAAAAGGAATTTTTACTAAAATTTTTTAACTGAATCATTTGCTTTAATGCCGTATTTTTGTTATAATTTGAAAAGTGAGAAAATAAGACGACACGGGGGTATAAACTATGTCTTTAAAAATTGAAAAGCTAGAAGGATCAAGAGTGCAATTTGAAATCAGTGTTTCTGCGGAGAAATTCGAAGAAGGATTAGATCAAGCATTTAAGATCGAGAATGAAAAAGTAGAAATTAAAGGATTTAGAAAAGGTAAAGCACCAAGAAAAGTTTTTGAAAACAAATTCGGTATTGAATCGCTTTATAATGAAGCTATTCAACATGTTCTTCAAGAAACATATTACAACGCAGTTGTAGAAAATAAAATTGATGTTGTTGCTCAACCTAAAATTGATTTAGATCCAAACAAAATTCAACGTGGTGAAGATTTCACTTATGTTGTTACTGTGGCTGTAAAACCTGAAATTAAATTAGGTGATTACAAAAACATCAAAGTATCTTTAGCACCTACTCAAGTAAGTGATTCTGAAGTTGATGCTGAAATCAGCAAAAAACTTGAAGAAAACGCTGAAATGATTGTTAAAGAAGAAGGAACACTAGATAAAGGAAACACTGCTGTATTTGATTTTAGAGGATCAGTTGATGGTGTTGAATTTGAAGGTGGAACTGCTGAAAATTATGAGTTAGAAGTCGGATCTGGTCAATTTATTCCAGGTTTTGAAGAACAAATGATTGGGTTAAAAACTGAAGAGGAAAAAGATGTTGTTGTCACTTTCCCTGAAGATTACCAACAAGAATCTTTAGCTGGAAAAGAAGCTGTTTTTGCAATTAAACTTCATGAAATTAAAGAAAGAAAAATTCCTGAACTTAGTGAAGAATTTGTAAAAGACTTAGACATTGAAAATGTTGATACAGTTGATGCTTATAAAGAACATATTCGTAAAGATTTAGAAGAACAAAAAGAAAAATCAAATCAAAATCATTTACGTCAATCTGTGATTGAAAAAGCAACTGCTAGTGCAGAATTTGAAGTTCCTGAAGAAATGATTGAAGATGAAACTAATCGCATGTTCAAGCAACAAGAATCTCAAATTAAACAATACGGTTTAGATTTTGAAACTTATTTACAATATATGGGTAAATCTGCAGAAGATTTCAAAGTAGAGTTAAAAGATCAAGCTGTTAAAAACATTACTCAACAAATGGTTATTTCTGAAATTGGTATCGCTGAAAAAATTGAAGCAACTGAAGAAGAAGTTAATGTGAAGTATGATGAGTTGTTAGAACAATATAAATCACAAAATGTTTCTATGGAACAAATCAAACAAGCTATTCCTTCTACCGCATTAGAATCTGAAATTATTTTTGGCAAAACTATTGATTTCTTAGTTGATTTAGCTAAGATTGACGAAGAAGAAGCGAAATAATTTATTTGTAATTTAACAATGACAGACAATAAAACCCTAGTTTTTTTCAAGATTAAAATATTAGGGTTTTTTCTTATATTATGATAAAATATATCATGAACATTTATATGAAAAAGAGGTGAACAAAATGTACAATCCAAACGAAAAATTTCAAGATGCATTACCTGTAATTGCGGTTAGAGGCATCGTTTTTTTGCCAGTATCAGATATAAGGGTTGAAATTGGGAGAGAATTCACCAAACAAGCAATTCATGAAGCTGAAGAAAATCGAGATGGACATGTTTTATTAGTCTTTCAAGAAGATCCTAAAATAGAAAATCCAGATTTTAATGATTTTGTTGAAGTGGGAATTTTAGCTAAAATAGCAGTTAAAATTAAACTTCCTAATGGTAATTATAAAATCAAATTCACACCTATAACACGTGTTAGATTAGATGATATAATCACTATTGACCCTTACTATGAAATAGAATTTACATCATTGGTATCTGATATTGATGATTTTGATGAACAACAAGTATCTATAAAAATACTTTCTAAAGAAATTATTGAAAATTCAAAATTTTTATTTAGAGATTCTAAAAAAGTTTTAAACGTTTTAAAAGAAGGTATCACGGCTTCTAAATTTTCTGATTTAGTTGCCTCTGAATTAAGAATCCCTGAAAATGAACGCATTAAATATTTGACCGAATTATCAACAAATATACGTATTCAAATGTTGCTTGAAGATATCGAAAAGCAAAAAAAATTACAAGCAATTGAAAATCGTATTAATGAAAACGTTAGAAAATCATCAGATCAAAACCAAAAGGAATATTATTTACGTCAAAAAATGAGAGCAATCCAAGAAGAATTAGGGGATTCGAAACAAAGTGACTATGATAAATTCCTTAAAGAAATTGATGAATCTAAAATGCCAGAAAAAGTTAAAGAAAAAGCACTTAAAGAATTGAAACGCTATGAGTATTTGGCACCTAATTCTAACGAATCCAATGTTGCTAGAACCTATTTGGAAACACTTGTTTCTATTCCCTGGCATAAAGAAACTGAAGATGAAAAAGATATTAATGTAGCGATTAAGAAATTAGAAGAATCTCATTATGGTTTAAAAAAAGTAAAAGATCGTATTATCGAATATTTGTCAGTAAAAATGCTTACTGGTAAAAACCCACAAACAATTCTCTGTTTATCAGGACCTCCTGGTGTAGGTAAAACATCGCTTGCTAAATCAATTGCTAATGCATTGAATCGTAAGTTTGTTAAAACCTCTTTAGGTGGTGTTCATGATGAAGCTGAAATTAGAGGACATCGTCGTACTTACGTTGGGGCTTTACCTGGGCGTGTTATTAATGGAATGATTAAAGCTGGTGTAACAAATCCAGTATTCTTAATTGATGAAATCGATAAATTAACACAAAATCAAAAAGATGATCCGTCATCTGCCTTATTGGAAGTATTAGATCCAGAGCAAAATAAGTTCTTCAGTGATCACTATGTTGAAGAAGACTATGATTTATCTAAAGTAATGTTTATTACGACAGCGAACTACTTACAAAATATCCCTGCACCTTTGAGAGATCGTATGGAAGTGATTGATGTGAGTTCATATACAGAAATCGAAAAGTTCCATATCGCTAAAAACTTTTTAGTTACAAAACAAATCGAAGGTCATGGATTAAAAGAAACTAAATTTAGCATTACTGACTCTGCGATGAAAACGATTATTAGGGAATACACAAGAGAAGCTGGCGTCAGACAATTAGAACGTTTAATTGGAACGATTATTAGAAAAGCAATTAAAGAGATATTGATTAAAGAAAAAGATTCAATAACAATTAATCAAAATAATCTTGAGAAGTATTTAGGAAAACCTTTATATAAAAACAATCATATTCCAACAGCGAATATGGTAGGTGTTGTCACTGGATTAGCCTACACAATGGCTGGTGGTGACACTTTAGAGGTTGAAGCAACTTATTACCCTGGAAGGAATAATCTTGTTTCTACGGGGAATTTAGGCGATGTTATGAAGGAATCAGCCATGGCTGCCTTATCTTATGTCAAATCTAACCATAAAAAATTAAATATAGACCCTGAGATGTTGGAAAAAAATGATTTTCATATTCACGTTCCAGAAGGGGCTATACCTAAAGATGGACCTTCTGCAGGTGTTACAATAGCGACTGCTTTAATATCAGTTTTATCAAATAGAAAAGTAAATCGTTTTGTTGGTATGACTGGTGAGATCACACTTAATGGACGTGTATTACCCATTGGTGGTTTAAAGGAAAAATCGATTGCCGCAAGTCGTTCAGGTTTAAAAGAAATTATTATTCCTGAAGGCAATGAAAAAGATGTCGAAGATATTCCTAAAGAAGTTAGAGACAAATTAACAATACATTTTGCTAAGAAATTGGATGATGTGATTAAAATAGCCTTAATAGACTAAAAAAATGCTATCCTTCGGGATAGCTTTTTATTGTGGAGGATAACGTGGCTCAAATTAAAAAGATAAGTGTATATACTTTAGCGCTTTTTATTCTAGGTACAAGTATTGCAATGATACAAAACACAAATTTAGGAATGGCTCCATGGGATGCTTTAGCTAGGAATTTCTATGAAGGTATACCAATTCAATATACATATTTATCTCCCCTACTTTCAACGGTTTTTATGGGCTTTGCTTATTTAATTCAGTGGAAGAAACCTGATCTAAAAATGATCATACCAGTCTTAATTTCAACACTGATTGGTTTTTCAATTGACATTGCTTTGCTTTTTATACCAAATGTCTCTGATAATTATTTTTTATGGAATTATTTTTATTTATTTTTTGCGATGATTTTGATTTCTTTTGCTTTAAATGTTATTATTTATTGTGGGTATGTTTTACCTGCATTAGAACAATTAATTCAAGCAATTGCAATGAGATTAAAAATTTCTTTTGGTAAGGCAAAATTAATCGGAGAAATATCAGCTTTTATATTAACTATTATTTTTGGATTGATTTTTAAACATCAATCAGATTACTTTTTTATTGGTCAAACAACAATCATTGTGTTACTGTTTATTGGTTACTCAATCGATTTATTTAAAAGACCTACATATTATTTGTTAGGAAGGATTTTATGATTCTAGAAATTTATGCAGACAATTTAACTACAAAAGATATCAATAAAAATAAATATCGTTCTTCAAGAGCGATTATTCAAAGAAACGATCAATTACTCTTATTGTATTCGAAAAGATTAGATTATTATATGTTACCTGGTGGGCGTATAGAAAAAAATGAAACACCTGATGATTGTGTTGTACGTGAAGTCTTAGAAGAAACTGGAATGAATGTTTCAATAATAAAAGAAACAGTAATTATTAAGGAATATTATGAAGATTCTTCATGGGAAAGTCATTTCTTTTTATGTCAGTATGACGATGGTTTTGTGAGTGATCGACATTTAACTGAAGAAGAACATTATTTAGATATAGAAATGAAATGGTTGCCTTTACTAGATGCTTTATCATTATTAGATACTTATGATTCAAGTTTTTCTAAAGCAACTAATATTATGCAAAGAGAGTTCTTGGCTTTATCAAATTCTTTATAACTAGGGTGAGTCTATGATAGTGACATCTAACAAACTATTTAACTACATACGTTGTCGAAGATTTGCGGCTTTGCACGATGCTAACAGCGAGACAAATCCTTTTAAAAATGATGACTATTATCATAAAAGTTTATCTAAGTTCAAAGATATATTTTTAGGCTTAAACTATAAAGAATCAATGTCTTTTGAAAAAGATATTGAATATACCTATGATTTTCACCATGATTTTACTTTGTCTGAAGAATTCAATTTCATTTTTGATGACCAAGACATTTATGTTTTAGTCACTGAGTCATCAAAACACTTTTTGAATATTAAATACCGAGATGTTGATCAAAATCTTCAATTATTTAAAAAGAATGATCAGGGACACTATCAGATGACCAAGGGTGTTAAAAATTCTGAAAGTTATCATTCAAGACATAAAAAGATGATGGAACTTCATGAGGTTACCGGCCAAGTCATATTTAAGTATGCTTTTATGAAGTATCTTTATCAAAATGTATTTCCCGGAAAGCATTTTAATATTTATATCGTTATGTTGAATGATCAATATATTCACAATGGACTCAATTTTAATTCGAAATTGTATCATGTCTTTGATTTTAGTAATCTTGATGATTTAGATAATCAAATTGAGATAGCATTATTTAGAATGATTAATCATATTGAATTAAATGATTTTACACCATGTGAGTTAGTGAAAAACGCTTGTATGATTGGGAAAGAAATGGAATGTAAATTTGTTAGTTTTTGTTATGGAGATTTACCTAAAAAAAACTCGATTTTGGACTACTTTGATTCACAATTAGGATTTAAAGAACCTTTAAAACAAACAAAATTACACCACGATACTTATGATTTAATTAATAATGGCTATTTTAAAATGGAAGATATTCCATTGGATTGGTTAACCCATAAAAATAGATTAATGCAAAGATATTGTTTGGATAACCAAGTACAATATATTCATAAAGAAAAAGTATCACTAATGCTAGATTCTTTACATTATCCATTGATATATCTCGATTTAAGTTTGATGCCGACTATTATTCCCAAATTTAAAGGTGAAAGACCTTTTGAAGTCTTAGGTTTTCAATATTCATTATACTACCAAAAAAATCAGGATGATGTGATAGATTTAAATCATAAAGATTTCATCAATAGTTTTAAAGAAACAAGGACAGATACTAGAACCGAATTCGCTGAAAGATTTGCTAATCACTTATTGTTTTTTGATGGCAGTATTGTTGTTTATAATAAGCCAAAATTATTATCAGTATTTGAAAGCATAAAAATTGTCTTTCCTAGTTTAAAAACTAAGTTTGATATTGTGTGTAATCGACTAGTAGATGTTTTAGATATACTTATGATAGATCCTAAGTATTTGAAGAATTTTCAAGATAGAGATATAGATTTAACAACCTATAATTTTTATGATAATGAATTATCTGGGGATTATTCTCGAAAGAACTTAGCGAAAGTCTTTGGACTTGATGAAATGAATCATTTAGACATTCATGATGATGTCACTGAATATAAAACATTTAGATTATATAATGATTTTGTAGGAGACACAAAACAAAAAATGAAGAATGATATGATTGTCTTTAGTCAATATAAAGCATATTTATTGTATAGGATTATAGCTGAATTAAAGAAGCTTATTTAAATACATATATTCTTGCATTTTAATCATCTCTATGATATAATTTTAATCGCGCCTATATCTGGAATCATCGATACTCCAACGATGTTTATGGATTTAGGTAAGTCTATGAAATAAGGAGGAAAAATTTATGGCTTTAAACAAAGAACAAATCAAGAAAATTGTTGATGAATATCAAATTAAAGAAGGCGATACTGGTTCAGTTGAAGTGCAAGTTGCATTATTAACTGAAGAAATCAATATCTTAATTGAACATTTGAAATTTCACAAACATGATCATCATTCAAGAAGAGGACTTTTAATGAAAGTTGGTAAGCGTCGTAGTTTATTAAACTATTTAAAAGGACAATCACTTGACAGATACTCTGATTTGATTAAAAGATTAAACTTAAGAAGATAGCACTAAAGCACCCATAACTTTGGGTGCTTATTGTTTATTATTATATTTAAAAAAAGAATGATTTGTGGTATAATGAATCATTGAATAAATGTATTTAATTGAAGTGAGGTAAATAAATTAATGGAAAAAGTATTTGTTAAAGATTTTTATGGAACTGATTTAGTTGTAGAAACTGGTAAGTTCGCAAAACAAGCCACAGGGTCTTGTATGGTTCGCTATGGGGATACAGCTGTATTATCAGCGTCAGTTATTGGTAGAGAACCAACAACGTTAGATTTCTTTCCTTTGATGGTTATCTATCAAGAAAAGTTATATTCTGCAGGAAAAATTCCTGGAGGATTTTTAAGAAGAGAGGGTCGTCCAACAGACCATGAAACACTAATTTCTCGTGCGATTGATAGACCGTTAAGACCTTTATTTAGTGATGGATTTAGATATGAAGTCCAAGTAATTAATACTGTTTTAAGTGCTGATGCCAATAAAACACCGGAAATGACTGCTTTATTTGGCGCATCTTTATCATTAAAACTTGGTGGTGTACCTTTTAATGGACCTGTTGCAGGTGTTATGGTTGGATATATTGATGGAGAGTTTATTTTAAACCCTACGCCAGAACAACTATTAGTATCTGATATTGACTTAATTGTTGCTGGAACAAAAGACGCAATCAATATGGTTGAAGCTGGTGCTAAAGAAGTTGATGAAGATATCATGTTAGACGCTATTATGTTTGCACATGAGAAAATCAAGGAATTAGTTGCTTTTCAAGAAGAAATAATAGCTGAAGTTGGTAAAGAAAGAATTGAAGTTACTTTATTAGTACCTTCAGAAGAGTTAATCAATGAAGTTCATACTTTAGAAGCAGGTCGCATTACTAAAGCTGTTTCTAATGCTGATAAATTGGCTAGAGAAAACGCTATTGAAGATATTGAAAAAGAAGTTATAGGAACCATTGAAGAAAAATATCTTGAACAAGGTTTAGATAAATTTGATGTTAAAAGTATTGTGAAAGATGTTAAAGCTATTTTAGAAGAAATTCAAGTTAAAGAAGTAAGACGTTTAATTACTGAAGATAAAGTAAGACCTGATGGAAGAAAAACAGATGAATTAAGACATCTTGATTCTGAAATTGACATTTTAAGACGTACTCATGGTTCTGCCTTATTTACACGTGGACAAACTCAAGCCTTGGCTACAGTTACACTTGGTGCATTAAGAGAATCACAAATTATTGATGATATCAGTGTCGATGAAAATAAACGTTTTATGTTACATTATAATTTCCCACAATTTTCTGTTGGTTCAACAGGAAGATATGGTGGACCAGGTCGTAGAGAAATTGGACATGGTGCTTTAGGAGAAAGAGCTTTATTCCAAGTATTACCAAATGAGGATGAATTCCCATATGCAATTCGTGTTGTTTCTGAAATATTAGAATCAAACGGGTCTTCATCACAAGCAACGATTTGTGCAGGTTCTATGGCATTAATGGCTGCTGGTGTTCCAATCAAATCACCTGTTGCTGGTATAGCGATGGGATTGGTTATGGATGGAGATAAATACACAATATTAACGGATATTCAAGGTTTAGAAGATCATTTTGGTGATATGGACTTTAAGGTTGCTGGTACAGAAAAAGGTATTTGTTCATTACAAATGGATATCAAAATATCTGGTATTACAAGAGAAATATTTAAAGAATCACTAGCACAAGCTAAAATAGCTAGACTTGAGATTCTAGAAAATATGAATCAAGCTATACCTAAATCTAGAGAAGAATTATCTGAATTTGCACCAAAAGTTAAATTAATGAAAGTATCTCCAGACAAAATTAGAGATATTATTGGTGCAGGTGGTAAAAATATTACTGCGATTATTGACCAATGTAATAATGTTAAAATTGATATTGAACAAGATGGTCGTATCATATTAATGCATGAAGAAACATTCTTTATTAATAAAGCGATGAAATTAATTGAAGATATCATTCGCGAAGTTGAAGTTGGAGAAAAATATTTAGGGAAAGTAACACGTATTGAAAAATTTGGTGCTTTCGTAGAAATATGGCCAGGACAAGAAGGTTTAGTGCATATCTCTAAACTCGATAACAAACATATTGCAAATGTTGAAGATGTTGTTAAATTAGGCGATGTTATTGAAGTTAAAGTCATTAAGGTTGATGAAAAAGGTCGCGTTGATTTATCAAGAAAAGATGTATTAAACGAAATAAAAAAATGATATAATAATACTGTCAAGTGATTGGGTAATCGAGCGCGTAAGCGTTAGGAAAGTCCATGCTAGCACAAACTGAGATGTTTGTAGTGATTGTGCTAAACGAACCAATAAGTTTAGGCACCATTTATGGTGACGGCGAAGAAAAGGATGTTAAAGGCCTGATTATTCTTAAAGTGCCACAGTGACGATGCATAGAGAATATCTATGTGTGAAACGGGTAAACCCCTCAAGCTAGAAACCCAAATTTGGTAGGGGCACGACTGTACAAGAAATGAATTGATACAGTTGACGGGTAACCGGAGATAAATGATTACCACGCTTTTTAGCGACAGAACATGGCTTATAGATGGCTTGACATAAAAAGCATATAATTTAAACGTTATATGCTTTTTTTAAAAGAAGAGGTAATAGAATGAGTATAGAAAATAGAAATCAAAATAAAATACGTAATTTTTCAATTATTGCGCATATTGATCATGGAAAATCAACTTTGGCTGACCGTATCTTGGAGTCAACTCATTCAGTAGATAAACGAGATATGAAAGAACAAATGCTTGATTCAATGGATTTAGAGCGTGAACGTGGGATTACTATCAAACTTAATTCAGTAAAATTGAAATACAAAGCTCTTGATGGTGAAGAATATTTGTTTAACTTAATCGATACACCAGGGCATGTTGATTTTACTTATGAAGTATCAAGATCATTAGCGGCTTGTGATGGCGCTATTTTAGTTGTTGATGCGACTCAAGGAATTGAAGCTCAAACTTTAGCAAATGTATATTTGGCTTTAGATAATGATTTAGAAATCATTCCAGTTATTAATAAAATTGATTTAGAAAGCGCTGATGTTGCCGGTGTGACAAAGTCACTAGAAGAAGCTTTAGGGATTAATCCTGATGAATGTATTCCAGTTTCGGCTAAAACAGGTATGGGCATTGAAGATGTGCTTGAAGCAATTGTAAAGAAAGTTCCTGCGCCTAGTGGAGATATTAATGAGCCGTTACAAGCTTTAATCTTTGATTCTTTTTATGATTCATATAGAGGCGTTATTCCTTTAGTTATGGTTAAAAATGGTGTGATTCAAAAAGGTGATAAAATTAAAATGATGGCTTCAAATGTTATATATGAAGTCAATGAAATCGGAATATATACACCAAAAGAATTACCGATTGAGTATTTGGCCGCTGGTGATGTAGGTTGGATTGCTGCCGCAATTAAGGATATTGGTAATATTCATGTTGGTGACACAATTACCCATGAAAAAAATCCTGCTAAAGAACCTTTACCAGGTTATCGAGAATTAACTCCAATGGTTTACTCTGGAGTATATCCTGTTGAAGCAGTAGATTATATATCTTTAAAAGATTCAATAGAGAAAATTAAATTAAGTGATGCTTCTTTAAAATTTACTCCTGAAACATCAACGGCTTTAGGATTTGGTTTTAGAGTTGGGTTTTTAGGCATGTTACATATGGAAATATTCCAAGAGCGATTAGAAAGAGAATTTGATCAAAATTTAATCACTACTGCCCCATCCGTTAATTATTTAGTATATATGGAAAATGGTGATGTTTTAGAAATTGATAATCCAGCTAAAATGCCAGAACGACAAATGGTTAAAAAGATCGAAGAACCTTATGTTTTAGCGACAATTATTACGCCTAATGAATTTGTTGGAAACGTTATGGAGATTTGTCAATATAAACGCGGAATTTTCAGGGATATGAAATATCAATCTGATGTTCGAGTTGAAATCATTTATGAAATGCCATTATCTGAGATTATTTATGATTTCTTTAATCGATTAAAATCAAGCACAAAAGGTTATGCATCCTTTGATTATGAATTATCTGAAATGAAAGAATCTGAATTGGTTAAAATTGATATTTTACTTAACTCAGAACCAGTAGATGCACTAACATTTTTAGTTCATAAAGATTTTGCTAGGGATAGAGGATTAAAGATTTGCCAAAAACTTAAGGATTTGATTCCTAGACAAATGTTTGAGATTCCTATTCAAGCTGCTATAGGTTCGAAAGTCATCGCTAGGACGAATATTAAAGCGCTTCGTAAAGACGTTTTATCTAAATGTTATGGTGGAGATATTACTCGTAAGAAAAAACTCTTAGAAAAGCAAAAAAAAGGGAAGAAACGAATGAAATCTGTCGGTTCAGTTGATATTCCTCAGGAAGCTTTTATGTCTGTTCTATCTTTAGAAAAAGATGATAATTAAAACGTCTTGATAAAAGACGTTTTTATTTTTACCAGTATGATTTACTTTAAATAATTTGAATATTATGTTAACATAATAATGGTGATAATATGATAAAAGGACTCTACATACATATTCCTTTTTGTGATCAAATTTGTACTTACTGTGACTTTTGTAAAATGGTTACATCTGAACACACAAAAAAAGAATATATTAAAGCATTAATCAAAGAAATGGAATATTACAGTGATTTGTTAGAGCATATAGAAACCATCTATATTGGTGGGGGTACGCCATCATCAATTGATGATGATTTATTAGATGCATTCTTGGATGAACTAGAATTACTTATTGATTTAAAGCAAATCAAAGAGTTTACAATAGAAGCTAATCCAAATGATATCACACCTCATTGGTTAGAAATGCTCAAAAAACATCACGTAACTAGAGTATCTATGGGTGTTCAATCTCTAAGTGAAAACTTACTTAGATTTTTAGGAAGAACTCATACCTTTGATATTGTGGTTCACGCTATTGAACTTTTAAAAACATCTAAATTAAACTATAATTTGGATTTTTTGTATGCGATTCCTGGTCAAACAAAAGAAGAACTACTAACTGACTTAGAATACATTGAAAAGTTTAATCCTCATCATGTATCATATTATTCTTTAATCCTAGAGGATAGAACTGTTTTAAATTACCTCATTAACAAACATAAAGTTGAAGATTTTTCAGATGATTTGGCTAGAGAGTTTGGTGAGATCATTGATGAACGTTTACATAAAATTGGATATACGAAATATGAATTTTCAAATTATGCAAAACCTGGGTTTGAATCAAAACATAATTTAATATATTGGAATCTAGAAGAATATTTAGGTATTGGTTTAAATGCTAGTTCTCAATTTAATTTTACAAGAATGATTAACCCTAGTAAAATCTCAGAATATCTTAAAGGCATCCAAGATAAAAGCTTAACAATGCATAAAATTGAAGATTTCAATCCTAAACTAGAAACTTTGTTAGTCGGATTAAGAAAAACTGAGGGAATTCAACTAGAAGCTTACAAAAAAAGATTTAAAATTGATGTTTTTGAAGTTTATCCTCAGTTAAATAAATATATTGACTTAAAATTACTTGAAGTTATTGATGGATACCTTAGATTTACAAATGAAGGCATTTATCTTTCAAATCAAGTTTTTGTGGATATTATATAAAAATGATTTTAGATACTTATTTAAAAGAATATTTATATTACTTAAAAGTCACTAAGAATCTTTCAAAGAATACGATTATATCTTATGAAAGGGATTTAAAATCATATATTGAATTTATAAAAACTAATTATAGTATTAAAGATTTAAATCAAATTAATAAAGAACACATTCAAAATTTTTCGAGAAGTTTATCAAGAAAAAGCAACTCTAATTCGACTATAACTAGAAAGTTATCTTCCATTCGATCATTTCATCGATATTTAATGAGTGAAAATATCGTTGATAAAGATATTTCTAGAAAAGTAAAGAAACCTAAAACAAATAAGTCATTGCCAACGGTTTTAAATATTTCTGAAATAGAGAAAATGATTGAATTAACTTACAGGAAAAATGATGCTTTATCTCTTAGAAACCAAGCACTTATTGAATTAGCTTATGGGTCTGGATTAAGAGTAAGTGAACTAATGAATTTGAAAATTAGTGATTTACATTTAAATAAAGGCTTAGTGAATATACTTGGTAAAGGAAATAAAGAGAGAATCATTCCTATTAATGAGAATACGGTCTTAACTTTACAAAAATATATCATTGAATCACGTCCTGTTTTAAAACCGAAAAAAGGAGATATTTTATTTGTTAATAAACTTGGAAATCCTTTAAGTCGAGTAGGTTTTTTTAAACTCATTAAAAAATTAACTGAAGAAGCAGGTATTATTAAACAAGTATCACCTCATACATTAAGGCATTCATACGCAACTCATTTACTTGAAAACGGCGCTGATTTAAGAACTGTTCAAGAATTGTTGGGGCATGAAGATATCCTTACAACAGAAAATTATACACATGTTTCTAAGAAACGATTAAATAAAATATATAATGATGCACATCCACGTGCTGAAAAGAAAGAGGGATTAGATGAAATATAAAAGAGTATTTTTAATTGTTATTGATTCTGTAGGCGTTGGTGAATTACCTGACGCAGATAAGTTCAATGATGTTGGAGCTAACACGATTGGAAATTTAGCAAAAGCAGCTGGTGGGATTCATTTACCTGTATTGGAAACCTTTGGATATGGTAATTTGACTGATATTTTAGGAGTAAAACCTGTAGATAAACCACGTGCTAACACGACAAAAATGAAAGAATTATCTAATGGAAAAGATACGATGACTGGTCATTGGGAAATTATGGGAATTAAAACTGTTAAACCCTTTAAGACGTTTACAGATACAGGATTTCCTCATGACTTAATTGCTGAAATTGAAAAATTATCAGGAAGAAAAGTTATTGGTAATAAATCCGCTTCTGGGACTGAGATATTAGTAGAATTAGGTCCTGTTCAAGAAAAAACTGGCGATTTGATTGTTTATACAAGCGCTGATTCAGTTTTACAAATTGCTGCACATGAAGAAGTGATTCCTTTAGAAGAATTATATGATATTTGTGAAAAAGTAAGAGAATTAACGCTTGATGAAAAGTGGCGTGTTGGACGTATTATCGCTAGACCATTTTTAGGTTCTGAAAAAGAAGGTTATAAACGCACGACTAATCGCCATGACTATGCATTATCTCCTACATCTGAGACTGTACTTGATGTTTTAAATATAAATGGATTAGATGTCATTTCTGTAGGGAAAATCAAAGATATATTTAATGGTTCCGGAATTACTGAACATTATGGAATAAAATCAAATCATGATGGTATGGAAAAAGTAATGATGCTTGTTGATAAGGATTTCAAAGGGGTTAATTTTACTAACTTAGTTGATTTTGATGCATTGTATGGACATCGAAGAGATTCAATTGGATATAAAGATGCAATGGAAGAGTTTGATACTGATTTAGGTCATTTGATTCAAAAACTAACCGATGACGATTTATTAATTGTGACTGCAGATCATGGAAATGATCCAACATTCCCAGGATCTGATCATACAAGAGAATATGTTCCATTATTCATTTATAATCATAAATTAAAAGGTAAGTTCTTAGAAATTAGTGAGTCTTTTGCTGATATAGGAGAAACAATTGCTGATAATTTTGGTTTAAAAGGTACTGGGATTGGTCGAAGTTTATTAGATGATTTAGAATAAAAATAAAAGGTAGAATTTTCATTCTACCTTTATTTTTTTTAGAAAAACTCTAACTTATTAATTTCTTTTTTTAATGATTTTAATGAAGATTTTTTTTCTTTTTCATTGTTTTTTAAAGTTTGTTTGATTAATTTACGAATGTTCTTAGATTGTTTTGAGTACTTAATATATTCATCATAACTATCAAGTAACTCTTTATAATCAGTATCTAGAGTGTTATTCAATTTTCTATTATTGTCTATCTTAGACAAATAATCTTCAATCAAGTTAGCCAAACTAGATTGATGCTTTTTATTTAATTTATTTACAAATTCAGAAAATGCAATATCCTTACGATTAATATCATCTGTTTTCTCTTTTATAAAGAGATTTTTTTCTTTGATTGTAGAATCAATTTCAAGTTGATATTGTTGTTGGAGTTTTCTAATAGTTTGGTTGTAGTTTTCTGTGACATATGAATAATCTTGATTTATTTCATCTAATTTAGTTTGGTATTGTAAATCAATTTCAGAAATTTGAGTTTGATAATTATCAAGCAGTTGAATAATATTCTTAGAGTCAAATTTTAAATTTGTTTTAAAATAAAATTCTTTATATTCATCAATTAAATGTCCAACTTTTTCCTCAAGTGTTATATTTGCATACAGCATTTTTTCACTTAGCCTTTTTTTGCTTTCTTGAAGGGCTTCATATAAGAAATCATCTAATGGATAAGAATTTCTATCAACACTTTCAACAAACTCATTATATTTGATTTCAGCATATCTGTATATTTCATCCATTTCAGACGTTGTTGCATCATACAAATTACTGGCAGAATGATAGGCGTCTTCTAAATACATATCCAGTTCATCTAATCTTTTACTGTATAATTGAATTTTATAATTATTACGATATTTTTCTAAAATATCATCCACATGAGCTCGGTATTCTATTTTGACTTTATCTAATGATTTTTCAAGAACTTTTTTGAGTCCTTTATCATCAGTAGTTTCAATTTCAGCGATAATATCATAAACTTGTTTTTGGTATTTTGAAAATTCACTCATTGAAGCTTGTTCTTTAAGTTCAACTTCATGATTAATCATTTCATAGTAATGAATTCGCTCACTATCAATGTTATGCATCAAAGCAGAAAGTCTAAGTTTAAAATCTTCTTCAGCGAGTATGATTTGTTCTTTAGCAAATCTCATTTGATTAAGATAAGTAGAAGCAATCAATTCATAGTTGATTTCTGTTTCTGATTCAATACGGTTTTGCTGGATTAATAAAAGTCTCTTTTCGTTTTGATACATATGTTTAAAGTGAATTGTATCAATTTCGCTTTCTTTTAAAGCTAAAAGAATATCAGAGGTTTTATTTAATAATTCGATGTCCATATTGACTTTATCATGGACATTTGTATTAATCATCTTTGTAAATTCAGAAAGGAAGGTACGGTTATGATTTTCTTTCTTCATTTGATAGTCTATATGAGCATTCATTAGGTCATTTAAAAACAAAATATATTTTTTATCTCTTTTTAAAGCAATTTGGGTTGCATCGATACTTGATTGATTATCAAGTAAATATGTTTTAATATCTTTAATGATATTGACCATATCAATTTCCTGAGAAATAAATTTATTTTCAATATAGTGTACAAATTGATATTCATTAAGCTTAATCTCTTGATTCAGTTGTTGTAATTTATAGGTAAAATATATGTGATATTTTAAGGATTTGTTCATTTTATATAATCTTGTAAAATCTACTTCTTGAGAAATAATTTTAGAACCTTCATCAAAAAACAATTGAGCTAAAAAAGGATCTGTTTTATAAAAATTCATGTATAAATCAAGACTTTTTTTCATATTCATAATTGATGATTGATTATATCTTTTAAATGAAAACAAAATATTCTTCTTTTCCTTAATGATCGGTTTTACTTTTCTCTTTGCATATGATTCTGATGTAGATTGTTTATTAGTTTTTTCATATTTTTGGTGGTAATAGAAGTTATACTGTTCATCAATCTCAGAAGAAAATACTTGTTTAAGTCTATTTTCTTGTTTTTGTAAAAAGGTTTTATATTTGTCAAATTGATGATTCTTTTCTTTCGTTAATTCTATGATTTCATTTGAAAAAGGATCAGGATTGATTGAAAAATTGATTTGACTTTCTATTAAATTCTTAATTTCGATATCAAAAAATTCATCTAAAATATCTTCTTTATAACTTTTTGTCGTAATTAAACCCTTTATTGTCTCATCAATCTTTGAAATTTTTTGATCTAACGCGTAAAACTCATCAGAAATCTCATTAAAGTGTTTTTCAATGACATAATTGATATTTTCACTTTTAAGTTTTAAGTAACTGTGGTTTGTTTCAACGTTTTCAATTGTACCTGAAAGAAAATGTTTATATGAAGTAAAATATTCCATATTGGAACTAATAAGCTGATTATGGAGGTTTTCGATTGAAAAGACTCTCTCATCTAGATTATCAGTCTCAAATTTAAATACTTCATGATGATTATCATGTATTTTTTTTAATGCTTGGCTAATTAGTTTTTGTTTTTCAACAATCATATGTTCATCATGATTAATGATAGACTCTGTTAGTATCTCAGCTTTTTCTCTGATTTCTTTTAAAGATTCGCTTACTTTATTGAGGTTATTGATGGTAATATGTCGATTTGATTCAATTTGATGATCTATCCGTTCATGAAGCTCGTTGAAAAATGATAATTCATCATTTGATGATTTATCGAATTTTTCTCGATACATTTTTGGATTATATATATCTTCGTCGACTTTGTTTGCCAAAATAATCCTCCTTAAGAATTAATGATTCTATCTTGTTTGCTTTGTGATATCTGATTTGTTTTTCTGATATCAGTCATTTTAGATTGAGTTTTTTGAGAAATTTCATGATGAATGATATCAGTTTTATCAATGATTGATTGTTCAACAGCAACTAAATCCTTTAATGGTTGATCTAGTTCCTCATCATATCCAAGTGCAGATTTAACAGACTCATTTTTATAATTTTTATGTAATGAAATGAATAGGTCATTAGAGTTAATATATTGATTTAAATATTTCTTTTCTAAATTTTGATGTGTTGTATAGAGTTCTTTAAAGTCATCAAATAATCTGTTTTCAATATCTGTAATTTTCTTTTCTAACAATGGAACACTTGTAAATTTATCTTTCTCAATTTGACTGTATTTTTGAAGCAAATCATCTTGTTGAGTTTGAAATGCTTTTTGATAATTTAATTCTAAATTCAATAACCTTGTGCGTCTTTCAGAAGGCATAAGATCCATTTGTCTTTGTAGCTGTTCTTTAGTAATTAATATATCATTCACAGTTTTTTCAGTTGTAAAATCAATGTATTGATTTTCAACATTAGCATCAAATAGTAATTTTTGTTTTAAATCATCAATCATAGATTTTTGTTCTTTATAATCAGCCATCATGACTTGATATTGTTTAAGAATTTCATTGTCTATTTGCTTAAACAATTGATGTAGTTGAACATCGTTTTTTTGAATGAGTTTTGTTGTTATTTTATTGAGAAACTCGATTGATTCAATTTGGTTTTTAGTGTAGTTAATAAATGTCTTATTCGATTCACTCACTTTTTCAGTAACCCAATGATTTAAGTCTTCAGCTAATTTTTTGATTAACTTTTGTTGTGAATGAATTTGGTTTTGATAATTAAGAGTTTTATTATCTAACTGATTGAATTGTTTATCAATGATGTTTCTTTGATCTTCAAGATGAACTTTAACAACAGCGATTTGTTCTGCCCAACCTTTGAGAACAAAATCATGAATTGAGGCAATTGTTTTTAAGAAGAATGATTTAGCCTTATCTAGTTGGTCAATCACTTCAATCATATAATCATTTAAAAGATTAAATTTATATTTTTCTCGTTTTGATTTACTGAGTTTATCAATAGTTTGAATTGATTTTTCTGTAAAATTAAAAAGATGATCATCATAAAAATTATTAAGCTTTTCAATAGAAGCAGAAGCGTGATTCTTATAAGCGTAATTGATGGTTTCATAATAGACAGATGTGATAGTTAGCAAAATTGATTTAAAATCATTTTGATCATCTATCAATTGATCAGCCATTTCTGGTTTATGATGTAGATTGACCAATTGAGATTTCTTGTTAGTCTTCATTTCCTTAAATAATGATTTAACGAAACGTATAATATTTTTCTTTTCAGAAAAACTATCGATAATATATTGGCTAATTAATGCAGTTTTGTTTGAATAATTTTGATTAAGTTGTTTGTATAGATTTATTCTTGTTTTTTCTAAATAAGTTAAAGTTGAATATGCTTTGCCTTGTTCAGACAAATATTGAATAAAGTTCTTTGTTTCTTGATTATTCAACTCAATGTTTCTTTGACTTAAATTAATATATTCCAATAAAACTTTGTCTTTGACATCAATTTTATGATTAATGTTACTTTCATAATCAAAAAAGCCTTTAGCCAAATGATAGTTTTGAGCCTTAATTGACTGACTCACTCGTTCTTTCATCATCATCATAAAAACTTCTAATAAATTAGTTTGGTGACCATAGAACAAATCAAGTTGACTTAAGTAGTAATCATAATAATCTCTATGTGAATTTGTTTCAATTTCATTGACATCATGATTAAAGTATTGATGAAGCATAGCAGATTCAATATCTTCATCAAGTTTGATTGCGGTTTGATATATTTCTAGGGTTTTATCATAATATAGTTTATGGATATTAATGCGTTTAAGTCTTGTTTTAGATTGTTTATTGGCTAAGACATAATCACTGTTTAATGATTCCAAATATTTAATATAATCTCCTTTGATATCAACATTAATGATTTCTTTTTTAACTTCAGAGATTTCAATTCTATTCTTTGATTCTAGTGTTGTGATTTGATGGGCAATGTCATCAATATGATAGAGTAATTCAGATAATTTTTCTGAGGTGTTTTTAATCAAAGATAAAAAATTAGTTTGATAATCAGCTAAATCTTTTTTAATATTAAGAACTTCATCGTCTCTGATTTCATTAAACTCCTGAGAAAAATTAATCAATTGTGATAATAATTTATCTAAATCATCAAAACCTTGATTAAAGTAGAAGTTATAATTAGAATAAATATTTATTGCATTTTCAATATACTTCATAGGAACAGAATAAGAAAACTTAATTTCTTCATTTCTAGTGAATGCTTCGATTTTAATTTCTTTAATTCTGTTTTGATATGTCGAAATATTATAGTTGGTTATTTTTTCAATTTTATTGATTAAGTAATCCGCTTTTTCTTCTAAAGTTTCAACTTGCAATATATACTTTTCTAAATCATCTTTCCTGTGTTCTTGATAAGCGTTTAAAATATGAGGATATAATTTATTTTGCGATTCTAAGAGATCACTTTTTATAATGCGTTGATATTTAATTTTGTTTTGGTTGGCAAGTCTAATTTGTTTGATTAATTTTTGAATTAATTTTTGGTTGATTTCAGTGTAAGGTTTTTGTTTGATATCACGAATTCCAAAAATATTTTCTCTATATTTATTTAAACTATTAGATGTTTCTTTAAATAAGACATTGATATCATTTCTGGTTCCTCTAAGATCAGTTAATGATTGTAGAATTTTTTGGTTCAATGATATTAAATCGTCTTTATCTATTTGTGATAAATCATTCTTTAACTGGATAATAGCGTTTTTAGATTTCTCTATTGTCCATATCATTTTGTTATTTAATTTCGCAGATAAATCATCGTATTCAGTTTTAAATAATTTGAGTTTCTTTTCTTCTTTTGCAATAAACAAATAATGGACTTTCATTTCCTCATCAATATGATCGTTATTTTGTTTTGTCAGTTGTAAATATATATTGAGAGCATCTTGTTTTCGTGTTTCAAATTGTTCAAGAATATCTTCAAATATTTTATGTTCTTCATCAATTTTTTGATCTAAAGAAACCATTTCATAATTAATATCTTCATTAAACTCATTTTTGATTTCTTTGAATTTGTTTTCTAAAAGGACTTGGTTATCGATATGATGTAAAAATCTGTCATTTAAAAGATCAAAGTATTTATTTTGATTTATTTTAAGTTTATTAGATAAATTATCTAAATTCTCTTTATATAAAGCTTTTTCATTACTAAAAGACCGTTTTAGTTCTTCTAAACGGTTGATTGATTGAGATTCAAAATCGGGATATGCTTTTTTATATTTTATTAAGATATCGCCTTTACTTGCCATTTGACTCTCCTTATATATGTTTATAGGTTAATTATAATATAATTGATGGTTTTTATCAATAAATTACGTTAAAATAAGGGTGTTATTTTTTATTGAAATTGTTATAATAGTTATGAGGTGTTTATGGATAAAAGAATAATCACAAGTGACCTATTAATTGATGAAGAAGTAGAAGGGACACTTAGACCACAGTATTTTAATGAATATATTGGACAAAAAGATGTAAAAGAAATGATTGAGATTGCTGTAAAAGCTGCTAAAAAGCGAAATGAATCTCTTGATCATGTTCTTTTGTATGGACCGCCAGGATTGGGAAAAACAACATTAGCACAAGTCATTGCTAATGAACTTGAAGTTAATATGAAATTCGTTAGTGGACCAACTGTAGAAAGAACAGGGGATTTGGCCGCTATTTTAACCTCTTTAGAACCGGGAGATGTTTTGTTTATCGATGAAATTCATCGATTACCTAAAATAGTAGAAGAAATATTATACTCTTCTATGGAGGACTATGTTATTGATATCGTTGTCGGTAAAGATGCAGGAGCTAAATCCATAAGAGTTGATTTATCGCCATTTACATTGATTGGAGCTACAACAAGGTTTGGTGATTTGACAGGTCCTTTAAGGGATAGGTTTGGAATAATACATAAGTTACAGTTTTATTCTGATTCTGAACTTGAAACTATTTGTAAACGTACTGCTAATATTTATCAATGTCAAACAGAAACTTTAGCTGTTGTTGAACTCGCAAAAAGAAGTAGGGGAACGCCAAGAATAGTAAATAGATTATTTAGAAGAGTGAGAGACTTTGCAGATATTTTAGGTGATGGTTTGGTTACCTTAGACATCACTAAGAAAGCTTTGGAAAAATTACGTATAGATGAATTAGGACTTGATAATAAAGATAGAGAGTATTTAATAGGAATCATTGAAAAATATAATGGTGGTCCCGTTGGTCTTGATACCATAGCAACGTCTATTTCTGAAGATCCAACGACTCTAGAAGATGTTTATGAACCTTATTTGATTCAACAAGGTTTTATTAGTCGAACACCTAGAGGTAGAGTGGTGACAGAAAAAGCGTATAAGCATCTAAAAAAATCATTTCAAGGAGCTTTATTTTAATGAAAACTTCTGATTTTAATTATGAATTACCAGAAGAATTAATTGCACAAACGCCATTAGAAAAAAGAAGTCAATCAAAACTTCTGGTTGTTAATAAAAATAATATGGAATTAAAACATGATCGTTTTTCTAACATCATCGATTATTTAAATAGCGATGATGTTTTAGTTTTGAATGATACACGAGTATTACCTGCAAGACTTCATGGCGTTAAAGAAAACACTGAAGCTCATATTGAGGTTTTATTGTTAAATCAATATGGTGAACATCTTTGGGAAGCCTTGGTTAAACCAGCTAGACGTGTCAAGTTAGGAACCATTATTCAATTTGGTGATGGGGAGCTAAAAGTAGAGTGTACTGAAATATTAGAAGAAGGCATCAGACATTTTAAACTCTTATATGATGGTGACTTACAAGAAATTCTTAATCAACTTGGAGAAATGCCTTTACCACCTTATATACATGAAAAACTAGAAGATCAAGAGCGTTATCAAACTGTTTATTCTAAAGTAGTTGGTTCAGCTGCGGCCCCAACGGCGGGATTACATTTTACAACTGAATTATTAGAAAAAATTAAAAATAAGGGTGTTTTAGTTGAGTATTTAACACTCCATGTTGGTTTAGGAACATTTCGACCTGTAAGTGTGGAAGATGTTAAAAAACATAAAATGCATAGTGAGTTTTATCAGTTATCTGAAAGCACAGCTAAAGTATTAGATAAAGCAAAAAAAGAAGGTAAACGTATTGTAGCGGTTGGAACTACCTCAGTTCGAACTTTAGAAACGATATATCAAAAACACCAAGCTTTTATAGCGGATTCTGGATTCACTGATATTTTCATTTATCCAGGCTATAAATACCTCGCTGTAGACGCATTAATTACTAACTTTCACTTACCTAAATCAACTTTATTAATGCTTGTTTCTGCTTTTGCTTCAAAAGAAATCATGATGAATGCATATGAAGAAGCAATCAAACATCGATACCGATTCTTTTCTTTTGGAGATTCCATGTTTATAACCTAAAAAAAAACCACCAATTGGTGGTTTTAGTTTTCTAAAGGTTTAATTCTTTTCGCAAGATATATAAATGGTGTATCTAAAACAGCCACTATTAATTTAATGAAATATGTTGATAATATTAATATAAGCATGCTGTTAAAGTCTTTATAGTAAAAAGCAATAGGTACGAATATAATCGTATCAACTAATTGGGAAAGAAGTGTTGAACCATTATTTCTAACCCATAAATATTTGTTGTCTGGAAGTTTATCTTTTATCTTAGAAAATACGTAAACATCTACAAGTTGTGAAATAATAAATGCGGTCATGCTTGCTAGAAAGACAATTGGTAGAAAGCCGAAAATGTCTTTAAGTAATGGCATAGCCCAATCTTCTGAGTTAGGTGTAAACTGTATTGCTATTTGCATAATGATGACAGTTACAAACATTACGGAAAATCCTATAAACACTGCTTTTTTAGCTTCTTTTTTACCGTAAATTTCATTGAGTACATCTGTACCTAAGAAAATTGTACCGTAAAGAATATTTCCTAGACTTGCTTCAACTCCGAATAGATCAACAACTGTTAATACTTGTATATTTGCAAGTATGGTTGCTAATACTATCCAAATAATGATACCAGTTCTTCCGAAAAACTTATAACTGGTTAAGAAAAATGTAAAATTGATTAATGCAAAAATAATCCAAATAATTTCGTTTGGCATAATGGCCCCCTAGTTTTTTTTCGCAGGATTTTTTCGAACTGCGTAGTACAGTATTTAATTATAACAAATCTTATTAAAATAACAAGAATTGTTTGCTTAAAGCAATAAAATTTAGTACAATATGATTGATTGTGAGGAGGATTTAATATGGAAAAAAAGATTTTAGTAGAAGTATCGGCTAGACATTGTCATTTGTCTAGAGAACATTTAGATATTTTATTTGGTAAAGGTTATGAATTAACTGTGAAAAAGGAATTATCTCAACCGGGGCAATTCGCTGCAGAAGAAAAAGTGACAGTCGTTGGTGCTAAAAGCGAACTTAAAGTATCTATTTTAGGACCAGTAAGAAAAGATTCACAAGTTGAAATTTCTTTAACTGATGCACGATCAATTGGAATTACTGCGCCAATTAGAGAATCAGGTGATATAGCTGGTACCGCTGGTTGTACAATTGTTGGTCCTAAGGGTCAAGTTGAGTTAGAACAAGGTGTTATAATTGCAAAAAGACATATTCATATAACCCCAGAAGATGCATTAAAATATGGGTTAAAAGATAAAGAAATAGTTGCTGTTAAAATTTCAACTGATCAAAGAAGCACCATTTTAGATGATGTTGTTATTAGAGTAAGAGATGACTTCAGTTCAGCAATGCACATTGATACTGATGAAGGTAATGCTGCAGGAATTAGTGGAGTACAATACGGGATTATTTTATAATGGCGATTAGATATGAGTTGATTCATGAAGATAAATCAACTGGAGCAAGATATGGTGTTTTACATACGCCTCACGGCCAATTTGAAACACCTCTTTTTATGCCTGTTGGAACACAAGCAACAGTCAAAACATTAGAACCTAAAGAGATTGAAGAAGTAAGTGATGGTCTTATTTTAGGAAACACGTATCATTTATGGCTTCAACCTGGTGATGATATTGTTAAAGAACACGGAGGAATTCGTGGTTTTATGCAATGGAATCATGCTCTTTTAACTGATTCAGGTGGTTATCAGGTATTTTCTTTATCAGAAATGAGAAAAATTGATGAAGAAGGTGTTACATTTAGACATCATTTAAATGGGTCAATTTTAAAAATGTCTCCAGAAAAAAGTATTGATATACAAAACAATTTAGGTGCTGATATCATTATGTCTTTTGATGAATGTCCACCATTTAACTCAAGTTATGAATACCATAAACAATCTCTAGAAAGAACAATCCGTTGGGCAAAAAGAGGAAAAGAAGTCCATAAATTTCCAGAAACACAAGCTCTCTTTGGAATAGTTCAAGGTGGTCCTTTTAAAGATTTAAGAAAACATTCAATTGATGAGTTAACAAAGATTGGTTTTCCAGGTTATTCTATTGGAGGATTAAGTGTCGGCGAAACTAAAGAAGAAATGTATGAAGTTTTAGAATACTTAAAAGACCATATGCCGAAAGACAAACCTAGATATTTAATGGGTGTTGGTTCACCAGATGATTTAATCATTGGTGCAATGAACGGAATTGATATGTTCGATTGTGTGCTTCCGACAAGGATAGCACGTCATGGAACTGCAATGACTTCAGAAGGCAAAGTAGTGATAAAGAATAAAACTTATGAAAGAGATTATTCACCGTTAGATGAAGCTTGTGATTGTAAAGTTTGTAAAACATATACAAAGAGTTATATAAGACATTTATTTAAAGCAAAAGAGTTTTTAGGACAAAGACTTGTGACGTACCATAATTTATATTTTTTGAAAAAATTAATGAAAGATATACGTGAAGCAATTAAAGAAGATCGTTTGGAATCTTATAAAAAAGAATTTTTTGAAAAATATTATAAAAAGAAATGAATTTATTGAATATATGTTTATTTACTTAAACAATTGTGATAATATGTAATTAGAATTTCGGAGGTACACATGTTTAATATGGATGATAAATTTAATCAGAAACCAAAAATTAAAGTTATTGGCGTTGGCGGTGGTGGTGGCTCTGCTGTTAATCGTATGATAGAAAATGAAGTCCAAGGTGTTGAATTTGTAGCGATGAATACTGACGCTCAAGTTTTAAAATTGTCAAAAGCAGATATTAGATTACAACTTGGAAAGAATTTAACTCGCGGTTTAGGAGCTGGTGCTAATCCCGATGTTGGAAGACAAGCTGCAGAAGAGTCTGAAGATGAAATCAGAGAGTTTCTAGCTGAAACTGACATGGTTTTTATTACGGCTGGAATGGGTGGAGGTACTGGAACTGGTGCTGCACCTATAGTTGCAAGACTTGCTAGAGAAATGGGTTGTTTAACCATTGGTATCGTTACAAAACCATTTGGTTTTGAAGGAAAAAGACGTATGTCAGTTGCTTTAGAAGGTTTAGAAGCATTGAAACCATATGTAGATACCTTAATTGTTATTCCGAATGATAAGTTATTTTATGTTGTAGATAGAAATACATCTTATCTTGATGCATTTAGAGAAGCAGATAAAGTGTTAAGACAAGGTGTTCAAGGCATTACTGAAATCATTGCAATTCCTGGTGTTGTCAACGTTGACTTTGCCGATGTTAAAACTGTAATGAAAGATAAAGGTACTGCTTTAATGGGTATTGGTGTTGCAGAAGGACCAAACCGTGGAATTGAAGCTGCAAGAGAAGCGATTCGTTCGCCTTTATTAGAAACTTCAATTAATGGTGCAACTGATGCTATCGTCAACATTACATCGAATTTTCATGCTTCATTATATGAAATTGATGAAGTTATTGAAGAAATACATAAGAGTTCAACAACGGATATAAACATTATTTATGGTACAGCTATTAACTCTGACTTAGGAGATGAATTGGTTGTTACTGTGATTGCTACAGGATTTAATGATGATCCAATTTTCAATAAAGATAATAAAATTGAAAAAAGAGATGCTAAGACTCAAGAAATTCCTGAAGATACCATGGGTTCTTCAAAGAAAAAACATAAAAAACAAAAAAAATCTAAAAAAGAAATAGAAAAAACATTGAGTAAGCAAGATGATGCTGATGATGAAATCAATGTTCCAAATTGGTTAAAGAATTCTTTTAAAGATTAGACTGGGAAACCAGTCTTTTTTTTGTGTTTTATAATCGTTGTTTTTTACGTTAAAAAATGATAAAATTCTAAACAGGTAAAGGAGGGAATTATGGAAGAATTCAATAATAATTATGAATTAGATATCATTCAAATTTTAAATAAAAATGATGATTATCAAGTTATAAATACATTACTAGAAGATTACCATCATTATGAATTAGCAAACGTCATTGTTAAACTTGATGATGACTTATTAACGAAATTATATAATTCAGTTTCTATTCATACACTTACTGAAATCTTCGAAGAACTTTCTCCTGAGGATGCCTACATTCTTCTAGAAAAGATGAATGTAACCACAATTATTAATATTTTTGATTTAATTGAAACTGATGATTTAGTTGATATTATTGAAAACATCGAAGATAAAGAAAAACAAGTCTTATATTTATCGATGATTTCACCTAAAAAGAGAAAAGTTATTCATTCATTCCTACACTTTGATGAAGATATGGTTGGATCAATCATGAACAATAACTTTGCTAAAGTGAATGCTAATATGACTGTAAAAAAAGCGATTAAGGCAATTGTTGATATCGCTCCAGAAGTTGAATATATTCATAATATTTATGTTGTTGATGAAAAGAATCATTTGGTTGGTACCTTATCTTTAAAGGAATTGATTAATAAGGGTAATGAAAAAACAACATTAATAAGAGATATTATGGTTGAAAATTTAATATATCTGTATCCTACCACTGAAATTGAAGAAGCTATTGAAATAATGAAAAACTATGACTTCCAATTGTGTCCTGTTGTGAATAGTGATTTATTATTAATAGGTATCATATCTTTTGATGATACTTTAGAGGCGATGAACGAGGAATCGACAGCGGACTATGCTAGTTTAGCTGGTTTAACTGATGTTGATATTAAAGAAGACGAAACAGTATTTTCTTCTTTGAAAAAACGATTACCTTGGTTAATGATTTTGTTGTTTGTAAATTTAATTACGTCGTCCATTATTACTGGTTATGAAAAAGAACTACAAACATTGACAACCTTAGCTATATTTATGCCCTTAATCTTGAATATGGCTGGTAATTCAAGTACACAAGGTCTAGGGGTAATCATCAGATTGTTTGCGAAAAATCAACTTAAACAAAAAAGGATGATTATCAAACATTTATTTAAAGAGCTATTGACCGGTATGATTAATGGATTATTTGTTGGAGTAGGTTTGTTTATACTCGTATTGTTATTTAATCTAATTAGAGGTGAGTCTTTTGATACAGGTTTAAACTTTGCTCTAGTGATTGGTTTATCGATTCAATTAGCATTGATTGTCGCAACACTAGCAGGCTCATTAGTTCCCTTACTTATGAACTCTTTAAGAATTGACCCAGCTACGGCATCAGGTCCATTTATTACAACCATTAATGATATTTTATCTTTATTAATTTACTTTGGATTAGCCACAGCGTTAATCTCAGGTTTGAGTTAGTGAGGTGTGATGATGGAAAATCAAATGATGGACTATAAACAAGAAATTTTATCAATTATCAATAATAATAGAGGCTATAAATATATAACTGATTTATTAGGCGAATATCATCCATACGATATTTCAAGAGCCTTTGTTGAATTAGAAACTGAAGTGAGTACTCAATTAGTTAAATATTTACCCAATGAATTTATATCAGAAATCATTGAGTATTTAAGCATACCTGAATTTAAAGAAATCATGCATATTTTTGACATACATCGGTTGGCTAAAATATTTGAAGTCATGGAATTAGACTTATCTGTTGATTTGATTAGAGGGCTTCATAAAAAAGGTGTTGAGATATTAAACACAATTGAAGTTTCAAGACGAAAAAGAATTCTTGAAATTTTAGAGTATGAACCTGATGAAATTGGTTCTTATTTAAATGATAGTTTTTTATTGATAGATATTAGTTTGACTATTAAGCAAGCCATGAATTATGTCACAAATAATGCTCATTTAACGGATTATATTTCGATTGTTTATATAGCGGACAAGGAAGAATTAATCGGATATATAAAATTAAAAGACTTAATATCAGCTAGAGCGAATGATCTATTGATTGATGTCATGGAAAAGAGATTCCCTAAAGTATATTTAGAGGATGATGTGGAATATGTTGCTAAATTAATGCAAGAAACAAGAGAATCTTCAATTCCTGTCATAAATGAAGATAATCATTTGTTAGGGGTTATTACACATGATGATATCATGGATATTATTGCGGATGCTGATGAAGAAGATTATACTAGATTTGCTGGGTTATCTGATTATGATCATGATTTAGATACAATATCTGTCATTAAATCTGTTAAATCAAGATTGCCTTGGCTCAGTATATTATTAATTTTATCTATGGGTACATCATTAATTTTATCTTTCTTTGATTCACAATTAGGTCATACGAGTTCTGGTATTATTTTAGCTGCTAGAATGGCTGTATTCTTACCTTTGATATTAGATATGGCTGGGAATACAGGTACACAAAGTTTGGCTGTTACAATTAGGTATTTATCTAAAAACGAATCTACAGATTCAGCTGTTTTAAAGAAAATGATTATTCGAGAAATTAAAACAGGCTTGATTCAAGGTCTTTTTATTGGTATCCTTGTCTTTGGTATGATATTATTTACTGAATACACAAAAGATAATGATATAAACAATATCGATTATATTTACGCGATGGTGACATCAGGATCAATACTTATTGCCTTATTTATATCAACGACTTTAGGTGGGTTAATTCCGATGATAATGTATCGATTAAAAATTGATCCAGCAGTTGCATCAGGACCATTTATTACGACAATTTCAGATATTATTACATTAAGTATTTATTACGCAATTGGTATGAGCATATTATTACCATTATATTAAAAGGAGAATTAAGATGGAATTAAAAGGAAAGCAAAAAGCAATGCTAAGAAGATTAGCAAATGAAAAAGATATTATGTTTCAAGTCGGTCAATCAGGTATCACAGATCAAGTCATCCAAAATATTCTAACCAATTTAGAAAAGCATGAAATTGGTCGTATATCTGTTTTAAAAAACTGCCCTGATTCAATGGATACAATTATAAAGAAGATTGAAGAAAACAACATTATGGTTGTTTATAAAATAGGTAGAGTCTTATTGATGTATAAGGCAAATAGAAAACTTAAAAATAGGATTATACTTTAATGAAAATTGTCTTAACGAATGATGATGGTTATAATGCAGAAGGAATTCAGTATCTATACAATCTTTTACAAAAATATGGCGACGTATATTTAGTTGCGCCACATAATCATATGTCTGGAGCTTCTGTCTCGAGAATTTTTTGGACTAAAGTGAGGGTCTTTAAACATGATGAAAGAATCTTTTCTGTAGAAGGTACACCAGCTGATAGTGTTTCCTTAGCTTTTCATGGTTTAAATATTAGACCTGATGTTGTTATATCTGGTGTTAATGCAGGATTTAACTTAGGTGCTGATACTGTCTATTCTGGAACGGTAGGGGCTTGTATGGAGTCATTAAAGTTCAAGATACCAGCGATTGCTTTATCAGCTGATTATAATCACTTTGATCAGGCGAAAAAAGATATGGAATCTGTTTTAGATTTTATTTTTGATAATGATTTATTGTCTAAGGATTATTTATTAAATGTTAACTTTGTTGATAAAAAGTTTAAAAAATCAAAAGGAATTCAAATCACTGATTTGGGATTTAGACAAACCAGACATTATTATGTTGCAGAGGAAGATCATTATGTTACAAAAAGACATTTTTTAAACGATGAGTTTACTGAAGGCACTGATTTACATGCAGTTAATAATGGTTACATATCAATTACACCATTAAAATTTGCCAATCAAACTCAAAGAGGATTGAATGAACTTAGAAAAAAGGTGACAAAGAATGTTTAAGAATAAACTAGTTGCATTGTTATTTTCTTTTATTAATTTAGTAGTTGTATTACTATTAATTGCTTTTGTTATTGAAAATACATTTGTTAAAATACTGTTAGGTATTTATGTCATTATTTTTTCTTCCGCAGTTTCATTTTTAAATAGAGAAAAACCTAAGGAGTGATTTTTTTGTTAAACGAAAAAAATCTATTATATATTAAAGACCAAATATCAAATCAAACGCTGATTGCGGTGACTAAATATGTTGGTGATATCGAAGTAGAAGCTTTACTAAAAAATCAAATTCATCATTTTGGTGAAAATAGAGTTGAGGTATTCTTAGATAAATATTCTAAGTATCGAGATAGAGGCGTGGTGTGGCATTTTATTGGTCATTTGCAATCTAAGAAAGTTAAAAAAATGATTAATAAAATCAATTACTTACATTCTTTAGATCGAATATCTTTAGTTGAATCTATTGAAAAATATAGAGAAGAGCCAATGGATTGTTTTATAGAGGTCAATATTTCAGAAGAAGAGAGTAAATATGGTTTGCCTGTAGAAAAAGTTTTTGATTTTTACCATAAAACCAAAGAATATGATAAAATTAATGTGATAGGCTTAATGGGTATGGCAAAACATACTGATGATGAGTTTATAATTCAACAACAGTTTCAAAAATTAGTTGATCTTAAGAATATATTTAAAGATAAATATAATTTAGATATGAAATTATCGATGGGTATGTCTAATGATTACAAGATTGCTATAAAAATGGGGTCGACTCACCTTAGAATAGGCAGCTTGTTATATGAGGAGGAAGTTTAATGGGATTATTTAGTGCGAAAAAGAAAATAACACCAACGGATGTAGAATTTGATGATATTACTTTTTTAAAAGTCAATGATAGTAAACAAATTTATCAATACGCAGAATTAATCATGCATCGAGAACCGATTGTTTTGAATTTTGATAACACTTTAATTTCAGAAGCAAATGAAGTTTTAATATTTCTTTCAGGGGTATTATATGCTTGTGATGGAGAAGTTGTAAAAATACAAGATAAAATTTATTTAATGGCACAAAAAAGTGATCTTTTAGGTGCTACTTTAAAGAAATTTATTGATGCGTATCGTAAGGACTCATAATGTTTTTATATGATACTTTAGTTATAATTTATTACTTCTTAATGGTATATTTTTATATCATGATTGTTTACATCATTTTATCGTGGACGCCGTTGGTAAATTCTAAGTTTTATGAAGTTTTAAGAATGATAGTACATCCTTATTTAGGAATGTTTAGAGGGTGGTTGGTCTTTGGTCAAATTGACTTAACCCCTATGTTAGGATTGATTTTATATCAATTTTTATTAAGATTTATTGCACAAGCCTTAGGTGGTTGATGTTTTACTTGCAAATTTCTATAAATTTGGTATAATTTGTATGATATAAACGAAGATTAGGACAACAAAGGTTTTTAAATGATTAGAGAGCTTGTCAATGGTGAAATCAAGCATATAGACCTTTTATCACCTATGAGTTTGATTGATGAATTGAGTAGTTAATCACGTGACCAGCGTTAATGGATTTAAGTGCTAGCGAAAGCTAGAATTAAGGTGGTACCGCGTGAATAACGTCCTTTTGAAGAAGGACGTTTTTTTTAATCTAGGAGGAGATTATGATGGAAAAGAAAGATTTTAAGGATACGTTATTAATTCCAAAAACAGATTTTCCAATGAGAGGTAATTTAGGAAAAAAAGAACCTCTTATTCAAAGTGAATGGGAAAAGAAAGACTTATATAACAAAGTTATAGAGAAAAATAAGGATTGTCCGCAATTCTTTTTGCATGATGGACCACCATATGCAAACGGATCTATTCATGCTGGGCATGCTTTAAACAAAATTTTAAAGGATTTTATTGTTCGTTATAAAAATATGAATGGTTTTAAAGCACCATTTTTACCTGGTTGGGATACACACGGTCTTCCAATTGAAAATGCGCTTTCTAAGAATAAAAAAGTAAATCGCAAAAAAATGGATTTAGCTTCTTTTAGAAATTTATGTAAAGAATATGCTTTAGAACAAATAGATATTCAAAGACAACAATTTAAGCGTTTAGGTATTTTAGGTGAATGGGAAAATCCTTATGTAACCTTAGATAAAGAATATGAAGCATCTCAATATAAAGTCTTTAATCAAATGGTTAAAAAAGGTTTGATTTATAAAGGATTAAAACCAGTTTATTGGTCTCCTTCAAGTGAAACTGCTTTAGCAGAAGCTGAAATTGAGTATCAAGATGTCATTTCTCCATCAATTTATGTTGCTATGGAAGCAAAAGATACACTTGATAAATTACCTAAAAACACACAATTCGTTATATGGACAACAACGCCTTGGACAATTCCAGCTAACTTAGCAATCGCTGTTGGACCTGAAATCGAGTATACATTAATTAAAACTGATGGAAAACATTATTTAGTTGCTAGAGAAAGAATTGAAACATTACAAGATCTTTTGGATTGGCGTCAAGTCACAAAAGTCCAAAATATTTTTGGATGGGAATTAGAAGGGATGACTTATAAACATCCTTTATATGATAGAGTATCTCCGATTATCTTAGGTGACCATGTAACGACTGAAGATGGTACTGGTTTAGTTCATACTGCACCAGGTCATGGTGAAGAAGACTTTATTGTTGGCCAAAAATATGATTTAGAAGTGTATTGTCCTGTTGATGAACAAGGTCTTATGACTAAAGAAGCAGGTAAGAGATTTGCTGGGCTTTTTGTTGATGATGCAAATGATGAAATTATAAAAGCATTGTTTGAAGAAAAAGTGTTGTTAGGTAAATTTGATGTGAGCCACTCTTATCCACATGATTGGAGAACTAAAAAACCAGTTATTTTTAGAGCAACACCACAATGGTTTGCTTCAATTGAAATAATTAAAGAAGATATCTTAAAAGAAATTCAAACAATTCAATGGTACCCTACATGGGGTAATGTTAGATTATCAAATATGATTAAAGATAGGGGTTCTTGGTGTATTTCTAGACAAAGAACTTGGGGTGTTCCAATTCCAGCATTTTACACAGAAAAAGGTACAGCGATTCTTGACCCAGTAGTTATTGATCATTTTGCTGATATCGTTGAACAAGAAGGTTCAAATGCTTGGTATACCAAAGAAGTAAGTGAATTATTACCTCAAGGATATACACATCCTGATTCACCAAATGGAATCTTTAAAAAAGAAACTGATATCATGGATGTATGGTTTGACTCAGGATCATCACATCATGGTGGTATGCTAGATAGAGGATATGGTTATCCAGCTGATATATATATTGAGGGATCTGACCAATATAGAGGTTGGTTTAATTCGAGTTTGATTACTGGTGTAGCGACTACAGGAAAAGCGCCTTATAAAACACTTGTATCTCATGGCTTTGTTTTAGATGGTGAAGGTAAAAAAATGTCTAAATCTATGGGTAATGTTGTTGATCCAAATAAAATAGCTGATTCATTAGGTTCAGATATTTTAAGATTATGGGTCGCAAGTGTTGATTATCAAGCTGACGTTAGATTATCAAATGATTTAATCAAACAAGTGTCTGAATCATATCGTAAGATTAGAAATACTATGAAATTCTTATTAGGTAATCTATTTGATTATAATGATATTGAAAATAAAAGTGAATTTTCTGATTTAAGTGATATTGATAAATATGTTTTATATAAAAACAACGAATTGATTAAAGAAGTTATAGAGTCTTACGAAGTTTATCGATTTGACTTGGTTTATCGTAAAATGACTAATTTTGTGACCTTCTTATCATCGTTCTACTTAGACTCAGCTAAAGATGTATTGTATATTGAGAAAGCTGATTCGAAAGAAAGAAGAAACATCCAAACAGTTATCTTTAAAGTACTAGATACATTGGTTCGTTTACTTTCACCAATCATTCCTCATACAACTTCTGAAGTTTATGAGTATATTCCAAATATTGATCATTTAGAAGATGCATATTTATTAAATATGCCTAAAGTTGAAAAGATGGATTTTGAACATCTTGATTTAATGGAAGATTTTAATACTTTAAGAGAAGATGTTTTAAAAGCACTCGAAAATGCTCGAAATGAAAAGATTATTGGTAAGAGTTTAAATGCACATTTAAAACTTTATCCAAAAACACGAGTTAAATCATTGTTAGAAAAATTAAACCTTAATTTACCTCAAGCATTTATTGTGTCAAAATTAGATATTTGCCAAACCGGTTTTGGTAAACATAAAGGAAAAGATATATCGATCGATGTTTTACCAGCAGATGGTCATATTTGTGATAGATGCTGGCAAGTAGTAGATGAAATCAATGATGATGGTATTTGCTCACGTTGTGAATCAGTCATTAAAGACTTATAATAATGAATGCCGAAGTAGAGGATGCTTCGGCATATTACCTTTAAAAAATTGACACTTTATTATTAAGGTTGTATAATTTATATAACTATTTAGGAGGAAAGACATGGAAATAAATAAATTGATTGACCATACTTATTTAAAAGCATTTGGCACAAAAAAAGAGATAGATGAATTGATTAATGAAGCAAAAGAATACCATTTCAAATCAGTATGTATTAATCCAGTTCATGTTGCTTATGCAAATGAACGATTAATGGATTCAGATGTTTTAGTATGTACTGTTATTGGGTTTCCTTTAGGAGCTAATACGACTCAAACAAAGGTATTTGAAACGTTAAACGCGGTAAAAAATGGTGCTGATGAAATAGATATGGTTATTAACATTGGAAAATTAAAAGAAAAAGATTATGAGTATATTGAAAATGAAATCAATGCTGTTTGTGATGCAGCTGGGCAAAAATTAGTTAAGGTTATTGTTGAAATTTGCTATTTAGATGAAAACGAAATTAAAGCAGTCAGTGAAATCGTTGGAAAAACTAAAGCTGAATTTATAAAAACATCTACTGGTTTTGGAACTGGCGGGGCAACACCTGAAGCAGTAAAGATTATGAAAGACAATGTTAACGGAAAAGAAGTTAAGGCAGCTGGAGGCGTTCGTTCTAAAGAAGATTTGGATGCAATGGTCAAAGCTGGAGCAACTCGTATTGGCGCTAGCAGTGGCGTTGACATTATGAAAGGCTTAGTTGGGTCTGATTACTAATGAATAAAACACAAGAAGAGATTTTCTTTTTAACAAAGAAACTTACAGGTACTGTAAACCCAATTAGAATTTTTTTCTATACTTTGATTTCTACAATGATTCTATTGTTAGTGATGTCAATATTTAGCTTATTTTCTTGGCAAATGGCTATTATAACTGCAGTTGTATCATTGCTATATAGTTTAGCAAGAGATTTTTCTATTACACGATATTCAAATAAGCAAATGATTAAGTTTTATGAACATTCAAAATCAATTCATGAAAACTTAAATTTATATATCCCGCTTTTAGAAAAAACATATCAAGGATATTTTTTGAAAAGAGCTGCTTTAATTATTGATAATGAACAATTATATTTAGAAGCTTTTAGACAAAGAAAAAATGATAAACAAGATCAATTATCTATTCCAGTTAAATACGGAGATAGATTTGTAATCGATAGACAAACTGTAGATAAGAACAATAAATCAATGACAATGGATTCTACTTTTTCCGGTCAATATTACTGTTTTTCTATAGCGAATCATAAAGAAACAATTGATAGCATTAACAAAGCAAAAAAAGGAGGAAAATAATATGTCAACACCACATATACAAGCAGAAAAACACGAAATAGCAAAAACAGTATTAATGCCTGGAGATCCTTTAAGAGCAAAATATATAGCGGATACATTTTTAGAAGATGTCGTTCAATTTAATGAAGTTCGTAATATGTTTGGTTACACTGGTACTTATAAAGGGCGTAAAATTTCAGTTATGGGGTCAGGTATGGGACAGCCATCTATTGGAATTTATTCTTATGAGTTATATAAATTTTATGATGTTGAAAATATCATCCGTATTGGTTCATGTGGCGCATATTCTGCAGAATTAAAACTATATGATACTATCTTGGCTAAAGATGCTTTTTCAGAATCATCTTATGCATTTGTTCAAGGTGGCGAAACTAAAGACACACTAGCTGCTTCAATAGAATTAAATAACGATTTAATTAAAATAGCTGAAGAATTATCGATTCCTTTACATGTAGGTACAATTCATTCTAGTGATGTATTTTATCGTGAAAATGGTGATTTAGCATTAGAACTTGCTAAAGAAAGAAACTTATTAGGGGTTGAAATGGAATCATATGCTTTATTCCACAACGCAAATGTTACTGGAAAAAAAGCCGCTTGTTTATTAACGGTATCTGATTCATTTGTAACTGAAGAAGCAACGACGCCAGAAGAACGACAAACTGCTTTCACAAACATGATGAAGATCGCACTAGAAATGGCAGAATAAAAAGGATGGAAACATCCTTTTTTCTTGAGGTGAATATGGACATTAAGAAGAAATGGATTCAAGGTATTGAAGTTAATTATTTAAAGGCAACTAAGTACAAACATATGATGATTGTCTTTTCATATTATTCAAAAAATGATTATGCTCATTTTAATGAGTTAAATATTTTACCAAGTTTATTAGAAGAGAATAATTTGATTTATAAAACAACGGATCAATTGAATATTGAACTAGACAAACTCTATGGAGCTTCATTTTTTTCTGGGGTTTATCAAAGAGGCGATTTATTATCAAATCAATTCTTTTTAAAATTAATTAATGAAAAGTATATCGAAGATGGTGAAGGATTAATCGAATCAGCGTTTTCATTAATGCATACGATTATTTATAAACCTAAAATGTATAGAAATTTGCTTACTAAACAATCTGTTAAAGAGAAAATTAAAGAGACTTATGAAGCTTTAGATACAATTAAACAAGATAAAGCTACTTTAGCTTATTTTAATTTTATAAAAAAAATTGCTGGTGAATATTTACCAGTTATTTTCCCTTTAGAAAATAACATAGATCAAATGTCACAAGTCACTATGACAGAAACTTACCAACAAATGATTCAAAATGATTATCTAAAAATCTATGTTATTGGAGATTTTAATGAATCTTTATTTGATCAAGTCATCGAGAAAACATTTGTTAATGATACTCTTAAACAAGAAATGCCTGTATTTAAACTTAATTATGCTTCAGAGTTCGATGGTTTAGTTCATGAATGGTCTGATATGGATGATGTGAGTATTTCTAGAGTCTATTTAGGTTATCATATTAATCTTGATCGAAATACATTTGAAGCTGATGTTATGGATATTTTATCTAGGATTATTGGTGGAGACGCTCAATCAAAATTGTTTATGAGTATACGTGAAGAGATGCAACTCGTTTATATGATTTATAGTTCATATCTATATGATATTAATACATTTATGATCCATTTTGAAACTGAACCTAAGGATGAGAACCAAGCGATTGAAAAAACTAAGGAGATAGTTCTTTCAGTAAAAAATGGAGATATTTCAGACGAAGAAATTGAAAAAGCGAAACTAAGTGCTGTTAAATCATATAAGTCAGTTTATGATAGTTTGTATGGGGTTTTAAAGTTAAATATGAGTGAAGATATTATGTCACAAAGAACTTTTAATATTGATGAACGTATTAACTCTATTATGGCTGTTACCAAAGAAAATTTAATTGCTCTAGCAAATAAAATGAATTTAAACCATGTCTACCGATTTGTAAAGGGGGATCAATAATATGATTAGTAAAAAAATATTAATTGATGAAACAATGTATTTTGAAACTCTTAATAATGGTTTAAAAGTATATATGCATCCAAAAAATGATTTTATTGATTTTCATGTTAGCTTACAAGTTGGTATCGGTGGAGAAACGATTGATTATGTATTCGATGGGAAAAAATATGAGATACCTTCAGGGAGCGCTCATTTTTTAGAACATGTGATTTTTGAAAATAATGGATTCAATCTTAGTGATGAATTTTCTAAATATAACGCAGATGTTAATGCTTCTACATCAAGAGATATTACAAAGTATTATTTTTCTGTTCAAGAGAATTTTGAAATAGTATTTAAGATTTTTTTAGAACATTTTTCAAGTTTCAATATTGGTCAAAAAACGATTGATAAAGAACGAGAAATCATTTTAAAAGAAATTATGATGTATGAAGATAACTTGTTTTATCAAGTTCACGACGATTTAATGAAACATATGTATAAAGATAAAAAAATCTGGGAAGATATTGCTGGTACAGTAAAATCAGTTAAGGCTATTAATCATCAAGTGATTCATCAGTGTATTGACCATTTTTATAGACCAAACAATATGTCTTTAGTGATTACAGGACCATTCGATCCTGATAAAATCGTTCATATAATTAAAAATTCTAGAATAAATGCTTTAGAACCAACAGTAATGAATCCAGTTGTGAATTTAGATTTATCGGGAACTAAAAAACACCATATTTTTAAAATTAACCCTAAACAAACTATTCAATATGTTGCTTTAGGAGTCAAGATTGATTTGTCTTTGTTTGATCATTTAGCTGTTAGCCAAAAACGATTAGCCATTATAATGTTTTTTGATTATTTTTTCAATGAGAGTTCTAAGAACTACCAAACTTTAAAAAAAGAAAAGTTAGTTAATTATTCTTATTATCAATCGACACAAATTAATGATCAGTATGGGTATTTCTTTATTAGTAGTGAGTCTAGGTATCCTGTTAAATTAAAAAATCGTTTAATAGATATGTTAAATCATCTAGGGCAAATTGATGAAGATTTATTTATAGCAGCGAAAAGATCTAGAATAGGACATTTTATTGGATATTTTGATAATGCTAAATCTATCATTAAAGCCATATCAGATTTTACGAAAAAAGGAATTGACTTTTTAACTTATATTGATAATGTGAGTCATATTTCTTTAGAGGATATGTATATTAACAAATTAACGATAACAAAAGATAATATTTATTCAGTCATATATGCTAAGAAATAATTAACAAATATTCATAATTTTGTTATAATGAAAATGGAGTGATGATATGAAATTAACAAGTAGCGAATTTATAATTTCAGCAATTGATAAAAAGAATTACCCAAAGGATGGGTTTCCTCAAATAGTGTTTGCTGGACGGTCAAATGTTGGGAAATCATCCTTTATTAACTCATTATTAAATTTTAAAAATATTGCACGTGTTTCTCAAACACCTGGGAAAACACGTTTAATTAATTTTTTTCTAATTAACAAATCATTTTATTTTGTTGATATTCCTGGATACGGGTATGCTAAAGTATCTCAAGCTGAAATGGTTAAGTTTGCGACTATGATAGATGAATATTTGCAATCTAAACAAGCCGCTTTAGCAGTTCTATTATTAGATATAAGAAGAGTTCCGAGCGAAGATGATCATTTAATGTATGATTTCTTTAAGTCTTTTGGTTATAATGTTTTATTGGTTTTGACTAAAGCTGATAAATTATCTAATAATTCAATTACAAAACAAATTAAAATTATTAAAGAAACAATTCAACCTAGAGAAGAAGATATCTTAATTGAATATTCTACTCAAACCAAGGTGAATCACGATGCAATATGGGATATCATTGAATCTTATGTAGGTGAGTAATATGGCGCTTGATTATGATGCTATTGCTAAGAAATATGATGCTTTAGTTTTACAAGATGTTTCACAAAAAACTTTTCCTTACTCAGGATATCAGGTCATTCAAGATTTGATGACTGATGATTTATCTAGTCAAAAAAAGAAGGTTCATATTTTGGATTTAGGATGTGGAACTGGAAAGCTTTACGAACATCTAAATCCTAATTCTTATGTTTTAACTGGAATAGATTCATCTGAACAAATGTTGAGTATAGCGAAATCAAGATATCCAAAATCAACATTTATTCATCATGATTTATTAAAAGGCTTACCTTCAAGTATTCAATCGCAAACATATGATTATATTGTTATTAATTATGTTTTTATGCACTTTACCTTTAAAACGACTTTGGATATGATTCATATCTTATTAAAGCATTTAAAAAAAATGGGTAGAATCATGATTGCTGATTTATTATTTATAAATCCGATTTGTAAACAAGAATTTTTTTACACACATCAAGGTTACAATGATTTAGATGTCTATTTTCATGTATATAGTCAATACGTTAATAAAATTAGTAACCAATTAGCATTAAGTTTTTTTGAAATTAACGAGTATACTGGAATGATGATTATTGAGAATATTAATGATTTTACTTTACTTTTTGAAGATCCTTTGGTAAAATACAAATCAAATACAGCGAAGTGGAGGAGTACTCACCCACAGAGAAAAAGCGAGTAAACGGTTGGTGGAAGTTTGCGTCTGTTGTGAGGAAGGTAGCCATGGAGTAATTCAGGTGAAATTAAGTAACTTGAATCGTAAGTCTGCGTTAAAGACTTTGAGTGCTAGTTATCTAGAACTAAGGTGGTACCACGGTTATTAATCGTCCTTTTTTGAGGACGATTTTTTTTTGAGGTGAAAGATGAGTTATATTAAAGATATTAGAGATAAATTAGGAAATGATTGGGTCATATTAAATGCTTCAGCGGTCGTTATTGTCAATGATAATAATCAAATTTTATTACAAAAACGTTCAGATAACTTGATGTGGGGGTTGCCAGGTGGTTTAATGGAGTTAGATGATTCGATTCAAAGTTGTGCAATTCGTGAAGTAAAAGAAGAAACGAATCTAGATGTAGAATTAACAGGTTTTATCGGTGTGTTTAGTAATCCGTTTATGAGATGGCGGACACATGATTATGCTAGAATCATTTCTTATGCCTTTATAGGTAAAATTATTGGTTCAAACTTAAAAATCAATGATCATGAGTCTATTGAACTGAAGTATTTCGATTATGTGAACTTACCTATCATTCATTCAATCGATACTTTAGAAATTATCGAAGCATATTATAATAATAAACGATGTTTAGTCGAAGGAGAGATATATCATGGATAAACTATATAATCCAAGTGAAGTAGAAAAAGGGAAATATGAATTTTGGCTTAAAAACAAATTGTTTTCTAGTGGAGATTTATCAAAGAAACCATTTACAATTGTGATTCCACCACCTAATGTAACAGGGAAATTACACTTAGGTCATACATGGGATAATACCTTACAAGACATGGTTATTCGTCAAAAGCGGATGCAAGGTTTTGATGCGCTTTATTTGCCGGGGATGGATCACGCTGGTATAGCAACTCAAGCAAAAGTTGATCAGAAACTCAAAGACCAAGGCATTAATCGTTATGAAATTGGTAGAGAAAAGTATTTAGAACATGCTTGGAAATGGAAAGAAGAATATTCTGAGTATATCAGAGAACAATGGAAAATTATGGGCTTATCTTTAGATTATTCTAAAGAACGTTTTACACTTGATGAAGGGCTTTCTGTAGCTGTAAACAAGGTCTTTATCGAATTATATAATAAAGGATTAATATATCAAGGTGAACGTATCATCCATTGGGATGTTGAAGCAAAAACCGCTTTATCTAATATCGAGATTGAGCATAAAGAAATTAACGGCGCATTATACTACATCAAATATAAAGTTGTGGATGAAGACAGATTTGTTGAAATTGCAACAACAAGACCAGAGACTATGTTTGGTGATAGTGCTTTGATGGTTCATCCTGATGATGAACGGTTTTTAGATTTGCATGGAAAAGAAGTATTTATCCCAACAACCAATACAAAAATCAAGATTATTACAGATGACTACGTTGATAAAGATTTTGGAACTGGTATTGTTAAGGTTACACCTGCTCATGATCCAAATGATTTTGAGGTAGGACGCAGACATCATCTAGAAATGCCTTTATGTATGAATGAAGATGGAACGATGAATGAGCGTGCTCATAAGTATCAAGGTTTAAAACGTTTTGATTGTCGTAAAGACATTGTTAATGATTTAAAAGCAGATGAGTTAATATCTAAAATAGAACCAATCATTCACAATGTAGGTCATTCAGAACGCACTGATGTTATTGTTGAACCAAGATTATCTAAACAATGGTTTGTTAGAATGGATATTTTAGCTCAAAATGCTTTGGATAAAAATACAGTTGAGTTTATACCTGAACGATTCAAAAAAATATTTGTGAATTGGATGGAAGGTATTGAAGATTGGTGTATATCTAGACAACTATGGTGGGGGCATCGTATACCAGTTTGGTATAAAGAAGATAAAATTTATGTTGGTGAAGAAGCTCCAAAAGAAGATGGATGGAAACAAGATGAAGATGTTTTAGATACGTGGTTCTCATCTGCTTTATGGCCTTTTTCTACCTTAGGTTGGCCAGGTAATACAGTAGATTTTGAACGTTATTATCCTAATGATTTAATGGTTACTGGTTATGATATTATCTTTTTCTGGGTTTCAAGGATGATATTTCAAGGAATTGAATTCACAAATGAATCTCCATTTAAACATTGTTTGATTCATGGTTTAATTCGCGATGAACAAGGAAGAAAAATGTCTAAATCACTTGGAAACGGAGTCGATCCAATTGATATTGTGAATAAGTATGGTATTGATGCTTTAAGGTATTTTTTAACGACTAATTCAGCGCCAGGCTTAGATTTAAGATATGAAGAAGAAAAGATTGAGTCTAGTTGGAACTTTATTAACAAACTATGGAATATCAGTCGATATGTTATTATGAATACTGAAGATATGGATGATATCGATTTAGCCATAGATAAAGATTCTATAAATTTTGCTGATCAATGGATATTAACTAAATTGAATCATATGATTATTGCTTCAAAAAGTTTTTTTGATCGTTATGAGTTTAATGAAGCAGCACGATTGATTTATAATTTCACATGGAATGATTTTGCTTCTTGGTATGTAGAAATGACAAAGTTATCAGATAAGCAGTCTACGAAACAAGTATTGATTTATGTGTTAGATAAAATCATTAAATTACTACATCCATTTATGCCATTTGTAACTGAAGAAATTTACCAACAATTACCGCATAAAGAAGTATCTATTATGATTGCTAAGTGGCCAGAACCAACAGATTTAACATTTGAAGAAACAATGAATCGCGAATGGTTTTTTGAACTTATAAAAAGTGTTAGAAATATTCGAAATGAATACCATGTGTCATGGTCTAAGCCAATAGATTTAATTATTAAAACGAATTTAGAAAACCAAGAATTTATCCAAGAAAATCGTATGTATATAGATAAATTTTTAAATCCTAAAAATTTATTCATTAATAAAGAAAGCCTTGAAACAGAACAAACAGTATCAATCATATTATCAGATATTCAAGTTCATATTCCTTTAGGTTCTTTAGTTAATCTAGAGGATGAGATTAAACGGATAGAGGAAGAAATTAAATCGTTAAACAATGAAATTAAACGATGTGTTGGTATGTTAAATAATCCTAATTTCTTATCAAAAGCACCTCAACAAAAAATAGATGAAGAAAATCAAAAATTATTAAATTATCAAGATCGATTTTCTGAAGCACAAAAACGATTGATGGAGTTAAAAGATTAAAATGTTTAGTACAAAAGAAGAAGCTCAAAATTGGATAGAAAATATTAAAAGATTTGGTTCTCGTTTAGATTTAACTAGAATTACTAAAGCTTTGGAGTTATTAGGGAATCCACATCTAGAGTTTAAATCAATCCATGTTGCAGGTACAAATGGAAAAGGTTCAACGTCAAATTATCTTAAAAACATATTAGTTGAAGCAGGTTTTAAAGTAGGTCTTTATACCTCTCCTTATGTCGTCGAGTTTAATGAAAGAATCAAAATTAATCATTTAAATATATCCGATGAAGCATTAATTGATTACACGAATATTTTACATGACGTTTCTGAAAAATTATTAGAAGAAGACGAAGAAAATATCATTACTTTCTTTGAAGTTCTAACAGTAATTTCATTCTTATACTTCAGAGATAATCAAGTTGATTTCGCTGTTATTGAAGTTGGATTAGGTGGTTTATTGGATGCGACCAATGTCATCATTCCAGAAATATCTGTCATTACTAATGTAAGTTATGACCATATGAAACAATTGGGTAATACATTAGAATCAATCGCTTTAAATAAACTTGGTATTGTGAAAGAAAACGTCCCTTTAGTAACGTCTATTGAAGATTTGAATTTATATCCTTTAATTTATGAAGTGGTATCAAATAAACATACGCGTGTTAAAATAATCAACCATTCTTTAGTGACAGATAAGGTAGTCGCAGAAACAACAACTTTTAAGTATCAAGAAGAATCCTATGAGTTATTTATGCCAGGATATCATCAAATTAAAAATGCTTGTTTAGCCATTGAAACTATTAGATTATTAAGATTAAATCTTAATTTAAACATCGAAGAATCTCATATAAAAAATGGTTTAAAAAATACTAAATGGCCAGGTAGATTTGAAATATTCAATCATAATATTGTTTTAGATGGCGCACATAATATTGGTGGTATTCAAGCTTTAAAAAATTCAGTTCGTACAATCTTTAAAGGAAAAAATATTTTATGTTTATTTTCAGTGATGAAAGATAAACAACATCAGCAAATGATTGAAGAATTAGATAATTTTTGTGATGAATTATATTTCACTGAGTTCGAGTATCAACGAAGAGCCAATGCAGAAGATTTATTTTTCGAATCAACACACTATAAAAAATCATATCATCATGATTTCAAAAAAATATTTGATAAATTAAGATTCAATTTAAAAGATAATGATATTTTATTAGTAACGGGATCTCTATATTTTATTTCAGAGATAAGAAAAATTTTAGTTAATTAAAGAAATAAACATCACCCTAAGTATTATCTTTTAGGGTGATGTTTTTATGTATATGATAAAGGATATGCCAAGTTATGAGCGTCCTAGAGAAAGATTAATGGCTTATGGGGCAGCAAGTTTAAATACTTATGAATTACTAGCCATTATATTAAGAGTTGGTACCGTTAAAGAATCAGCTATTGATGTTTCAAGAAAGTTAGTATCAGACTTATCAAATCTTAATGAACTTCGAGATAAAACAATTCATGAGTTAACCAAGGTGAAAGGTATCGGAAAAACAAAAGCGATTACTATTATGGCTGCTTTAGAATTAGGGAAGAGAGTATTAGAGAATAAAACTGATAAAATACAAGTCAGTTCTCCTGAAATTGTTTTTGAACTATTAAACTATGAATTAAAAGATTTAAAACAAGAAGTATTAATCGCTTTATATTTAGATTTAAAGACCAATTTGATTGCAAAAAAAGAAGTTTTTCGAGGAAGTCTTAATCAAAGTTTAGTTCATCCTAGAGAAATATTTAAATATGCCGTAAAATATTCTGCTTATCAAATAATTTTAGTTCACAACCATCCTTCTGGTGATCCATATCCATCTAAACAAGATATTGAAATGACTAATGCGATTGAAAAAGCAGGTAAATTATTACAAATAAATTTGTTAGATCATATTATAATTGGTGACAATAATTATCTGTCAATTAATGCTTACAAAGAAAGAAATAATTCTTGATAATATCATTGACATTCATCAGTTCATTGATTATAATTAGATTAATTGAATAAGTATTTATGGGTGCAGAAATGCATAACAGGGAATTGAGTTCATTCTCAAGCTGTCCCAGCAACCGTGATACGGACGAAATGCAAATAATCCACTGCAATAGCGGGAAGGATGCATATTAGGACGAAGTTAAGCCGGTAGACCTACCTATAAATCAAAATGTTTTCTCCTGGGTAATGAGAAAGAAAAAGCTTGCTTTTTTTAGACCTGGGATAGGTCTTTTTTTATTTTCCGGAGAAAATGATTCAAAATAAACTTTACTGAGGAGAAAGTATGAAAAGATTTGTTTTAGGAATTGTTTTAAGTTTTTTATTGTTAGGTATTATCGGATGTAATGAGTTAGAAACAACGACTGTTGATTTAACAACAGAAATAACGACTGTTGAACCAACAACAGAAGTAACAACTGAAGAAAAAGAATTTATTCAAGTTATCATTGGAGAAGATAGTTTTCAATTAGAAATGACTGATACAGAATCATCTGTTTTAGACTTAATTGATACATCAGAAATATCTTTGGATTATATATCAACGGATTTTGGTCCAATGATTACTGGTGTTAATGGTTTTCAACAAGATGATTTTCATTGGATAGGATTTACTAAAAATGATGAATTCGCTAGTGAAGGTCTTCATACCATAGCTTATCAAGATGGTGATGTTTTTGAGTTTACTGAAAACTTATCCACTTGGTCACAAGATTTAGAATTAACTTATTTATATGCACATGATGATTATTATTTGTTTGAAGTCAATAATTCACATGTACTGATTAATTCGTCTTCACTGACTGATATGACTTTAATTGAGAATGGAATTTACAATGCTTCAGTAGAAGCTATATCTGAAGATGATTTAGGTGTTTATGTCAATGTTACAGAAATAAATCCATCATTTGATGGTGTGATTGATATTGTCATAGGTGATGAAACATATCAGTTAACCTTTACAACAGACATGATAGATGAATTATCAGTTCTTGATTTGATTGATCTCTCTGATATAAGTATAAAGTATGTGGATACGACTTATGGTCCAATGGTCACACAGATAGGATCTTTACAAAATGATCAGTTTCATTGGATTGGCTATACAATAAACAACGAGACTGCCATGGAAGGGCTTGATACAATAAGTTACTCTGATGGCGATGTATTTGAATTTACTGATAATTTATTGTTTACAACAAGATTAACAGCTGAATTGTTAGACATTGAAGAGGATTATCTATTATTTGGAAACAGTTTCCAAGAATTTATTGTCAATACTGACTCATTACCCGAAACTTGGACAGTCAATGACTTTAATATAGGATTTATCTATATGATGAGTGGAGACATAGATCAAACATCAATGGATCAAAATGTGTTAATTCCTAATGAGATAGAGATTGATGTTATTAAAGATTTTACTGAATTATATTATCTTGAAGTTAGCCAAGTATTTTTACTTCAGTTTACAGTAACATTTATTGAAGAAAGTAGTGAATTTGGTTTTGAAATATTTGCAGAAGACATCAATGGTGTCTTAAGTAAAGATATATCAAATAATATGCGATACCCAAGTTCAACAAACTATATTTTTTATACCATTCCTGATGGATATTTATTAGAGGTTGGGAAAACATATATTGGTCGATTTATTTATCAAGTAAACGAACCAAGCACCATACCACAACTTACTCTTTATGAGTATAATAGAAATGGTGAACCTATAAGTCAAGTTATTAAAGGCGAGTAAGGATGAATATAAGTCTTAAAACTAAATTTATTTTAACCATTATCATGGTTGGTTTATTAGCAATCGTGATGGTGTTTTTACTTGATTTGAAATCAGATAGTGATATAGATACAAGTGAATCTATTGGTGAAATTAGTTTTAAACTTTATGATGAATCTGGTAGCGTAGTCATAAATGATCGTTTAGATATCTATGAGTCTGATACCCTTTACTCAGTTTTAAAAAGACATTACTCACTAGTATGTGCTAATCAAAATTATAAAGCTGATGAAAGTTGTTCTTATAAATTTATAAATGGATATATCATTCTTGGTATTGAAGATGTTCAATCAGATTGGTACAATACTGTTTTAACTATATATATCAATGAAGAAAGAGCTAATTACGGTGTTTCAATGATTGAGTTAAATGATAATGATCTTATAGAAATAAAAAGGACTGATTATCATGAATAACCATATTAAAGAAATAACACTTTTAGCGATATCAACAAGTTTATTAATAGTACAAGAGTATGTTCTTCAGTTCCTTCCAAATATCCAACTCACAACGTTATTAGTCATGGTGTACACTTATGTGTTCGGAATAAGGAAAACATCAATGATTGTAATTGTACACGTTTTTATAGACAATTTATTGCTTGGTTCTATTGGTATGTTCAATGTTTGGATTCCAATGTTAATCGCTTGGTTACTGATTGTGTTTTTATTTCATTTATTAAAACAAAAAACAGAAAACATTTTAGTTTATGCGATAGCTGGTTTTTTATTCGGACATTTATATGGATTGGTTTTTGTTCCATTTCAAGCATTTTTGTTAGATGTACCAATCATTCCTTATTTATTAGCTGATTTACCATTTCAATTAATTATGGCCATAACTAATTTCTTAACTGTCATTTGGTTGTTCCCAATATTAACACCATATTTAAGTCAATTATATTCACATTATACACATTAAAAAAAGCACTCGATTGAGTGCTTTTGCCTTAATTTAATATGAAATTCAATATATCTTGATAGACTTCCTCTTTATTTAATTCATTGAGAACTTCATGTCTAGATTTAGGATAAATTTTAACTTGAACTTGGTTATAACCTATCCCCTTCATTTTCTCAGCAAGTGAGAGAATTTGTTTTCCATAGTCTGATAAGGCATCATGACTTCCTGAAATAAATAAAATAGGTTGGTAATGATTGCCTTTTTTAATTTTTTTAAAATTATTACTTTCAATAATCCACTGGAACATATCTATATTTGCTTGAACAGTAAATGGTTGGCCACACATAGGAGAATGCTTATAGTATTCTTGAATACTAATATCTCTAGTAAGCCATTCTTCATTATCGCCCGAGATAATTTCATCTTTTCTCATTTTCTTTTGATTGGCATCAATACTAATATCTTGAATGAGTTTAGATACATATTTAGGTCCTTTAAATAAGCGAATAATAGAAGTTAAAAGTTTTCCGAAAAATAATAATGGTTTAGGCGGCATTGCAGTCCCAGAAAAGATTGCTTTTTCATAGGCTTTTGGATATTCTAAAACCATTTTTCTAGCAAGGAATGAACCCATTGAATGACCCAGCAAATAGTGTGGAAGATTCGGATAGTTTTCGTTCATCCATTCTTTGACTAAAATAACTGATTGAAAAGCTAACTGACCACCATCTTTATCAGCAAAATGAACTTTAGTCAAATCGTTAGTAGATAATCCATGCCCTAAAATGTCATGACCTACAACAATAAAATGATTTCTTGCAAGGAATTCAGCAAACAAACCATATCTAGCAAAATGTTCGCTAGCACCATGGATTATTTGAATGACACCAATAGGGTTTGTGTTTGGTTCAAAAACATATGTATGTATGTCATTGTTTTGTTTATCATTTAATACAAATTGTTTCATTAGTCACCTCATATAGTAATATTATATCATTAATGATTTATTTTTATAACAGGTTTTGGTATAATAAATTCGGAGGTTTTTATGGAGAAAAAATATATTGCAGCGATTGACCAAGGAACTACGTCATCAAGAGTCATTATTTTTGATGAATTAGGACACATTGTGTCATCTCAATCAAAAGAATTTAAACAATATTTTCCTAAACCTGGTTATGTTTTGCATGATGCAAATGAAATATGGGATTCAGTTATTTTTTGTTTGAATAATGCAGTTAAAAAAGCAAAAATTAGTATTGAAGATATCTCATCTATAGGCATTACTAATCAAAGAGAAACAACAGTTCTTTGGGATAAAACCACAAGTGAACCTATACATAAAGCTATTGTATGGCAATCATCGCAGACTCAAGATATATCTGAATCGTTAATTCAAAAAGGCTATCAAGATATTTTCAAGAAGAAAACCGGCTTATTAATTAATCCTTATTTCTCAGCGACCAAAATCAAATGGATATTTGATCATGTGGATCAAGCAAGAGTTTTGTCTGATAAAAACCAATTAGCCTTTGGAACAATCGATACATGGTTGATTTGGAAGTTAACACATGGTAAAAACCATATTACTGATTATTCTAATGCTTCTAGAACACTTATTTATAATATTCATGATTTAAAATGGGATGAAGAATTATTAAATATTCTTGATATACCCAAATCTATTTTACCTCATGTAGTCTCATCTTCTGGTATTCACGCTTATACATCAAGAGGCGTTATTGGTGCTGAAATACCAATCTCTGGGATTGCAGGTGATCAACAAGCTGCGCTTTTTGGACAAACGTGTTTTAGAGAAGGAGATGCTAAAAACACATATGGCACAGGTTGTTTCATTTTAATGAATACTGGTGAAAAACCAAAGTTATCTGACAAAGGATTATTAACAACTATAGCATGGGGCATTGATGATACTATTGAATATGCTATTGAAGGTTCCATATTCGTTGCTGGTAGTGCCGTTCAGTGGCTTAGAGACGGTCTTAATTTAATAGAAAAAGCTTCTGAGACAGAAACATTAGCTCAAGAAACAAAATCAAATTTAGGCGTTTATTTTGTCCCAGCATTTGTAGGCCTGGGAACTCCTTATTGGGTTGAAGAAGCAAGAGGTTCATTCTTTGGACTGACGAGGGGTGTTACAAAGAAACATATCGCTAGAGCGACTCTTGAAGCTATCGCTTATCAAACGAAAGATGTTATCAACTTGATGGAAAGCGAAACTGGTATTGATTTAAAGGTTTTAAAGGTTGATGGTGGCGCGAGTGAAAATAACTTTTTAATGCAGTTCCAATCTGATATACTAGATAATATCTTACGTAGACCTGAAATTTCTGAAACAACAGCTTTAGGTGCTTGTTATTTAGCAGGTATGGGTATTGGTTTATGGACTAAAGCTGATTTAGTCGATATGTGGAGATTAAATAGAGAGTTTAATCCAAACATGAAAGATAAAGAAAGAATTGAATTATATAGAAACTGGCAAAGAGCTTTAAGAGCCTGTGTGGCTTTTGCAGATAAAGACAATTATTAGGAGATGACTATGGAAAAAAAGACTTCAATTGAAGCGTTTAACCTTAAAAAGAAGAAGGCAGAAAAGAAATTTGTATATTCTTTTATGTTTATCGGTATAGGAGTTATTATTCTCTTATCCATTTATTCACAAGCATCATTGGCTAATTTTATGTTTCTTCCATTTTTATTCTTTATTACTGGTGCTATATTTATCGGTATTGGTGGATTTGAGTTTAATAAAGTTAAAAAAGAATTTAAATTTAGTTTTTTAACAAAAGTTTTTGAAGAACTCATACCTGGAATAGAGTATTCACCAAGTCTGGGACTTGATCAATATACTGTTTATTCAACAGAATTTTTAAAAAAAGCTGATCGATTTCATTCTGAGGATTATTTAAGTGGTAAAATAGATGACATAGATTTCATTTCAAGTGATGTTCATTTACAAGAACGAAGAGTAAGACATACGAAAAATGGAACTCAAGTGTATTATGTTCCATATTTCATAGGAAGAATATTTAGATTTGATTTCCATAAAGAATTGGTTGGATGTTTACAAATATTAGAAAAAGGTAGTCCTATTTCTCGAAGAAAGTTTAACAAAGTTGAACTTGAATCTATCGATTTTAATAAGAAATTTAGAACATTTTCAGAAGAAGAATTGACTGCTTTTTATATATTGACTCCAGACATTATGGAAGCAATATTTGCTCTAGAACGAAGACATCCTGGCGACATTAGTTTTTCTTTCTCTGACCAACAATTATATATAGGTATCAATAACTCTCGCAATACATTCGAATTAAAGTTATTTAGAGTATTGTCAGATGAAGTTATTCAAGAATTTAAAGACGACTTATTAGTTATTAAAGATGTGATTCATACTTTAAAACTTAATAATAGTATATTTAAGAAAAGGGAGGATTTATAATGTTATTTAATGAGATCAATGGAGGAGTCATAGCCATTATCGTTATAGCTGTTGTTATATTAGCAGTTGTATTCTGGTATATTGGTACTATGAACAGATTAAGACAACTGGAATTAAAGGTTCAAGAAGCTGAATCTGGTATTGATGTAGCATTAACAAAAAGATTTGATATGCTTACAAAAATGCTTGATACAACTAAAGGTTACGCTAAACATGAAGCAGAAACTTTAGAAAAAATTGTTAAGTGGAGAAGTGGTGTTCCAGATAACGCGACTTTAGAAGAAAAAGCTGAATTCCAACAACAAATGGATAGAGTGGCACAAGGGATTAATGTTGTCGTTGAAAAATATCCTGATTTAAAAGCAAATACGGTATTTATAGAACTTCAACAATCGATTAGAAATGCTGAAGAACATCTTCAAGCAGCTAGAAGACTATTTAATGCTAATGTCACTAAAATCAATCATATTATTGTTACTTTCCCACAAAGCATCGTAGCAAATGCGATTCATATGGAAAAGAAACTTTATTTCGAAGCTGAAACTAGTAAACGTGAAGACGTTAAAATGAATTTTTAATTCATAGAAATCATTCAAATTTTAATAAAGTAATAAGAAGAACGTTATTGAGTTCTTCTTTTTTCTTATATTTTATAAAAGAGAAGATAAATATCAATATTATTGATTAAAATATTAATAAACTAGCTTTTGTCATAGATAAGTGTAATTGATATAATCTCGTATAGGAGGTTAACATGAATCAATTGATACTAGTAGGAAGAATTGTAGAAGATCCAGAACTCATTACTTTAGAAAATGGTACTAAGGTTTCAACAATCAATTTAGCAGTTAAAAGAGGTTTTAAAAGCGGAGAAAACAATCAATATGAAACTGATTTCTTCAAATGTACTTTGTGGAGTGGTATTGCTGAAGCAACAGTAAATTACTGTAAGAAAGGTCATACAGTTGGTGTTAAAGCTAGAATCCAGCAAACTTATTTTATTCAAAATGAGAAAAAAGTGTTTTCATACCCAGAAATCATCGTCGAAAAGATTACATTTATTAATAAACCAAAATCAAATGATGAATAAATTATTAAACAGCTTATCGGGCTGTTTTTTAAATTTTGTAAATTACTTATAATTCATTTATAAACAAGCCTACTTTTATGGTAAAATAGTGAATAGGATTATACGATAAATAATTCATTTAATATAACATATAAATCATGTTATAATATTTAAAGTAAATAAAGGAGGCATATATGAACGAATATTTAAAGTTTTTAAATCATATATTAGAAAACGGAAAAGAGAAAGATGATCGCACTAATACTGGCATTATCTCAGTTTTTGGATATCAGATGCGGTTTGATTTATCAAAGGGCTTTCCTTTAGTTACAACAAAAAAAATTCATTTAAAATCTGTTATCCATGAATTGTTATGGTTTATCAATGGAGACACAAACATTCAATATCTAGTCAAGAATGGTGTTAAAATTTGGAATGATTGGCCATATGAGTCTTATGTAAAATCGAATGAATATAACGATGAAACAATGGATGAGTTTATTGATAAAATTATTAATGATAATGTCTTTGCAAGAAATTATGGTGATTTAGGTCCTGTCTATGGTAAACAATGGCGTGATTTCAATGGGGTTGATCAGTTATATAATGTCATTGAAAGTTTAAAAGGTAATCCAGACTCTAGAAGACATATAGTGATTAGTTGGAATCCAAATGATCTTGATGATATGGCTTTACCACCATGTCATATGATGTTTCAATTTTATGTGGTTGATAATAAGTTATCATTACAATTATATCAACGAAGCGCTGATGCATTTTTAGGTGTTCCATTTAATATTGCTTCATATGCTTTGTTGTTGATGATGGTCGCTAAGATTACTGGTTATGAAGCGCATGAATTTGTTCACACGATTGGTGATGGTCATATATATAAAAACCATATTAAACAAGTTCAAGAACAATTGAAAAGAGAACCATATCCATTGCCTCAAATGCATATTCATGGAAATCAAGATCATATAGAAGATTTTGTGTATGATGACTTTGAATTAGTTAATTATAAGCATCATCCCCATATTAAGGGTAAGGTTGCAGTATAATGATTGCTATTTTATTAGCTATGGATATTCATGGCTTAATTGGAAAAAATAATGATTTACCTTGGCATTACCCAGAAGATTTAAAGTATTTTAAAGAACTAACTTTAAATAAGAAAGTCCTTATGGGTAGAAAAACATTTGAATCAATTGTTAATCGGTTAGGAAAACCTTTACCGCAAAGAACTAATGTTGTTGCTACAAGAAGTGATTTTAGTTATGAAGGTGTAGAGGTTATAAATAATCTTAGAGAATATTTAAAAACTCATAAGAGTGAAGATATCTTCATTATAGGAGGAAAACAAATCTACGATCAAACGATTGATTTGGCTGAAATCTTATATATAACGCATGTTAAACACATATATAATGGAGATCGGTTTATTCAGATTGATTTTTCTCAATTTAAAGAGTCGATTATTAATGAAAACAGTGACTTGATTTTTGTTAAGTATGAAAGGATTTTAAAATGATTGCTATTATTCAAATTATTTTAACATTGATATTTTCGATATTATATTCAGTGTTTATGGTTGATTTTACTTCAATATTATCAATTTTAAGTATTGTAGGTGTCTATTTAGTTCTCAATATCATTTTTATAATATCTACAATTTTAACATTTATAATTTTGGTATATACGACTGAAAAAGTTAGAGTCGATGCCATATGGAAACATAGTTTACTTATGACTTTTTCTAATTATTTTTTCTGTTCACTTTTAAGAGTTAAACCCGTTGTAAAAGGATTAGAGAATTTACCTAAAAACAATCGATTTGTAATGTATTCTAATCATATTGAATATAACGATCCGTTTTATATTAAAATGTTCTATAAAAAGACTGCCTTAAGTTTTGTTTCAAAAGAACCTTTATTTGAATATCCAATCGTGAAGAATCTTTTACATAGTATAGGCTGTGTTCCAATAGGTAAACTTGCGGATAGAAAGTCATTAGAAGCTATTATTAAAACGATAAAAGTGGTTAAAGCTGGCCAACCTATGGGTATTTTCCCAGAAGGTAAAAGATCTTACTCAAATGATATGAATTCATTTAAACCGGGTGCATTTAAAGTTGCACAAAAAGCAGAAGCTGATATATCATTAGTTGCTATATACAACTTCCACGAGATTAACCGTAAAAAACTAAGAATAAGAAAAGTAAAAGTATATATTTCAATTTTACCTTTAATTAAGTATGATACTTTTAAAGATTTAGATACAGTAGCGATAAGCGATATGGCTTATAAAATGATTAACGATGAGCTTGATAAATATAAAAAGACTGAATTAAACTAGGAGACAATATGTATTTCACATTATTTTGGACATTTTTTAAAATAGGATTATTTACTTTTGGTGGTGGATATGCCATGATTCCATTTATACATCGATTTGGCGTTGATAAATATCAATGGATTACTGAAGATGAATTTATGAACATCATTACTATTGCAGAATCAACACCAGGTCCAATCGCAATTAATTCAGCCACATATATTGGTCATAAAGTTAAAGGCGTCAGAGGTAGTATCGCAGCGACATTAGGTGTTTCTTTACCATCATTAATCATCATTATACTAATAGCGGCTTTCTTTATGCAATTTAAAGAGAATGTTCATGTTGAATATGCTTTTAAAGGTATTCGTATTGGTGTATCTGTTTTGGTACTTAACGCTGCCATTAGGATGTATCGAAAATTAGATAAGACTTGGCTCAGTTATGCTTTATTAACCTTAGGTTTTGTATTATTATTGTTTCACTTTTTATCAGTAATCTATGTTATTATGATTGGTGGAGCAATAGGAATTATCTATCAAGTTCTTAAAGTTCGAGGTGAAAATAATGCAAATCATTCTTGATCTTCTTGAACTACTGTTTACATTCTTTAAGATAGGTTTATTTACTTTCGGTGGCGGATACGCCATGATTCCATTGATTACAGAAGAAGTCGTTGCTAAAGGATGGGAAACACATCAATCATTAATTGACTTTATCGCGATAGCAGAATCAACACCAGGACCTTTTGCAATTAATATCGCAACATTTATTGGCTATGAACAATTATTTATACTAGGTTCTATCTTTGCTACTTTAGGTGTCATATTACCATCATTTATAATTATTATCATTATTGCTAAAATATTTAAACATTTCGCTGATAATAAATATGTGGTTGGTTTTCTAAATGGCGCAAAACCAGTCATAGTTGGTGTTATATTTTCAGTAGGTATTAATTTTATATTATTAAATGTATTCAACATGAAAGAAGTAACATTATTTAAAAATTTTATTTTTGATTGGAAAACAATCACCATCTTAATTACTGTATTTACAATCAGTAAGTTTAAAGAACGAATGCATCCCATCCTTATTGTCTTAATATCTGGCGTTTTGGGATATTTCTTCTTTGGAATAATTTAATAGGAGGCTACAATGGACATTAACATTAAAAACACAACTACTTACAATAAAGACTTAATTATCAAGTATAATAAGTTTTTTTCAAGAGGGTATATTCGTAAAAATTTCATTATTATGAGTGTAGTATCTTTAGGATTCATTATCTACATGATAGTAAATAAAGAGTACTTATATGCTTTGTTACTTTTAGGATTGATTATTGTTTACTTTATATTGACTTTAGTTATGCAAAAATTCACTATCAAACGGATGTTAGCTAAATCACCTTTAGTTGAAAAACCAGTTAAACAGACATATCAATTTTATAATGACAAAGTCATTGTAACCAATAGCCAAAAATCATACGAAGTCAATTATGATGACATTATATCAGTAAAAAAAGGGAAAGATTTTTTCCTGATTAAGTCAACACAAAACAAATCTTTAATTATTGATTTTAGTGGATTTGACTCAATAGAAGATATGAAAACTTTAAATCAGTTTTTAATTATACGTTTTAATATGAAAGAATAGAAGTTATCTAGATAATTTCAATTCTTTTTTTTGATTTTCACTTTACAAATTCAATTCATATATATATAATAAACTTATAAGTCTAAACTATATGGTTGGTGATTCAAATGAATAAAGATAAAACACAAGTTTTGTTGGAAAATAAGGAAGTTTTTGAGGAAACTTTGAATGAATTTAGTTCAAAACCTTATGATCTTGCATCTGTCAACGAAGTTATCAAAAGAAGTTTATATAATAAAGGAAGTTTTTATTACAGGTTTAAAGATAAGTATGAGTTATATATATCATTGATTGATTATGTTTTTGTTCAACAAATTGATATATTTAAGAAAACAGGTTTTTCTCTCATTACTAATCAAAATATTAAAAGTATTCTTATTGCAATGTTTAGTAATTTAATTGACTTATACAGTGTAGATAAGCGATATTATTATGTTGTTAGTCGATTCTATAATGAAAAAGATGATTTTATTGAGCAAAGTTTAAGAGCCTCAATTGGGTCAGTATACGAAAGATTCATTTCGAAATTATCTAATATTCAAGGATTTAATAAGGCACAAAAAGTACTTGTGGAATCTTTATATAAAAATTTACCTATTGATAGACTCATCAGTGGAGAAATTATTTTAGATGAAATTATAGAACAAATTATTGGTCATAATCATCAAGAAGTATTGATTAATGAACCTAGTAATTTGAATAATTTAATCGAGACATCACTAATCAAGCCTATTAATTATCTAGTATTAGATAATTTAGACATAACTTTGGAAGGTTTGTGGTTTCACTTAGTTGAAGAAATGAGTTACGAATCTTTGATAAAAAAGAAATTAAAGTCTAAAGCTCATATGTTTAGATATGATTTTATTAAAATTATAGAAAAGTTCAAGGATAAGCCTATCTTTAATCATCTCGCTATTGAAAAGTTGATTAAAGAAGAGTATTTTACAGTGATATATCAAGATAACATTTTAAGACAAATTCTTGAAAGCTTAGTATTTGCAATAATCGATTTAAGAGAACACATTATTATAAAAGATATATTGCAATATTTAGATGATTTTCAAAGAGACATATTATTTAATGTTATATTACAAATTAATGGAAAATTATCAAAAATCATATTAATTGATAGTATTTTAGTTTTTAATAGTCAGTTAAAGACTTTCTACTATTATAATGATTTAACATCATTAAATGAGCATCATTTTAATGAGTTTAAAGATAATTATCATATGAAAATTCATTGTTCTTATAAAGAAAACGGGCAATTTCATGAAGTTTTCTTATCCAAATTGAGTGATATCGAAAAATTGATTAATAGCCAAGTAGATTTGATTAAAATGAATACAATACATGAAATGAATGTATCTGAATTAAGGGAGGTTGTAGATAATATATGAAAAAATTCTTAGAATTATTAAAAATCGATTTTATTTATTATGCAAAATATCATTTTATTTCAATCATTACAGTGGTGTCACTGTTGTTTGGATTAACAATTGGATTGACTAACTTTCTTCCACCGATGATTTATATTTACATTTCGGTGTTTGTTATTCCCGTATTGACATTCTCTGTTTCTTTGTTTATTGAGCAACAACAAAGAAGTAATAGGATTGAAATCAAAAAAAGTCCTCCTGGAATCTATACTTTAGGAAAGATTGTTTCAGCGACTCTTCTACAATTTATTCCTATGATTACTTATTTAATCGTTTTAATATTTGTTTTAAATTATCAATTTAATGTTTTTTCTTTTATATTAGTGTATTTACTAGGATCGGCTATGCATATAATGATTGGTTTATCATTGTCTATAATCGCAAAAACATCCTTTGCTTTATCAATGTCATATATTGTATACTTAATCATTTTTTCAATTATTCCTATTTTTTATTCAGTTGATATGATACCAAGTAACATTAATTATTTGTTAGTTATATCTCCAGCATATTTATCGGGCGTCCTGTTTGAACAAATTATTCATCCTTCTGCATTATATGAAAACTGGTTCACATATTTATCTATATTTTTACAACTCACATATATTGGAGTTTTATTTAATTTTGTCGTTAAGCCATTTAGTGATGAGTACTTAAAAATTTCGTAGAAAAAAGCCTCTTTCATTTTTCTGAAAGAGGCTTTTTATAAGTAAATTAGCTGTCAATAATACTATTCGAAACTAAAAAGTTATATAGAACAAAACTTGGAATAGCAAAAGATTTATTTCCATCATCAGATCCCCAAGTGTTAATGCCGATTAAATTGCCGTCAACATCAACTAAAGCGCCTCCACTAGATCCTTCATCAATTTCGGCACTATGTTGTATCACAATAAAATCAACGTTTTCTATTAGTGATATTTGTTCGTACATACCAATAGAGACATTATTATAGAATCTTAATGGATTACCTACAGCTAAAACAAGTTCATTCGCTTGTAAACGATAGCCTAATCTTTGAGTTATGTTAATAGATTCTATTTGAGATCGATTGTTTTTTGTGAATTTGAGAATAGCTAAGTCTAAATCTTCATTTGAAATCACTATTTCTGCATCGAAATAAGTAGAATCTTCATAAGTCTTAACTTGGTAGGTTATTGTAGAAAAAGTTGGGTTAGATGCGTTGCTATCAATAACATGATGATTTGTAACCGCATAATAATGTGTGTCATCCTCTTTAAATACAAATCCAGATCCAGAGATTATGTCTTCATTAAAGCCTGTTGTTGTGGTTGTTCTAATCGCAATCGTCGACTTTACAACATGTTCTTTAGTATCTATTAACACTTGATTATAAGAATCAATGCTATTAAGGTTGTAACTTTCTGAAACATATATAGGTAATTGACTAAACTCTTCATAACTATAAAACTCACCAGAATAAGTTGCATTTAAAATTTGCTGGTTCGTTTGAGGTATAAAATATGAACAACCCGTTACTGTGAAAGCAAACAAGAAGATAAAGAAAACTGATATATATCTGAGTTTTAACCGTTTCATAATAACCACCTATCTACAAAAAACTATGTCTATAGATATATTATACAATATAAATTAAAAAAATTATAACAAGATAAACACAATGTTCTTTAAATTTTGAATAAATAAAGATATAATTAATAAATAAGGGAGTGGTGCAAATGGGTATTGATGGTTTAGATATTGGATTATATTTAAATATTACCTTTTTCTCAGTTTTGGGGATTGGTTTATTATTTGGTTTAATTAAAGGATTTAGAAGATCCTTATATTCATTTATAGTAACACTGGTGTTTCTTGCCGTGTTCTTTTTGACAGTCAACATGGTCGTTGAATGGTTCTATTCTGCAGAAATTGGATTTTTAAGTAATATATATCAAACTTACCTTCCTATAGATGGACAACCTCAAAATATTCAAGATGTAGTTCATTTATTACTGCAAGAAAATGCGGCTGAATATTTTAGTGCTAGTGAATCAAGCGAAGAAGTCATATTATTTATCGATTCATTAGGAATGTTTGCTTTAAAAATTGTTTATACAATTATATATTTTACTGCATTTCAACTTATATATAGATTTATATTATTTATCGTTGGATTATTTATTTTTGCTAAAGGAAGAGCAAAAAATAAAAAAGGAAAACGAAACAGACCTCTTGGTGCAGTTTTTGGCACACTAACTGCCGCATTAAATCTTTTTGTAATGATTATTGTTTTAAGCGGAATTATGAGTATTGCTGAAAGTTTAACAACCCTACAAGCTTTTCAAGATACTGAAGAAGTAGGTTTTGAAATAAACTACAATCCAAGAATTACTAGTTTAGATCAGTCTTTAGAGAAGGTTGGTCGTTTAAAATATAATGAGTTAGCTGAAGATAGTCAGACTCAACAATTAGAAGAAGCATTAGATTCATTGAATGAAATTATAGAAAGTTATAATAGTAACATCATTATCCAAGTGATCGATAGTTATAAAGTAGAAGATGAAGCTACTGGCGAAGATAAGAATATGGCAATCTTATTGTTTGATGAAGTCTTATCAATTAATTATGATGATCAAAAAATTGCTTTAAGAGAAGATTTAAAAGTTTTTGTTAGTGTAGCTGATGTTTATTTAAATTCAGAGTTCTATGATACGAACAACATTACAGATTTAAAATCTGATGAAATAACTGGTATCTTTAATAATTTATCCAAATCAAAATTATTGGTTTCAATTATACCAGTAGGTATTGAATTAGGGACACAGTCATTTGAAGTAGAAGGTTTGGTTTTAGATGAAGAGTTCTTAGATTTTATATATAACGATGTCGATTGGCAAAGCGAAATACAGCAACTAGGCGCTGTTGCTGCGACGGGAATCATGATATTAGAGAACGCGAATCCAACAGGCGATGAAAATATTGATTATACAACAGTACCTTTTAGCGGCGACTTAACTCAAACAATGTTTAATGAGTTATCTGAATCTAAACTGGCAGAATATGGATCTTTTATAGCTTTCGAATATCTTTTAGAAAATAATGATGATATCGAATCAATATTTATTACTGCGCCAACTGATATTGATTGGCAAGATGAGTTCAAGGCTTTTGGAACCATCGCTAATGAGATTTTATCAACTGGGTTAACAGTATCAGATATTGAAAATAGTGAAGGGCAAGATCTGTTAATGTTATTTGTAGATGTTGACTTAACAGTTTTACTTGATTCACAATTAACCACAACAGCTTTAATCAATATTCTAAGTGGAAATACTAATATTAGTATGGATATTGAATTTTTACATATACCTGATCTTGATTACAACGAATGGTTAGACACTCTTGACCAAGATGGTAATTTAGTTTTAGCTGGTGAATTAAGACGTATTCTTACCAGTCTAAACATACTGGTACAATATTTAGGAGAAATTGACTTAGATGATATTAAACCTGAAGATTTAGGAAATATAACTGATGAAGACATTGATGAAATGTTTGAATCTCAAATTCTTGTTGCTTCGATTACTGAAACAATAAGAACCATTGAAACAGGAGGCGTATCTTTAATTATTCCAGATAGTGTTCTTGATTCAGATGGTTATATTTTAAAAGAAGAAGTTAAAAATTTATTTAAATCTTTAACATTAATTGCAGGTGAAACTGCATGTGAACCAGGCGATACAGCTTGTGAAGAAGAAGGCTTTGATTTTACTAAAGCGATTAATTTATCTAGTGAAAATATCGATAAATTATTTAATTCTGAAATATTGTTCGCGACAGCTTCGAATATGTTAAATGAATTTGATCAATTAATTGTACCAAAAGATGTTCAAATCACAATCCAAGTTGAACAAGCTGACTTAGTTATTGTTTCTAAAACAGAGATTAAAGCGGCGTTTTTAGCTATTGCAGCTATGGGTATCGATATTGGAGATGAAGAGATGACATTCGATGAAACATTGTTGTTGAACCTTTCTGTTGATGCTGAAACTGATCCTACAACTTTAGATAGGACTAAAACAGATAAACTATTTGCTTCAAAAATATTACATGCGACTATATCAGATTTCTTAATCAAAGAAACAACGCCTACTCCACCTGAAGAAGCAACAATTATTGTTCCTTATTATTCAACAACGAATTACGCAGATACTGACACTAATGTTGTTATTATAGAGGATACAGTCGGTGAAGTCACATATATATCTAGCTATGAGTTAATCGAAGTATTAGAAGCTATTTTAATTTTAGAAATTACTGATTTTACAGAGTTTGAGAATTTTGATATTGGATTAATCATTAATAATTCAGATGAATTACTTGATTCTGCTATTTTACATGCGACCATTTCTGATCAGTTAAAGAACTCAATTAGTGGTGATGCTTTGGTTGTTCCTGAAAAAGATGTTGATGGTGTTTCTATAGAAATAACAGTTGGCGAAGTAGGAAAAGAAACTACTTTTATTACTAAAGATGAATTATTATCAGTGTTTAATGCACTCGAGTTACTTGAAATAGAGGATTTTGAAGGCATTACTTTAGACACACTAGATTTTAACTTAATTATTGATAATGTAGATGACTTACTTGATTCTGCAATTATCCATGCGACAATATCTAGTCAGATTATCGAACAAAGTGACGGCGAATCACTTGTTTTACCATCTTTAGATTTAAATAATGATGAGGTTATAACTGAGGTTTCTGGAACTGAATACATCGCAAAAACAGAAATTAGTAATACCTTATCTGCTTTACAAGTCTTTGGAATCGAAGGATTTGATGATTTTGAAACGATGACTTTTGATTCTTCATTAATTTTAGAGTTATCAATGGATCCTATTAATGATCCAACAACTTTGGATGTCACTAAATCTAATACAGTATTATCTTCTAAAATTATTCATGCAACGTTATCAAAAATCATATTTGATGCTGGAGAACCTGATGCCATTACTGGAGATAGTGATATAGTTGTTCCTTATGTTGCGGCTACTAATTACTTAAGTACTGGTTCAGATGCTGTTCGCTTTGTAACTAACGATTTAGATGAATACATTGTTGAAGCAGAGTTAACAGAGCTATTTAGAGCTGTATTAGCATTAGATATTGAAGATTTCACACAAGTAGATACACTTATCTTAGATGATATTATTCCTCACAAAAATATCATTTTTAACTCTGCTATTTTACAAGCTACAATATCAAATCAAGTTATCAAGTTAGGTGATGATGGAAGTCTAGTTGTTCCAACAAAAGACTTAGATAATGAATTGATAATGGTATCAAAAGGAAATGCATTAGATAATGAAGATACTGATTATATTATAAAAGAAGAATTAATTAGTATCTTAGAAGCCTTACAAGTTTTAGGAATCAATGATTTTAATAATGTTGAAGTTGATGCAAGCATTATTAAAGAACTTTCAATCGATCCTATCAATGATCCTACTACTTTAGATGAAACGAAAGCAAATACAGTTTTATCATCTAAGATTGTTCATGCGACTATTTCAAAAGTTTTATTTGATGCTGCTGAACCAGATGAAATTACAAATGAAAGTGTACTTAAAGTTCCTTTCGTTGCTCCTGATAATTACCTTAGTACAGGCAATGATCAAGTACGATTTATGACTGAAGATTTAGATGAATATATTATAGAAGAAGAACTCACTGAGTTATTCAAGGCAGTTTTAGCATTAGATATCGATGATTTTAATCAGGTTGATACGCTTTTCTTAAGTGATATTATTCCTCATAAAAATATCATATTTAAATCAGCTATATTGCACGCAACTATTTCAAGTACTATTATTGATTTAGGAAGCGATGGAAACTTAACTGTTCCAAGTTTAGACTTAGATAATCAAGATATCTTAATTACTAAAGGCGATGTACTTTTACTTGAAGATACTGAATATATCACAGAAGTTGAGCTTATTAGTACTCTAGATGCTTTAGCAGTATTAGGTATTGATGACTTTAATAATGTTGAAGTAGATGCAAGTATTATCGAGAGAATGGGTACTGATGCTGATTCTACAGTTTTAGATGATGTAAAAGCTACTACTGTTTTATCATCAAAAATTGTACATGCAACTATTTCAAAAGTATTATTTGATGCTGGTGAGCCAGACGAAATTACTGGTGAAAGTGATTTGATTATTCCTTACCATGCTTCTGAAGTATATGCAGGTACTGGCAACGATAATGTTAGATTCACAACCGATGATTCAGATGTATATATTATCGAAGAAGAACTTACTGAGTTATTTAGAGTTGTTTTAGCACTTGATATCGATGATTTTAATCAAGTAGATACACTTTTCTTAAGTGATATTATCCCGCATAAAGATTTTATATTTGATTCAGCTATTTTACATGCAACTATTTCAAGTACTGTTATTGATTTAGGTGATGATGGTAGTTTAACTGTTCCAAGTTTAGATTTATCTAATGATGAAGTTTTATTATCAGTTGGAGATGCATTATTATCTGAAGACACAGATTATGTCGTTAAAACTGAGTTAGTGAGCACTTTAGAAGCCTTACAAGTTTTAGGTATAGATGATTTTAACCAAGTGGAAGTAGATGCTAGTATTATTACAGAACTTTCTGTTGACCCAATTAATGATCCTACTACTTTAGATGAAACGAAAGCAAATACAGTTTTATCTTCTAAGATTGTTCATGCAACCTTATCAAAAGTATTATTTGATGCTGGAGAACCTGATGAAATTACTGGTGAAAGTGATTTAATCATTCCTTACCATGCATCTGAAGTATATGCAGGTACTGGCAATGATAATGTTAGATTCACAACCGATGATTCAGATGTATATATTATCGAAGAAGAGCTTACTGAGTTGTTTAGAGCTGTTTTAGCACTCGATATTGATGATTTTAATCAAGTGGATACACTTTTCCTTGATGATATTATTCCTCATAAAGATTTTATATTTGATTCAGCTATTCTTCATGC
>CAYWUZ010000001.1:0-3659 GCA_964461565.1 uncultured Candidatus Izemoplasmatales bacterium | reverse complement strand
GATGAAATTACTGGTGAAAGTGATTTAGTGATTCCTTATATTGCGGCAGATTTATATAGTGATTTAACGGATGAAATTAGATTTACAACCACTGATTCAGATAAATACATTGTTGAATTAGAGTTAACCGAATTATTTAGAGCTGTATTAGCACTTGATATTACAGATTTTAATCAAGTTGGATCATTACTCATTAGTGATATTCTTCCTCATAAAAATATTATATTCAAGTCTGCTATATTACATGCGACTATATCTGATACAATTATTGAACTAGGTAATGATGGTGATTTAACAGTTCCTAGTCTTGACTTAAATAACGATGATGTTAGAACTATTAAAGGAGATGCATTATTACAAGAAGATACTGAATACATTGTCGAAATAGAATTAATTAATACGCTTGATGCCTTAAATGTGTTAGGTATTGATGACTTTAATAATGTTGTTGTTAACACAGCTATTATCAAACAGCTTTCAGTTGATCCTATTAGTGATCCTACGACACTAGATGAAACTAAATCAGCAACTGTATTATCATCTAAGATTGTTCATTCAACCTTATCTAAAATCATCTTTGATTCTGGAACACCAGACGAAATTACAGGAGATAGTGACTTAATTGTGCCTTATATTGCGGCTCAGTTATACAGTGATTCAACGGATGCAGTTAGATTTGTTACAAATGATTTAGATAAATACATAGTAGAAATTGAGTTAAATGAGGTATTTAGAACAGTATTAACTTTAGATATTACTGATTTTAATGAATTTGGAACGCTTCTTATTAGTGAAATACTACCGCATAAAAACATTATCTTTAAATCAGCGATTATTCATGCGACAATCTCTGATACAATTATTGAACTTGGTGATGATGGTAGTTTAACTGTTCCTAGTTTAGATTTAAATAATGATGATGTGACTTTAATCAAAGGTGATGCTTTATTACAAGAAGATACTGAATATGTCATTGAAAGCGAATTAATTAACACCCTAGATGCATTAAATGTATTAGGTATTGATGATTTTAATAATGTTGTTGTTAATACAGCTATTATTAAAAAACTTTCAGTAGATCCTGTTAGTGATCCTACAACGTTAGACGAGACTAAATCAGCGACTGTATTATCATCTAAGATTGTTCATGCGACATTATCAAAAATAATATTTGATGCTGGAACACCTGATGAAATTACAGGTGATAGTGACTTAATTGTTCCTTATATCGCAGCTGAGTTATATAGTGACTCAACAGATGAAGTTAGGTTCATTACGAATGATTCAGATAAATATATTGTAGAAATAGAATTAAACGAAGTGTTTAGAACGGTACTTGTTTTAGATATTAATGATTTTAATGAAGTAGGTTCTTTATTAATCAGTGAAATTCTTCCTCATAAAAATGTTATTTTTAATTCATCAATTATTCATGCGACTATTTCCGATACGATTATTGAACTAGGAAATGATGGTGATTTAACTGTTCCAAGTCTAGATTTAAATAATGATGATATAACTTTAACAAAAGGTGATGCTTTATTACAAGAAGATACTGAATATATAATTGAAACTGAATTAATCAATACGCTTGATGCTTTGAATGTTTTAGGTATTGATGATTTCAGTAATGTCGTTATTAACGCTGGTATTTTACAAAACTTATCAGTTGATCCAATTAATGATCCTACAACATTAGACCAAACCAAGTCAGACACTGTCTTATCATCTAAGATTGTTCATGCCTCTCTATCAACAATGATTATTGATTCTGGTGAACCTGATGAAATTACAGGTAATAGAGACTTAACTGTCCCATATATAGCGGCTGAAGATTATTCTGATTTAACTAATGATGTTAGATTCTTAACAAATGATTCGGATGAATACATTGTAGAAATCGAGTTAACTGAGTTCTTTGAAGCAGTATTAGCACTTAATATTGATGATTTCAATAATGTGAGTTCATTAGGTCTTACTGATATAATTAATAATCAAGATGAATTATTAGATTCTGCTATACTACATGCGACTATTTCAAAACAAGTATTTGATTTAGAAGTTAATAGTACGAGTATTGTAGTACCTAATTATAATGATGCTGGTGTAAGTATTACAATTACAGATAACACAGATATCAATCATATAATCAACTATTTAGAAAAAACAGAATTAACTGATTTCTTCGCTGCTATTAATTTATTAGGTGGCGCAAGTACGATTAATGATTTCCAAGGTGCAATTTCGTTAGATAAGCTCTTTGAATCTCAATATCCTGGAACATATGAAGCAAATCAAAATACCTTATTAGCTTCATCAATTATGCAAGCGACTATTTCACTTAAAATCGATGATTTAGAAACAGGTGGAAAAGTAGTAGTTCCTAGCGTTGATATTTTAGAAAATGCTATTGAGGTTACCCATAATACAGATTACTTTATATATAAAACTGAGATTAAATCGCTCATTAATGTGATGGATCTTGTTGGTTTCTCTAGTCTTGAAAGTTTTGATGGTCAATTTAAATTAAGTACCTTCTCTACTTCAACAAACCAAGATATCTTATTAACATCAGTGATTATGCACCGTACTTTATCTCAACAATTATTAGATAATACTGCCATTGTTGTTCCTAGAACCACTCTAGAAGATAATTTAACCAATAATAATGTTCATGTAACAACAACTTTAGGTAGTGAAGATTTTATCGTTGGTGCTGAAATTAAAGCATTGATTAACGTGATGAACTTAATCTCTGATCCTAACAGTAATATTGATTCCGTAAGTAGTGATATTGACTTTAGTAAATTTGATGAAGATGTATATCCTGGTAACCAAACAATATTATTAAGTTCTGGAATTATGCATGCTTCACTCAGTGATGAGTTATTATCATTGAATGATAATGTATTATTTGTTCCAAAATATAATCAAGACAGTGAAACATTAAATGATCAAATTAGATTCGATAATGTATCAGGAACAGATTTCATTATAAAAGCAGAAGTTAAAGATATTATTAATGCATTCTTAGAAATGGGTTACAATGATTTAAGTGCATTTGATAGTAACCCAACCTTGGCACCAAGTAAGTTCTTTGATAACATTAGCTTGTACTTAGAATCAGCTTCATTCCATGCGACGATTTCAAATAAAATCTTAGCTGGTAATAGTCCAAGTTTAATTATTCCTTCAAGAAATATCAATGATACTTTTGATATTAAGATTGTTCAAACGGAATTAACTTATATTGAACAAAATGAAACAATAGCGCTCGTGAATGCTTTAAGTGAACTTGGTATTTCCGATTTCGATAGTTCAATATCAGGTTCAGCAATGACAGGTTTAACTGGACCACAATTAGATATCATATTAATCAGTGGTACAATGCATCTATCAATCGATGATATTATTCGAGATAACAATAGTGTCAATACGAAGATACCTGCAAAAGCAGTTGATGATTTATTTGCATTAACGAACATTTTAATTAAAGATGAAATTAAAAACTTTATCTTAGCTGCGAAAGCATTTGCTGGAGAAGGCTCAGACGTATCAGCTTTTGATTTTGATACATTAGATGTCACTACATTAGCATCGATGTCTGAAGCACAAAGAAATATCATCTTAGATTCAATGATTATGAGAAATATTTTAAC